>CAZNYF010000050.1:0-17037 GCA_964577195.1 uncultured Thiotrichales bacterium | reverse complement strand
GCACAAGCGCCCTTTTTTATGCGTAACACCCTCTGAATTTAGTCTGTTGTCCAGCGACCTTGCGCTGCTTATAGCGCAAGAGGTGGATGATATTTTCCGGGTTAAGCGTAGTCTTCGGCTAAAATGTGATGAAGTTAGCGCTAGAATGTCAGATAATCGGCGGCTGTCGTCAGTTTTTTGTAGCATTTTCCCGCAAAATGTCTAGTGTCATTCTTAACTCTATTTTTAGCGACCATTGTTAATGTATCGTACCAACCAACTTTCACTGCTCATCGTCGATGACGATGCTGATTTGACCCAATATTGGGCTGACCAACTAAGCCAGGCATTTAAAAATGTCCATTGCGCGGGGCACGGTTACGAGGCTTTGGAGACAATGCATCGGCGTAGCACCGATGTGGTTCTGGTGAATGTGGATCTCCCCGAGATGGATGGTTACTCGCTTTGTCAGGAAGTTTGCGGGAATCAAAAGTTTAAAGATATCCCTGTTTTACTCTATAAATCAGGGTATTTGAAAGCTAAAGATAGCAGGGTTGCTCTGGATGCCGGTGCCGTTCAGATCGTTCAAAAGCCTACTAACGTGGATGAAATTGTTCGGCTGGTACAAGATGTCTACACCGAGCAGAGAGTGAAATTGCTGGTTGATTCAGATGAGAATAATTTTTCAACTCAATCTCAGGAAGGTGGCTACGCAGATTTTCTTACCCGTCAACTGGGTGAAACAATCAATCAGCTCAAAAAGGAGCAAACCTCGCTGTCGCGAGCGCTCGATCGATACAAGGATTTTGCAACGCAAGCTAGCGATTATTTCTGGGAAACGGATGCTCAAGGCATACTGACCTTCATTGATGCCGGCTCACAAAACCGTCTCAGCTTGCCGGAAGACAATTTTACAACAACTTCTTTTGTTGAGTATTTTGGCAATAACCTCAGTGCAGAGGGTTTAGAATGTTTTTACAAGCACTTTTCAGCAAAAACACCATTAGAAATATCCTGTAAGTTACTCAATCACGCTGGGAAGAATCGCGTTGTACATTTGGTAGGTAGGCCGTTTTACCATAAGGATCAGGGGTTTTTGGGTTTCAGAGGGTCAATGAGCGATATCACTGATACCAAACTGAGCTCTGACAAGCTTTACTTTGCGGCTCACCACGATGCGTTGACGGGCTTACTCAACGCTCAGGCGTTCAAGTCATTACTGAATAACGAACTGCAGTTGTTGCAAGCAGATGATGAACATGTGCTTTGCTATCTCGATTTGGATTTCTTCAAAAAGGTCAATGATGCTGCGGGACACCGTGCAGGAGACAAGTTACTAATACAGCTGGCGGATTTGTTTCGGCGTAAAGTCCGCGGCAACGATGTGCTGGCGCGTATTGGGGGTGATGAGTTCGCTATTTTACTGCGTCACTGTCATTTGGATCAGGCGCGTCGGTTAATACAGGATCTGCACAACAGTATTAAAACCTTTCGTTTTTACTGGGAAAACCAGTGTTTTGAAATTGGTTCCAGCATCGGTTTATTACAAATTGAGCGTTCAAGCCTAAATGTGGATGAAATTCTGGATATGGCTGACCAGGCTTGTTACTCAGCTAAGCGCGGGGGACGTAACCAAATTCGTATTTTTGGTGATGAACAGACAAAAGGGAAGTTATCCGGTGATGCTTTGTGGCTAGAGAAATTTCACGACGCGATTAACGGTGACAAACTGTGTTTGTTTCAGCAACCGATTCAGCGCGTCAATCATCACACCGGTACCAATGCATTCGAAGTGCTGGTGAGACTCAGGGATGGAGACAAGCTAGTCAAACCAGGATTTTTCTTACCCGTGATCGAGAGATATCAGCTCACCAGTATTCTGGATCGTTGGGTGGTTTATAAGATGATCGAGAATCTCGAGTCTGGTGATCTGGACGGGGACTTTTATTCGGTCAATATTTCGACAACGTCGCTCTGTGACCCAGAATTCAAGCAGCAAATTCATGCTCGTCTCAAAGCTAACCCAGCGGTTGCCGGCAAGCTCTGTTTCGAAGTGACCGAATCTTCCGCAATGGAAAATATTGATCAAGCCGTTGATTTTATGAACGATATGCGTGCTTTGGGGTGTCGCTTTGCGTTGGATGATTTCGGCACTGGTTTTTCATCTTTATCGCATCTCAAAAACTTACCGGTAGATTTCGTCAAGCTCGATGGTGTATTTGTGCGCGAAATTATGTCTGATCCGGTTGACTACGGGCTGGTTGAATCCATCCAGCGGATTGCCGGGTTAATGAATATCCAGACGATTGCCGAATATGTAGAAACTGAGGAAATTGCTGACGGGCTGCGTGAGATCGGCGTCGATTATTTGCAAGGTTACTATATTGGCCACCCAGAAATCATGCGCCAAAAGACACCTGCTATCATCCAATAGTATTTTTGCGACGATAGCGAGTTTTCGCCCATTCATGAACCAGAGTAAGACAACAATTAAAACCGGCATTATTGGCGGCAGCGGCGTGCTAACGCTAAAGGGGCTGGAAATTACCCGGCGAGAAGTCGTGCATACGCCTTATGGAGAACCCTCCGGTACGTTTACGACTGGCAAGCTATTTGGTCATGAAGTGATCTTTTTGGCGCGTCATGGGCACGGACACCAAATTCCACCTCATCGAATCAATTACCGCGCAAATATCTGGGCGTTCCAACATCTGGGCGTTAGCAATATCATTGCATTTGCCGCTGTTGGTGGCATTAATTCAACTATTCCGACGGCTTCAGTGGTGATTCCTGATCAGATTATTGATTACACCTATAATCGTAGTCAGACATTTTTCGAGAAGGATCTAAGCCGTGTGACACACATTGATTTTTCGCAACCCTATAGTCCTGATCTGCGTAGTCAACTCATTGCAGCAGCAGAGCAAGCCGGTATCGAAATCACTGACACGGCCGTATACGCCGCAACCCAGGGGCCTCGGCTCGAAACTGCTGCTGAAATCAATCGCCTCGAACGAGATGGCTGCGATATCGTTGGCATGACAGGAATGCCCGAAGCCTCTCTGGCACGTGAGCTGGATCTTAGCTATGCGGCGCTTGCGATTGTTGCGAATCCGGCTGCTGGTAGAGGAACAAAAGAAATTCTGCTGGCTGATATTGAGCAGCAACTGGTCACGGGTACGCGATCAGCAATCAAAATTCTGGAGCAATTACTATCATGAAATACGCTAGTCGAATCCAGGTTTTATCCGTTTTGATTCTGGCTACACTGTGTATTCAAGGCTGTACTCTACAGCCCATTAGTAGCGACTCGAACGAACCTAGTGAGGAAATCACAATGCTCTCCAAACCATCAGAAAAAATTTCAGCAAAAAGTGGGAAATCCAGCGTTACTGCGATGTATCGTCTGGAAAAGCTACATGCATTTGCTGCTCAGCGTGGAGAAATTAGTTTTACAGTGACGGGTACCGGGTGTACGAGCATTGAGGACTTTTCAATCGAGACAGAAGTGGAGGGTGGACAATGTTTCGTTTCTATTTACAGAACCAAAGCGGATCGCTGTCGTCGCGCACCCGCTCTCGTTAATTTTAAAATGGCGTGGGATATGGGCAGTCGTTGCACGTCGGGAGCGGTGACTACGCGTAATCCAATGTCCTCAAATAAAGCGCTAGGTCAAAAACCGGTATACAAGTAGATCACCTGGACTGGTATCAATCAGGATCGTACTTGCGTCACAGACAAACGGCCTGATTCTACCGACAATAGACCTGATGTTTAGCAAAATACAGATAATTAGTACCCATCAAAGCAACATTGTTGGATTACTAGAACGATAATTAACAGAAACAGCACCGCTCAGATGAATTGACTTTGTAACCATGACCAATCCTGCCAATAACGACTCGACCTCTCAGAACCCGCCAGAACCGGGGCAGATGTTCTATGACGTGCTCAACAATAGCGATCAGGCACCACAAATGATTGCGTTAGCGGCAGGGCAGTTTGTCATGGGTTCATCTGAAGATGAATTTGGTAGCTTTAAGGATGAGAAGCCGCAGCATCCGGTCACCATTGACTACGCATTTGCGATCGGACGTTATCCGGTTACCTTCGCCAATTATGATGTGTTCGCCAAGGCGACAGGCCGTGATTTGCCGATGGATGAAGGCTGGGGCAGAAAAACGCGTCCAGCAATCAATGTCTCTTACTATGATGCGGTGGCTTACTGCAAGTGGCTAACCGAGCAAACCGGTCGTGAATATAAGTTACCCAGCGAGGCTGAATGGGAATACGCAGCCCGGGCAGATACGAAAACGGCTTATTGGTGGGGAGACAAACTAGGCCAAGATCACACCGTCTGTGAAACCTGTGGCAGTAAATGGGATGATGAAACCACTGCACCCGTTGGACGTTTTCAGCCCAATGCCTGGGGTCTGCACGACATGCTCGGGAATACCTGGGAATGGTGTCAGGATCACTGGCATGAGGATTTTACAGGCGCGCCTACGGATGGTTCTGTGTGGGAAGCGGGGAATAACCAATTGCCGAGAGTTTTGCGTGGTGGATCCTGGTTAAACAACCCAGTCAGTGTACGCAGCGCCATACGTTCCGATTTTCATCCACGACTCAGAGTGAATATCATTGGTTTTAGAGTGAGTTGTCGCCTCTAAACGATCTTTAGCTAATGGACAACTTTCATCGGGCGCAGTAATTTAGTCGCTTCTTCAGCTAGTTGTTTGCGCCGCATCATCAAAGTAAATCTACCGCCACCTGCTTGACTCCAGAGTACAGCGCTGCGAATGCCGGCCAGCAGTAAGGCGCGTATTTGAGCAGCGATATCGGCTTGATCAAGGCATGATTGTTCGCCTTTCACAATGATCTTTGGTTCCATTTTACTAATGCTTCCCTGATAGATATCAGCGAGCCGACTGATGACAGTAGGGTTGAGCATGCCGCCAAAAAACTCTATCTGCCGTTCTGTAGATTCAATTTCCTCAATGAGCTTATCCGCCATCTGCGGATTTTTCTCAAGCTTGCGTTGCAAATGCATCAGCGTGACGGTGTAGCGGGTAATGGCCATCGATTTTTGACCTTTGCCAGGGTTGATCAGGATGCCTTTGGCAAGCTCAAACCCCGGGCGCAAATGATCCAGTCCATCATAAATCGCTTCAATCGAGTGACTGGAGTTGTCAAACACGCTGTGGATCAAGGGTTGCATTAAATCCTGATCAGCCTGACCTTTGTAAGCCAGTTCACCAATAAGGTCGCTGGCTTGAAACATCGCAGCCAATGCGATGAGACGATTTTTGTCATTTCTATCCATTTGTCCAGTCTAACAATATTGTCAGTATTGCGTCAGCCTATCTACACTAGTGTAGTGGTGGCAGTCCTCGTCAAAGATCAATCTCAATCTCTAAAGCTTCACGGTTGTAATCATCGACAACCATTGAAGGTTCTTATAGGCCAATCCCAGATAAAGCGCATCAGACATAAAATCTATTTCGCATGGATACTTTCCACCAATGCCAAAGAAGCCTGGTAGAACATAGATGAAATTCCAGTGGATGAATTAAAAACACTACATCTCATTATCCATTGAAGTACCACAGCATCAAATATCTTCCAATGTTAGGCGCATGAATAGGCTGGCCGGTTAACAATACCGCTTGCATCGAAGGTGTTTAAAATATTATTTAGACCGGCGTTAAGGCATGCCTGGCTCCAGTTGTGGAGAGGCATTGCCCGTTTCAAACTCGCCTCGAATAGCCAACGTATAAAAAATTAGTTCACGCGTGTAAACAGGGGATAGCGGCGAACTGTTTTTGCTTGATCCAGTGACATGATAAAAGGCAGGAATTGTGGAACACCACCGTAAAACAGGAAGTTGCTTGCGCCTCCATCTTCACCACATTCAAAATCGGTAAGCTCACCATCTAACTCGCCAGGCACACCAAATTGTGGGTTATCGCGCCCATCAAAAGTCGCTGCATCACACTCAGGTGTATCGTCGAAAAAATCAAAATCGTCCCCATTCGCTTCGGTGGGATGTTCTAGCGACATAAAATGCGAGGCTTCATGCAAAATGTTTCCTGCCATCATTTGATTAGCGAGATCCTGGGTAAAACCGTTTTCTGGCTCGGCCACATAGGCTTGTTGTGCGACAAAGAAACACCCATTTCCAGCGTTATTATCGAGCAACGTCCCCGGCGCAGGTGATACGCCGGCAGCAGCACTTTCTCCGTCTTCATCTACTAGGTCACGAACATAAATTAAATTAAAGGCTAGTTTATTTTCTGTGTCCGCTAACATGGCGAGACAGGCACTTTCCAGCCCGTTTTCTACATCCAGATCAGCGAACTGTTGTTTTTGAGTATCTGTGGCAGTATAAAAAGTAATGGCATCGATACTCAAAGCATGTGGAGCGAGTATACGGTTGATGCTGTCTTTATATTCAGTATTAACAAGCAACTTAAAGGCATCGCTGCTGAATTCCGGCTCAGGGTGCGCAATCCAAACATTAAGATTTGCTTTGTAGGTTTGTGTATCGACTGTTGTGCCGGCAGGGATTGATTTAACCAATGCATTGACTTTGCGTAACGGACTGTTATCTTCACGAATGAAAGTAAATCGGTAATTACCTTCCTTTATTTCGACCTTGGGGCTCGAGGGTAAATAAATAGAAAAATCGCCTTCTCCACCATAAGGCGTATCAGCAAAATCACTTACAATACTGTTAATGTCTCCGGTATTAATATCTAAATCCGCACGGTAGATAACTGCGTTATCTGGGTCTCTAATCTCGGAAATAAATCCCACTTTGGAAGCATCTTCCAGTAGAAGGTTAAGATGAAGAGAAATATCGTTAGGCCCTATTTCCACGTCAACAAAACCATCAGCACTGGCTTTACTCGCACTATAGCTTAAGTTTTTCAACTCGCTATTAATGGCTGACTCAACAGGATTTGGATCAACTACCGGCGGTGTGACAGGCGGTGAGGTGGGATCGGAACTATTGCCACCTCCGCAAGCGGACAACAGGCTAGAGGCAAGTAACACAGCGGCTATAAGTGGTTTTTTCATTATAAGAATCCTGATAAAAGTGATAGGGGCGCTGAGTATATTCCCGCATCATAGCAATGAAATCAGCCAGCTTTTGGTCATGGTTTGTCAGCGTTTGTCAGCATCCAGCGCAGTTCAAAACGCGCGCCACCCATTGGGCTACGGGTTACCGACACATCACCGCTATGTTTTTGCATAATAATTTTTACAATCGCCAGACCTAGGCCAATGCCGCCTGTGCTGCGGCTACGGCTACTATCCAGCGTGGTAAAAGGGGTGAAAAGTAGGCTGCGTTTCTCTTTGGCGATGCCTTCGCCATCATCATCCACACAAATAATAACCGCGTTGCCTTCTTGCCGCGCGCTTACTTTGATGGCCGACTGCGCATAGCGCTCAGCATTTTGTAATAAATTCTGTATGGCGCGTTTTAGTAGCGAGGTATGAGCAAAAACTTTCATTGACGCAGCGCAGTCAATGCTAAATTTAAGCTCGGGCGCGTCTGTTGATCGCGAGTCAATCAACGCATTCAAAAGGCGGCATAACTTAACCGGGGTAAGCTCAATGTTGGCTTTATTTTGTAACCGATTCAATTCAAGAATTTCATCGACTGCTGCTTGCATTTCATCCACATAACCGTCGATATTTTCGATATTCTCACGCAGTGCTGCTAACGTCTCTTTGTCACGGGTCATATCCAGTGCAAAACGAATTTTACCCAGTGGCGAACGCAGCTCGTGAGGAATGGCTCCGATTAAAACCTGTTGTTCTTTTATGGTGTGATCGAGCTGCTCCGCCATAGTATTAAAACCTTGCGCCAGCGTATTCATCGGTGGCGCAAGGTTTTGATTTGCCCGCGCACTCCAGTCACCCTTGCCAAGTTTTTCTGCCACTTGGGTTAGATGTTGAATCGGCGAAGTGAGTTTTCGTACTAATAAAAACAGCGCGAAAGCTAGCGGTGCCATGAGCAAGACAAAAATGATAATGGCATCAACCCTTTCACTGAGAAGATCACCTGTACTATCATCTTCATCAATTTTAAGTATCCAGTTTGAATCGGGTAACTTGGATAATGTATATAAATCTGCACGCCCCGGGATATTGTCAGAAAGAATAGTTTGCGTATTCCGCGATGACAACTGTTGCTGCTCATCTTTGTTTAAACTGTCCAGCGCAATCAGCGATACGGTGTAGTCGGTGACAAGTGCATTATAGGTTTTTACTTTATCCTGCCAGTCCACAGGTTTCTCCTGCATTAATGCCTGCGCAATCACTTGATGCATGGACTCGGAAGTATCGATTAATAACCGGTTATAGATAACAGAATTAGCAACAAACATGATCAGAAAAAAAGCCATTAATAGAAATGCCAGTGCGCTTAAATAAATCCGTATAAAAAGCACATTCATCTAATTAACCCCGGTTGCACCGATCGCTGGTTAGTCTTGTAGAATTACCTTGCGCTCTTGCAAGAAACGCTCACCAAACGGTGTTTTATCATAACTAGGTGCGGCCAGTGCCGTGGTTGCAAGGTTGAACTGGTTAATCTCTTTTTCAGTCATCCAGTATATTGCGTCTGCCGGTGCAGAATAAATGGTAAACCAATAAAATGCATCTGTTCCCATCATGTCTTTGATGTAATTGGCATTGAGAGCATGATCTGGATGATCACGAGGAAAATCTTTGCCTTGTTTCGAGCCATCAGACCAGGAATGCACGCCAATTTTCGCACCTTTTTCTATGGTTCTTTGCGTACCGGATAAAAATAAGTCCACCGCACCAGATGCAATCACGCTGTTATTTAATAGCCGGGTATTGAGTGATTTACTTCTAATATATCTCGCCAGCTTAAAAGTCGTCTCGTCATCTAAAGAGCCAGAGCTTGCTGTGAGTACAATGGTTTTCACCTCGGTATGCGCTTCAATAGCGGATGTGACTTGCGCATAGGATTTGGAGTTAAAGTCTCCAATCAGGTACATTTTATCGCCTTGAACAGCAATTTCTGTCATCTCAATTTGATTGAGCGCAGTGACTAGAATCTGCGTGCAACCTGTCAAAAATAATAGCCCTAACAGGCCAAATAAATAGTTAAGATTTTTCATTGATCTTGCTCTGTTTGTAATAATTTCGTTTAATGGCTGGCAACGTCTACCAGGCTTCCTTTCAAAGTAATTTTCTCATCTTCTTCAATAAAGAAGTTCGAGCCTTTTCGCCAGAAAACCAAGCGCTGGTTTTTGGTGCTAAATTTCTCACCTGAAGCACTTTTTTCTCTAAATAAAAGAACCTCACGTGATTTTGAAGTGCTCAGTATCAGTGAGCCATCAACACGACGACTGACCGTTAATCTCTCCCCGGATTCAGTGATGTAATGCTCTGGATCGCCATCAAAAGGGATATCAATGAAATTAAATTTGATAAAACCGGCAATCACGATCATCACAACCACAGCAGTTATTGCAAGGATGAATTTTAGGACTAAATGCTTCAATGAATTAATACCGTTTAATCTTTAGCATTGAAAAATTATAGCGAGGACCAGCGTCAGTCACAGTAGAGATTATGTCAGCGATTGTCAGTATGAGGATCCCTGCTGTTATTCAAGCGCCAGCAGATAGCCTTTTCCACGGACGGTTTTGATATATCGAAACGGAGGCCGCGCATCATTCATTTTCTTTCGCAGCACCGAGATGCGCATATCTATTGAGCGATCCAGGCCATCATATTCGATCCCCCGCAACGATTGATAAAGCTCCTCACGCGTGACCATGCGCCCGGCATTGCGCACAAAATGCTCTAGCAGTTGGTATTCTGCTGTGGTCAGATTCATGGGGTTGCCATCCATTGAGGCCGCTAAAGCAGTAGGTTGTAAACTGAGGCTTTGAACCTGCAAAGTCTCTTTGCCGGTGGCCGGTTTTATCTCGGATGCGTTACTGGAGCGTCTTAATAAAGACTTAATGTGAGCCAGCAGTACATGGGGGCGAACCGGTTTTGTTAGATAACCATCAGCGCCACGATTAAGGCTGGTAATTTCGGTGAGCTCATCATCTTTGGCAGTGAGCATTAAAACCGGAATGGTATATTGATCCTGAATTTGCCGACACACTTCCAGCCCGTTTAACCCCGGTAACATCACGTCGAGAATCACCAAATCTGGCTGGGGGCTTGCGTGAATGCGTTCAACCGCTTCGATGCCATTATCAATCCATTCCATCTCAAAACCTTCATCGCCAAGAAAAGCGACAATCATTGGTGCAAGCTCCTGATCATCCTCGACCAGTAGTAACCGTGGTTTGTTATTGATGCTGTGATTAGTGTTGTTATTGGGCATTAATTAAAATTATCGTTGAGGTGCTTTTCAAAAGAAGATTGAATCCAGCTTGTATCACCTGCAATAACATCTCCTGCGTGGAATGTTGGTATTTGATTGCGAATACTGAGGTAGTGATTGGTCATAATTAAAGGCTGAAGAACATCATTGATATGTGGCGCATTGTTTAGTACAGCACCTTCTCCCAAGTCACTGCTTTTTAAATTGGAGGTTGCGACAATCATAAAATTATCCGCAGGGACTTGGCCTCCTTCGCCATAGTCATCTGTGATAATAAAGGTCTTTCCATAGAGCAGCACCTGATCTAGCCATTTCACCATCGGCGCTGGCATATTAAACCACATGATTGGCATCACGTAGATAATTGTCTCGGCCCATAATAATTTAGCCACTTCTCTGTCAACATCCCAGGTATCTTTAGTGACATCTGAATATTTTATTTTGTGACCTTTAGCGGAAAGGTTTTTTTCAGCCATGTGCGCGAGAAATCCGTTCAACGCCCTTTAGCATCAATATGGAATACCAGCAGTTACGATTAATTCATTCATGTTTTATCCTCGACGTTGATATACTTTTCGCACTCAAGAATGCCTGATTTAGACGCACCGCCATCCTGGCTCTTTGCGAAATACAGTCCATCCATGGACATAAGTGCGTAGATTTTCGTCAAGGGCAAGGCGCAAAAACGCAGTAATAGCGGGACTATTGCGAGGTTTTGCAACGCAGCCATTGGTGAAAAGATGCGTGCTATAAACGGGCATTCTTGGGTGCGGGAAGTATATGTATTGCTAAGACCAATTTTCTAAAACTATTTTCCCAATGGAATGGCCTTGTTCAATCATTGTATGTGCTTTGCGTAAATTTTCTGCATTAATGGGTTGGATAACCTGGCCCAGCGTAGTTTCGATTTCTCCTTGATCAATTAAATTAGAAATTTGAATTTAATAACCGCTGCTGCTCAATCATGTCTGAGGTTTGATACAGGTCAATGTTGCGAGGTATTATTTAAACAAAGAATAAAATCAACCATCGGGATTTTTGCAGCAAGTTTTCTAGTTATTGACTGTGTGAGTTTAGGGGTGGAGGACAAATGGAACCACCATTCACTACGGACTGCGCCTCGCTCTCACGCATTTACTGGCTACCTTAATCATCGATCAGACTAGGCACTACACTAACGACTATTTATGACGGTGATCAATGATGCCGCCACCAAGGCAATTATCATCCTCGTAAATCACAATGGATTGCCCGCCTGTAATCGCGCGCTGGGGCTGGTCAAAAACCACGCGCAAAGAACCCTCTTCAATGGATTCCAACAGACAGGGCTGTGATTGTTGTCGATAGCGAATTTTTGCCGTGGCATGACGTGGTAAATCGGGCGCATCACCACTTACCCAGGTAAGTTGGGAGGCATCCAGGCTGCTGTGCATCAACAGCGGATGATCATGTCCTTGCACGGCGACCAGTTGATTGGTTTGTAGATTTTTTTCCGCAGCAAACCACGGTTCAGTGTTGCTATCTTTTCGACCGCCAATTCCCAGACCCTGCCGCTGCCCCATGGTGTAATACATTAGGCCATTGTGCTGGCCGAGAACCTCACCCTCAGGCGTAATGATTTCGCCAGGTTGTGCGGGTAAGAAACGATTCAGAAATTCGCTGAATTTCCGTTCCCCGATAAAGCAGATGCCAGTACTGTCTTTCTTATCAGAATTCGTAAAGTTGTGCTTTCTGGCGAGTCCCCGTACATCTGTTTTCTCCATTTCTCCCAGCGGGAACAAGCTTTTTGCCAATTGCGGTTGCCCCAGTGTGTAGAGGAAATAACTTTGATCTTTGCTGTCATCAAGTCCAGTGCGCAATTGGTAAGTGTCGTGATCCTTTGTGATTCGCGCGTAATGGCCGGTGGCAATAAACTCAGCCCCCAATGATCTTGCATAATCGAGAAAGGCTTTGAATTTAATCTCCTTGTTACACATGATGTCGGGATTGGGTGTTCTACCGCTGCGATATTCTTCCAGGAAGTACTCAAAAACTCGATCCCAGTACTCGGTAGAGAAATTCACCGTCCGCAGGCGGATTCCCAATTGATCGCAGACAGACTGTGCATCCGCGAGGTCTTCAGCGGCGGTACAGTATTCCTCATCGTCATCTTCTTCCCAGTTTTTCATGAACAGTCCTTCAACCGCGTAGCCCTGTTCAATCAGCAGTAATGCCGCCACAGCAGAGTCAACGCCGCCAGAGATTCCGACAATAACAGGTATTTTTTGGCTCATAAAAAATCCATCCAAGCTTGATAAATGCTGCCGCTGACCCCAATATTATTGAGTAGATCATCAGCATGACTGACTGGGAATATCCAAGAAACCAGCAGCAGTTTCGGTATATAATGATCCAATTGTAGATTCGTCATAACCTTTTAAAGTGTCACTACTCGGCGAGTAGTTTCTAAACAGGGTAATTGCTCGAATTAGCCTTTAAATGCGTCGTGTCAAGGCGGAGAATGTGAGTTTACACGTGTAAGTGATCATTCTCTAACACAAGACGCCCTTAATAATTAGTGACTAAAAAACCCTCAAAAACGGAGACAATGAATGGCTTTTGAGCACATCGAGACACCGGCATCTGGAGAGAAAATAACAGCCAATGCGGATAATTCCCTGAATGTACCTGATAACCCCATTATCGCGTATATCGAAGGCGATGGCATTGGTGTTGATATCACCCCGGTGATGCTCAAGGTGATTGATGCTGCAGTTAAAAAAGCCTATCAAGGCAAACGCAGCATTGCATGGATGGAAATCTTTGCCGGCGAGAAAGCCAATGAAGTGTATGGTGAAAATACCTGGTTGCCAGATGAAACGCTTGCAGCCATTAAAGAATATCTAGTTGCAATCAAAGGGCCTTTGACCACACCCGTTGGCGGCGGTATTCGGTCGCTTAATGTGGCGATGCGACAGCAGCTGGATTTATACCTCTGCCTACGTCCAGTGCGTTATTTTGACGGCACCCCCAGCCCGGTGAAAGAGCCTGAGAAAACCAACATGGTGATCTTCCGTGAGAATTCGGAAGACATCTACGCCGGTGTGGAATGGGAAGCTGGCTCTGATGACGTTAAAAAAGTCATCAAATTTCTCACCAATGAAATGGGTGTATCGAAAATTCGTTTTCCTGATACCTCTGGCATTGGCATCAAACCTATTTCCAGTGAAGGCACCAAACGATTGGTTCGCAAAGCACTGCAATACGCAGTCGATAATGATCGCAGCTCTATGACGCTTGTCCACAAGGGCAACATCATGAAATTTACCGAAGGTGCTTTTAAAGAATGGGGCTACGAAATCGCACGTGATGAATTTGGTGCAGAACCTTTGGACGGTGGCCCCTGGCATCAGTTCGAAAACCCCAATACAGGTAAGCAGATCATCGTTAAAGATGTGATTGCCGATGCTTTCTTGCAGCAAATTTTATTGCGCCCGGCTGAGTATGCAGTGATCGCTACCATGAATTTAAACGGAGACTATATTTCTGATGCACTTGCCGCCCAGGTTGGCGGTATTGGTATCGCACCAGGCGCAAATCTGTCTGATACTATTGGCCTATTTGAAGCCACCCACGGAACTGCACCAAAATATGCCGGTCAAGATAAAGTGAATCCTGGTTCATTGATTCTTTCTGCCGAAATGATGCTCCGGCACATGGGGTGGCTCGAGGCGGCAGACTTGATTATTGATGGAATTAAAGCAGCAATTTCCAGTAAAAACGTTACTTACGATTTTGAGCGTTTAATGGACGGTGCAACCAAGGTTTCCTGCTCTGGATTTGGCGATCAAATCATCAAAGGAATGTGAATAACTCGAACCGCGCATACAGAGACCGAGATAATACGTAAAAATGTCAGATAAAAAGCAATATGATGATGACGTGGGTTTGGCGGTTGAAGTCGCCGAGCCTGAGTTGAAAGAACCGAATCTTTACAACGTGGTTTTATTGAACGACGACTATACCCCGATGGAGTTCGTTGTAACGGTACTGGAAAAGTTCTTTAATCTAAATCGTGAGAACGCAACCCGGGTGATGCTCAATGTTCACACCAAAGGTAAAGGGATCTGCGGTGCGTTTACTCGGGATATCGCCGAGTCGAAAACCTCGCAGGTAAATGAGTTTGCACGCGAAAACAATCATCCATTGCTCTGTACGTCAGAAGAGGCCTAGTCAGTTTGATAGGGTAGTCAGGCAACAAAAACAGTCAGGAATGGGCTATTTCTGACTGAACTACTAGAGGAATTCCGAATGCTAAACAAAGAACTCGAAACATCTCTCAATCAGGCCTTTAAGGATGCGCGGGAGAAACGCCATGAATTCATGACGGTCGAGCACTTGTTGTTAGCAATTTTAAGTAACGATACGGCGACACATCTGTTGCGTGTGTGTGGTGGAGATCTCACACAATTAGCGCGTGATTTGAACGCATTTATAGATGAGCATACCCCGCTGTTGCCATTAGATGATTCCCGCGATACTCAGCCAACACTCGGTTTTCAGCGCGTCCTTCAACGTGCGGTCTTTCACGTGCAGTCTTCTGGTAAAAAAGAAGTCAGCGGCGTGAATGTGCTGGTGGCGATTTTTGGTGAGCAGGAATCGCATGCTGTGTATTTGCTCAACAAACAGGAAATCACTCGACTGGATGTGATCAACTACATCTCGCATGGCATTACAAAATTAGAAGAAGCTGATGAAGCCATCAGCACCGAAGGTAACGACGTGAATGCGGAAGAAGCATCGCAGTCACCTTTGGAAGAGTTTGCCACAAACCTCAACGAACGGGCCAAGCAAGGCAAGATTGACCCCCTGATTGGCCGCGATGACGAGCTTGAGCGCACCGCACAGATTCTCTGTCGCAGACGAAAAAACAACCCTCTGTTGGTGGGCGAAGCCGGTGTGGGAAAAACTGCAATTGCTGAGGGGCTGGCGAAGAAAATTGTAGATGGTGAGGTCCCTGATGTGCTTGCCAATGCGGTTATTTATTCTCTTGATCTGGGCGCTCTGGTAGCGGGTACCAAGTATCGAGGAGATTTTGAAAAGCGTCTCAAGGCCGTACTCAAACAGCTAAAAGATGCCGATGATGCCATTCTGTTTATCGATGAAATTCACACCATTATTGGGGCAGGTTCTGCTTCTGGTGGTGTCATGGATGCCTCAAATTTAATTAAACCACCGCTGTCCAATGGTGAACTGAAATGCATTGGTTCTACTACTTATAGTGAATATCGAGGCATCTTCGAAAAAGACCACGCACTCGCGCGTCGCTTCCAGAAAATAGATGTCGAAGAGCCGAGTGCCGAAGAAACATACAAGATTTTGCTTGGCCTGAAGAGTCGCTTTGAAGATCACCACGAGATCAAATACACAAACAACGCTTTGCGTACGGCAGCGGATCTGGCTGAAAAATATATTACGGACCGACATCTGCCCGACAAGGCAATTGATGTGATTGATGAAGCCGGCGCTAATCGCCGTTTGCAATCGGCTGATACGCGAAGAAAAGTCATTAACGTGCAGGATATCGAAGCGATTGTGGCGAAAATGGCGAGAATTCCGCCAAAAAGTGTTTCGTCGTCTGACAAGGATTCTCTACGCAATCTTGAGCGCAATCTTAAAATGGTTGTGTTTGGTCAGGATGAAGCGATTGATCATCTCGCTTCTGCGATCAAAATGTCGCGCTCTGGTTTGGGTAACGAAGACCAACCCATAGGTTCATTCCTGTTTACCGGGCCAACCGGTGTAGGAAAGACCGAGGTGACGCGTCAGTTATCAAAAGTACTGGGTATCGAGCTGATTCGCTTTGATATGTCTGAATACATGGAGCGGCATACGGTTTCACGCTTGATCGGTGCGCCTCCCGGATATGTGGGGTATGACGCAGGTGGGTTGTTGACGGATGCCGTGTTGAAATCCCCACATGCAGTGCTGCTGCTGGATGAAATCGAAAAAGCGCATCCGGATGTCTTCAATTTATTGCTGCAAGTCATGGATCACGGCACCTTGACTGATTCCAATGGTCGCAAGGTAGATTTCCGCAATATTATTTTGGTCATGACCAGTAATGCGGGTGCACAGGAAGCGAGTCGTGCCTCAGTCGGATTTACACATCAGGATCATTCGAACGATGCGATGGAAGTCGTCAAGCGCGTGTTTACGCCTGAATTCAGAAATCGCCTGGATACCATCATCCAGTTCAAAGCGCTGGCTACCCGATTCATTCGTAACGTAGCAGATAAATTCATCATCCAGCTGGAATCACAGCTGGAAGAGAAGAAAGTTTCTCTGGTTGTGGATGACAGCGCCCGCGAATGGCTCGCCCTGGAAGGGTACGATGAAAAAATGGGCGCACGCCCAATGGCTCGGCTAATACAGGAGCACATCAAAAAGCCGCTGGCAGAAGAAGTTCTGTTCGGAAAGCTGATGAAGGGCGGTAGAGTGAAAATCGAGTTTGTCGATGGTGAGTTAAAATTTGACTATCGACCAACCAACGTCCCTGCAAAGGTTGAGTAAGGGACGAGTGAATAATAACTTGAGCAACATGACGAAGAATGATTGTTTCAGATTGGATTCTCTTAAGAGGCGCATAGTTATTTTACGCAACGATTGAGAGCATTCAAGCTGGGACAATTCAG
>CAZNYF010000049.1:0-17217 GCA_964577195.1 uncultured Thiotrichales bacterium | reverse complement strand
CGCGCAGCACTAGCACATGTCCATACACATCGCCAGATTCGCTTTTAATTTCCGAGACATGGAAGTCGATCAGGCCAAACGCACCATTTAACGAGCGGTATTCAACTGTAATATGTTCATTGCTGTCATCGTCTTGAAGGGCATAGTAAAACTTCAGAGGATCATTAATCCATGCTGACTTTTCATCTCGCCGAATGGATAGAACCTCATTGATAGAGACATGATTGGCATCGGAAGAACGCCAGCCCGTGAGCCTTTCTGCTTCCTGGTTTGAAAACTGCACCAGTCCATGAGTATCGGTGGTTATCACAGCATCGCCAATCGACTGCAAAGTGACCTGGGCGCGCTCTTTCTCCTTGGACAAAGCTTCACTTATATTATGCAGCTTGGTGACATCTATAAAATAGCCATCCAGATAAACAAATTCATCGTTCTCATCCTTGAGCGGAACAATATAATCATAAATCCAGCGATAGCTGCCGTCGTTACATTGAAATCGGTATTCTCTTTGACACAGTGGAGAGCTCCGATCATCGTAACCACTCAAGCATTCCAGAGAAATCACAGCCAAATCATCCGGGTGCACCATATCCTCCCAAAGCTTACCGGTCAGCGCATCAGCATTGTGTCCATATTGCCGGACATTACCCGATAACATTAAAACTTCACGCTGCATATTATTAATTTTAAAACGATAGGCAACGGCAGGCCCATCAAGAAATAACCGGTGTGTTCGTTTTAAATCAGATTCAGCAGTAAGTCTTTCCCCCACCTCGTAGTTAAGCGAGCCTTTGGTTAGATTGATTTCGCGTTGCATTAGCGACAGTCGCAATTTTTCCCGATTAGGTGATCGCAGTCGTCGCATTTGATTTATCACTAAATACCAGTTCGCGATTGCCAGAATCGGAATAGATAACATCATCGCAGCATGAAAAAAATCATTCGCCATTGCTGCCCATATCCAGATCAGCACATAGATTGGTGCACTGAGTACCAATTGGACTATTGGTGTTTGAACATAGCTCGCGTAAGCGACGATATTCACACTAAACAGCACCATTATCAGGAAAGCATCTACAGCCAGCCTTTCCCCGGGTGTTACTAAAAACAGCACACTCGCCCAGATGACACCGGAAATCCCTGCCAGCGTGTAAAAGCCGGGTGTGTAAAAGCGCATAAATGTAGCCGGTAATAAACCGGTTTTAAGAACGCTTGCGTAAAGTAGCCTGAGCGCACTTACGCCACAGATGGCAGTGCTCCAGGTCAAGAGCATTCCTGCTTCAGTGAATGGATGAATCATCCACCAGACGAGACCTGTAACCAGGCAAGTCAGCCCCATATTGTAGGTAGTGAGCGTCGGCCATTCGGAACTCGACGCGGTATTATTTTGATCTTCCAGATCATTCAGCCGAGAGTGACTGGCAGGATCTTGAACTTCTGAATTACGCCTGTGACTAGTTTGCAATGCTATCATCCTTGTTAGCGAATTTCTGAATCCAAGGAACTGTCTGGATCCAGGTAATTTTGTCTATTAGATCACATTACTGATGTCTTTCTTTGAACTGGTTCTCAATTTTAGCGAATCTCAAAAGATAGTTAATGCCTGTAAAAAATAAGCAGCTAATACGCCACCTCTATTGGCCCAGCAACCCTATTCAGATGTGCTTTTTGCCACTGCTTGGCTAGCAGCGCTATCTTCCCGTTATTTGGAATGACAGTATCAGAAGACACAATTTCCAATAGAGGGATCATGACAAAATCCCTTTTCAGCATTTCCGGGTGTGGCACGCTTAGTCTTGGCAGCTGAATAGCTTCGTCACCATATAGCAGGATATCAAGATCAATTGGGCGCGGTTCCCAGCGGCGTCCAGCGGTTCGAATTCGCCCACGCTGTTGTTCAATCTGTTGCAACGTGTCCAGTAATTGCAATGGCTGCAAGGATGTATTGATGCGTGCCACGGTGTTCAAATAATCAGGATGGGAGGCATCACCCAGTGCCTGACTTTGGTAGATGGAAGCCGTTGAAATGAGCCTTGTCCCTGCCAGTTCCGCCAGTAATTCAACGGCGTGCCTTAGCTGCTGATCAGGATGATCCAGATTACTTCCCAAGCCAATATAGGCATCAGGCATCCTTTTTGCCACCTTTCCTTTTACGCGGAGGGCGTCGATTGTGATGTTTAGGCGGCGGTCGATTTGCCAACGCCTGCTGATAGCTCTGGGTTGTCTGGAACTCAGTCCACCACTGACATTTTTCTTCGAGTTGTTGATCGCCAAACGATTTGGCACGCAGACACAGAAAATCATAGCCTGCACGAAAACGAGGGTGCTGGGCGACTCGCTGTACTCGCTTACCCTTGGCATGTAGCAATCGCGCTTGCAGATCCCAGATTTCTTTCGACATCGTACTGAACCTGCGTGGTACCGCCACATGCCGGACTTGTTCTGAAAACATGCGTTGGGATGCTTGTTGCAGTGCAGCGGCGGGGATCATTCCGGCTTTGATTAAACGATTCTTTTCAGTCTCGACAGGCATCCATAGCAGCACCGCCACCAAGAAAGCAGGCGTAACCGGTTTGTTCTCGGCGATACGCTTGTCCGTATTCTCCAGAGCATTGAGAATAAACTGCTCAAATGCACTGTCCACCTCGTTATCGAGCGCTTCGCCCGTCAATGGGAACAAGTGATTAAAGAGCTGATATTTGCGCAACAAGATAAACGATTCAACTGCATGGCCACTGTGCATGAGCTTCAGAAACTCTTCAAACAACCGAGCTGCCGAGGCGTGCTCCAGAATTCCGTGGAGATCAGAAATTGCCACTTCAGATTTAGCATCGATGCTAAAGCCCAACTTTGCGGCAAAACGGACGGCTCGAAGCATTCTGACGGAATCTTCCCGGTAGCGGGTCTCGGTATCGCCAATGATACTGAGCACACCCGCCTCAAGATCATCAATACCATCGGTATAATCCAGCACGCTGGCATCAGCGATATCGTAGTAGAGCGAGTTCACCGTAAAATCACGTCGCCACACATCTTGCTCTATGGTGCCGAAAACATTGTCTCTAACGATCCGCCCGGTATCTTCCGAGTGCGCATCGGTCTGTGCTTCAGCTTCGTGATGCGGCGCTCTAAAAGTGGCAACTTCGAGAATTTCCCGGCCAAAAAATACATGCGCAAGGCGAAAACGTCGCCCTATCAAACGGCTGTTGCGAAACAATGCTTTAACATCTTCAGGCGATGCATCCGTAGCGATATCAAAATCTTTGGGCTTACGCTTTAGCAGCAGATCACGAACAGCGCCACCCACGAGGCATGCTCGGTAGCCATTTTCATGCAATCGATTGAGTACATTCAACGCATTCGGACTAATATCCGCGCTGTCGATACAATGTTCTTCACAGGTAAGAATACGGGGAGACAAGATTATTTTTTTAAAATCCAGTTTGGTGGGTCAACTCGCGCGGATTCTATCACTTATCAGTCCAAACATCAGCGTGAGTTAATAACTGATACTGCTACCTTTAGTCTCGATTTACAACTCTCCTATGATGCTGCTTCTTTACACAGGTAATTGTTAACAGGCTTTGACAGAGAATAAACCGTAAATTGGATACGGTTATAAAAACAACAACAACAGAATCTCAGGTTAAGGAATCGCTATGCACAAACTGGAAGTTGAACAAGTCACCTCCTGGAAAAAACAAAAAGGAAACTATCAAGAGAACTACTATCCGGGTGCAATCAGCTCCCACTGCCCGCACTGCGCAGCGATGGTGAGCTACTCATTCTCTCACTGGCACAAAGCACTGCATGGACTCGCAGTGGGTAAAACCAATTGCCCCAGTTGTAGTGAAAATGTGCGCTTTATTTTGTTGGATTATGAGCCAACCGCACAAGCATTCGATGAAGACACCAGCTTGTGGATTTATCCACCTCTTACAGTTAATCAGGGACTGCTGGATATTAAAAAAGTGGAAGAACTCGATGAAAAACTCATTGGTGCTTACCAATCAACCATCAATGTCTTCAATTCAGGTGAATGGAACGCCACTGGAATCCTGATTCGTCGTTTTTTGGATGGCATGAACAAAGCAACGCTAGGCTCAGATTACGTTGATGAGGATCTGGATAAACAACTGCAAGCGATGATTAAAAACAGGGATCTATCGCGTCCGATTACTAAAATGGCAGAAACTGTTTCCAACGGTTTGGCAAAGAAGTTTTTCAATCTGGAAATCGAATCCACTAAAGAATGTGCATCTCTGATGGTTGATTTCACAGAGTTATTGGTTGAATACCTGTACATCATACCGATGCGGGCAGAAGCATTGCACCGCAGAGCCAGTGAGCTACAAAACTCTGATTGCCAAGAGAGTTCTGGCATCCAACAAGCAGAAGTAGCAGCAGAGAAATTGGAAGAGGCAACGGTCATCTAGGCAACGCTAATCTAGAACCGGAACCGTCCCAGAATCACCACCAGTTGAATCCTGATGCTAACAAATGGCGTATATTGATTTTTACTCATGTAATTCTACAAGCGGATGAAAATACTCAGCTCAAAGATATCGGCAACCATTGCGGTGCTAATCACTAACTTGCTTTTAAGCACGGTAACTCTTGCCGAACCTGCCACGTTTACAGCCACTAGTGGAAAAACCCGGATTGCCTTGCTGGAGCTATATACCTCTGAGGGATGCAGCAGCTGTCCTCCCGCAGAAAAACTACTCGGTGAACTGGAAGACAGAGGGTTACCGTCGAGTACCGTGATTCCCATGGCGTTACACGTTGACTACTGGGATTACATCGGCTGGAAAGATGAGTTTGCCAAACCCGCTCACACCGAAAGACAGCGGCGCCTGGGTAAAATCAATCATCTCAATACAATCTACACACCTCAGTTTGTGCTTAATGGAAAAGACTTGAGACCCGTCGGGTTGATTGCACACCGACTACCTTCTATTAATCAGCAGACCGCAGAGATTAAAATTGAACTGAATGCGAGCTATGCTGCAAACAATGAGCTGAAAGTACGCTGGAAAATCGAACCTGCACTGCCCGCCTCCAGCCACCTCTTTCTGGTTGTCACCGAAAGCAAACTGCAAACGGAAATTGGTGCTGGCGAGAATCAGGGTAGAACACTCAATCATGATCATGTGGTGCGTTCAATCAATCAAATTGCAGCAAAGACTTCCACAAACCTTGTCTCCATTCCCGTTGCTGCTGAACTAAAACGCAAAAACCTGGATTTAATTGCCTTTGTCGAAGATGGTAAAGGGCATGTGCTACAGACGTTAAAATTGCCACTACATTAAGTCAGGGCGTCTCTAAAAATAGAAGTGCTGCTGAGGGAAGTCAAGAATAGTGCATTTATGTCCATGGATGGACGATATTCCGCAAAGAGCCAGGATGGCGGTGCGTTTTTATACCAAAAATGAGGTGAATATAGCCACATGGATGTGGTGTAGTAGAGCAATGCAGGAGCTATTGCCGACTGGTTGTATTTAATGAGTTTTTGTATAAAAAAGGTGCTGTTCATGGTTTTTCAGTGGTGCGTGTATTTATAGAGACGCCCTTTAACCTAGAAAAACCAGTTGGGCGCGCAAAAGACACGTAAGCAGTTGGTGTGCATAGTGAATCGGAAAAACTCGTAGTCACCTTGCTGGTGATGAGAGGTTTTTCTGATTTGCTAGGTGCGCCAAGGGCTTGCGTAGACTTGTGCGATCCAACTGATTTTTCTAGGTTTAACAGCCACTACGCTCAAATCGTGCCGGATGCCCTGTCTATTTGCCTGCCTAGTCTTTAGGATCAGCAAACTCTGACTTCCAGCTGTGCAATGTCCGTCAATATCAAAAATATCATCGGTACCGGATCATCGGCGTTACTGATGAGTATCCTTTCTATGGGAATCAAATTCGGCACCAATCTGGTACTGGCATGGCTGCTTATTCCTGAAATGTTTGGCATTGCAGCCATTATCACCGCCATTGTTACTGGAATGGTGCTGCTCTCTGATGTTGGTATCAACGACAGTATTATTCGTAATGAAAAAGGTGAAGATCGCCTGTTTTGCGGCACAGCCTGGCTGACTCAGGTAGGTCGAGGTTTTGTTTTATATTTGGTGATCATCGCCATTGCTCCATTGCTGGCATCGTTCTACCAGCTTCCAGAGCTTAAAACGTATCTGGCTGTCGCTGGTCTAGCATTACCTATCCAAGGGTTTAAATCAGTCTATCTCATAGTACTACAACGCCGCATGAATCCTCTGCCCGAGATCAAACTGGAGTTAATTGCACAACTCATTGCCGCAGCGTGCATGTTGATATTGGCAATCTATTTTAAAAACATCTGGGTACTCATCAGTGCATTGATCGTCTCTGCCATTATTGAAGCAGTTGGGTCTCACTGGATGACTCCAAGCTCGTTCTATCTGTTTCGAGCCAGTAAACAGTACTTTTTAGAGATTCTACATTTTGGAAAATGGATTTACATCGGCACAGTGGCCGCTTTTCTAATTATCAATATTGATAAACTACTGCTGGGTAAACTCGAATCATTTTCCACCCTTGGCATCTATCAAGTCGCTGCTGCTTTTTCGATGATTTCCTACTCACTCAGTGTCAGTCTGCTGGATAAGCTCATCTACCCTGCCCTCGCCAGCTCGGCTCGTGAAAATAAGGATTCAATGGCACTGGCAGTGAAGAAGCTGAAACGATTAATTTTCCCCGCAATCACCGCCATGCAGCTGATAATATTTATGATTGCACCTTACTTTTTTTCCCAGCTCTATCCCGATACATTTCAGGATGCCGCATGGATGGCGCAGCTCATGGCGGTGCTGGTGTGGATTATGCTGGCAGCTGATTTTCAAGGAACCGTATTGGTCGCCATGAACAAACCGAAAACATTTGGATTGGTGCTTCTGCTTGTTGCCCTCTTGCGTCCAATATTCGGGCTGATTGCCTACCCATATTTTGGTATCGGGGGCTTTTTAATTGGCATGATGTTTGGATCACTGCTCGGCTTTTTTATCTACCGTCACTACCTCAATCAAATGCTACAACACAGTGAACCCTACGAATTGTTAGTGGCCATCGTCGCACTGAGCGCGATCGCTATTGTATTCGCACTGAGTCAATCATCTGAAACCACCGCTGTGTTGCCCGTAGGTTTGAGCCTTTTATTTGGCACTATCATCACAGCGACTTTTATCTGGTCCCTACGCCGGGCGATGGCGACAGCTACAGAGTAAATATTCGACGCAATATGAAATAGTTATTTTGTAACAGCCCTCAGTATTATTATTCAAAGCCGAAACCAACTTGTTCGAACTCTTCTAGGGTCACTCCCAAAAAATCAAGGCTAAATAAACGACTGCAATTTGTTCGTTAGCCGTGCAGAGGAATGCATAGCTATTCTACGCAACGAAAGCTGGAACAATTAAGGATTAGATGAGCTTTAGCGAATCTTATTACTTGAGGGCGCCTCTAAAAATACAGCAGGAATCATCGTTTTTTTGCAACAACCCTAAGCACAGCGAAGCGTATGCAGTATCAATTCTGGTGGGCAGTTATAACGAACATCAACAACCGAAACTCCGGTTCCCGGCGAGGTGTATCCCTGCATTTCGTTGTGCTCCCAACTACCCTTGCAAAACTTTCGCGGGCAACGCGCATTTTTCATCAACGCAAAACCACCTGGCAAACAAATTTGTCCACCGTGGGTATGACCGCATAAGAACCCGTTAAAACCTGCATGTGCCGCATGATTATAGGTTTCCGGGCTGTGCGAGAGGAGGATGGAAACAGCGCCGTGGGGAATGTCTTCGGCAGCCTTTTCAATATTGTGTGCTTCAAAATAATGCGGATCATCAATTCCGGCGAGATAGATTTTTTCACCATCGCGTTCCAGCTCGGCTGATTCATTCATCAGCATATTAATCCCCATCCCTTCCAGAGCGGGCAGCATCTGGATGGTATCGTGATTGCCCATTACGCCGTAGACCTCACCTTTGATAACGCCAACAACGGATTTCATGTATTCGAGCGCCTTGTCGTAAGGGCCGTGAGTTCGGGCACGAAAATCCCCAGTAATGACACACAGATCGTACTCCACCTGTAACAGCGTTTCTTTAAGAACTCTGGGAATATCTGGATTGACATCAATGTGCAAATCGCTCAAATGTGCAATGGTGTAGCCATCAAAGGCTTTGGGTAATCCGGTAATTTTCAGATCATGCCGCACCACGTTAAGATCGAGTGCGTTTTGCTGACCGCGCCCATGCAAAAAACTCAGGCGCAAAATATTGCGGATCACCGAATGAATGGAATACCAGTTTTCGATATGAAAGAACTTGCGTCCCTGGCCGAAAACTTTCTTTTGATGATCTCGCTCGATACCAATGCGCTGCTGCAAATGCGCGCGGCTTAATCGCTTTTCCAGCAATCGAAAAATTGGGTTTTCTTGAGGTTCTCTAGTCATTGTATCTAGTTATTATGTTCTCCCAGCCCCTATTTATAACACTTTCACGGCACGGGTAACTTGACAGACTTCATACTGTTAATAGAACATCGACCGACTTTTATCCACTTTGTTCCCTCCGTATCGTCAAAATGACACACTTATTTACACTCTATCTATGACTCATCAACCAAAAGCTATCGCCCTGATTTCAGGTGGGCTCGATTCAATGCTCGCTGCCAAACTGGTGAAAGACCAGGGTGTGCACGTCGAAGGCATCACTTTTTTTACCGGATTTTGCACAGGTGGTCTACACCACATGAGCGGTGTGTACAAAGGCGGGGAGCCCAAACGCAACGATACTGAATGGGTTGCAGAACAAATTGGTATCAAAAATCACATCATCAATATCGTCGATGAATACAAAGAAATTGTCATCAATCCAAAGCACGGCTACGGCGCAAATCTGAATCCTTGCCTTGATTGCAAAGTATTTATGGTTGAAAAAGCCAAGCAGTGGATCGATGAACACGATTTTGATTTCATTCTCACTGGCGAAGTGGTTGGTCAGCGACCAAAATCCCAGCGTATGGAAACCATGCCGGTAATCGCCAACGAATCTGGTGCGAATGATCTCCTGCTACGTCCGCTCAGCGCGCAACTATTACCAGAAACGAAACCTGAGCGTGAGGGCTGGGTAGACCGTAGCAAATTACTCGACATCAATGGTCGCGGTCGCAAGATACAAATTGCGCTGGCAGAAAAAATGGGGATTACAGAATACGCCCAACCTGCGGGTGGCTGCTGTGTTTTAACCGACAAAAACTACAGCCACAAACTGCAAGATTTCTGGACTCACAAGCAAGATAAAGATTACGAATTTGATGACATTATGCTGCTTAACATGGGACGGCATATACGCCCAAAGGATCACTATAAATTAATTATTTCGCGCGAAGAACCCGAAACCCGTTTTATGGAAGGTTATCGAAAGGTCTATCACCATATCAAAACGGTGAGTCATCCCGGGCCAATCACTTTGATCGAAGCCAAGCACATGGATGAAGAAGACTGGTTACTGGCGGCGCGCATTACCGCCAGGTTTAGCGGAGGTCGCAAAGAAGATAAAGTCACCGTACGAATTAAGCCTATGGATGCAGATCCTCGCGAAATAGAGGTCACGCCTTTGCCCGCTGATGAAGTGCTAAAAAGCTGGTATTTATAGCGTTTAATCAATTTTAATAAAAGACAACCTGGAATTTTTAACCGCTCTTTTTATGCATGGGATTTCACTTGATAGAAAGTTTTTTGAATATTTCATCAACTGCGTTAATAAATTCTGTCGCTTTTCCATGGTCTCGAAACTGCTGCTCATCAATCACCGGAAGATCCCCTCGGTGCTGCTGAAAAACACGCGCAAATTCGCCAATTCCATTCTCGGCGATAGACTCTCCAGTAACATTATGAACCGGTAGATCACCCAAACCACAACTCGGTGATCGACTTTTAAAAATATAGCCACATAAACCTGGATGTGCCAACGCCTGTTGGTGAGCATATTTTGCGAGTTTATCGGTCACATCCATTGCGCAATCATCAACTGCAATAATTCGGATAGCATGATCTTTATTGACCAAATGAATTGGTGGTCTCGGCACAGCTAAACCAATCCCCACTTCCGGACATATCGGCAACCATTCCACACGTTTTGATAATTGTTCAACAATAAACTCATCTTTTTTCTCCGCCCCATCGTATCGAACCTTCTCCCCCAACAAACAAGCACTGATAGCAACCAGAGGACGTGAATATTGATAATATCGAGTATCAGACATGAGCACTTCATCGTAAACTTTAGAGACGAATAAACAATTACTTAAACAATCTGGCTGGCTTTTTTGTCCCCCACTATCAAATCATATAGTAAAATAGCCTGATGAGAATTTTGATCTCCATAAGTCTGCTTTTCACCTTAAATGCCTGCGCCGCAGCGGATGCAATGCGCGTGCCTTTGTCTACTGAATACCCGGCCGGTTCGGAGTTCATGCAAATTAAGCTACTCGGCACAGTCATGATCCCCGCGCAGACAATAGATGGCGAATCGCTCAGCGAACTCTCCGGGCTCGCCTGGGATGAGGATGAAAGCCTGCTCTATGCTGTCTCGGACAAGGGCACGTTGTTTCATCTCAAGCCGCATTTTGATGACCAGCAACTGCTCAAAAATGTGACCGTCACGCACGGCTATCCGCTACGCAATAAACACGGAAAAAAGCTCAAAGGAAAAAAGGACGATTCCGAAGGACTCGATATTCTTAACAGCAACAACGGCAAACGCGCTGATACTGAATTACTGGTGTCATTCGAGGGCAAACACAGAATCAAACGCTACGCCCCAGATGGCAGCCGCACAGGCGATGTTAAGCTGCCTCCGGTACTTCGCAAGCGTTCTAATTATCACTCAGCTAATCGAGGTCTGGAAGCCGTTACCATTCATCCAGAACATGGCGTATTAACCATTCCAGAAGCCTCGCTAAAAAACACCAATCCACAACAACCCATACTCTACAGTACCGCTGGTAAACAATGGCAGCTACCCACTCGCGCCTTCCGAGGCAGCTCCATTGTCGGCTTGGAAACGCTCGCAGATGGATCAATACTCACGCTCGAACGTATTTATAATTCCATCATAGAACCGGTCATTATCGCGCTACAAATCATCCAGCTTGATAAAAATTGCGAAGTTGGAAAAAACATCAGCTGCACAGCAAAACACATCGCAATACTCAGCTCTGCCGAAGGCTGGTCAGTTGATAATTTTGAAGGTCTCACCCATCATCAGGGGCAACGGTTTTTTATGGTCAGTGACAACAATGATTTTTGGCTGCAAAGAACGCTACTAACGTATTTTGAAATTCTCCCGAAAACAACAACAGACCAATAGTTTACTTCTATGCAAAAACTCATTTCCAGTTTCCTAAAACACCTTTCCGCCCCAACCGATGAACAACCTATTAGTGATCACGATATTCATATCGCCACCGCCCTGTTGCTGATCGAAGTCGGACAAGCTGATTTTGACTGGCAACCCGAAGAAGCAAAATCAGCCATTGAGAGCATCGTTAAGCTGTTTTCTTTAACTCAGAAAGAAGCGGAATCATTACTTGAAGAAGCTATCAGCAGACGCCAGGACCATATTTCTCTCCACCCCGTTATTCGTACGGTCAACGAACATTGCAGCAAAGAACAAAAACGTACCATGTTATTCAACTGCTGGCAGGTCGCTTATGCAGACGGAGTGCTTGATCGCTATGAAGAAAGTAATCTGAGAAAAATTGCCGACTTGCTCTATCTGCACCATGCCGATTTTATCCAGACAAAACTCAGAGCTGAGGCTGAAACCCGGCAGGAAAACTAGCACCTGCGATGTGCGTACAATTGTCACCATGACCCAACGCAAAATCATCCACATCGACATGGATGCCTTTTTCGCCTCTGTCGAACAGCGAGATAATCCCGATTTACGCGGCAAACCGGTTATTGTTGGCGGTAAACCCGACAGTCGAGGCGTGGTCGCCGCTTGTAGCTACGAAGCCCGAAAGTTTGGCATCCATTCCGCCATGCCCTGCTCGCAGGCAAAACGCCTTTGCCAATCTGCCATATTCGCTCCGCTACGGTTTGATGCCTACCGAGAAGCTTCCGCAAAAATCCATCAGGTATTCAAAGAGTTTACAGACAAAATCGAGCCACTGTCTCTGGACGAAGCCTATCTTGACGTCAGTGAAAGTAAACTCTGCGATGGCTCTGCCACTCAAATGGCAGCTCAAATAAAACACCGCATCCTCAAAGAGACCCGGCTCACCGCTTCAGCCGGTGTTTCCTACAATAAATTCCTTGCCAAAGTCGCTTCAGATATAAACAAACCCAACGGAATCTATGTAATCAGACCAGAACAAGGTGAAGCGTTTGTCGCCACCCTGCCGGTTGGGAAATTTTACGGTGTTGGCAAAGTTACAGAAAAAAGAATGAAAACGCTCGGTATCCACACCGGCATAGATTTACGCCAATGCTCGGCAGCCATGCTGCAAACCCACTTTGGCAAAGCCGCTAATTACTACTATCAAATTGCGCGTGGAATTGACGAGCGAAAAGTCATCAGCCACCGCCAAAGAAAATCTATCGGTGCAGAAACCACCTTCCAGAACGATTTAACCGACATCACCGAAATGCTGGGACACCTCATGCGACTTGCCGAACGTATCGGTGAAAATCTGAAAAATAAAAAGTTGCAAGCGAAAACACTCACCATCAAAGTCAAATACCATGATTTTCACCAAGTCACCCGCAGCAAAACCGTTGACAGCGTAATTGCTAATTCTCAAGATATAGAAAAATGGTTGTTGTACTTGCTAGCCAAAACCGAAGCAAAGACTCGTCCGGTTCGGCTACTCGGTGTTTCTGTGTCTTCATTAATCAATGAAGATTCTCAGAATATGCAGCAGCTTAGTTTGATGTAAGTGGAACGCAGTACATTGTCTAGTCCAAATCCGCAACAAGGTTAGTTCTTTGCCCGTCATCCATTTCATGCTCAAACGTGTAATAGGAATGATCGGAGCCAACTTTAATTGCAGCGCCACTTTTAGCATCTGCAACCATTTCAGTGGTTAGTTCAAAGCGCATAAAATGGACACTGGAGGTTTTTTCTTCATTTTCGCGTTCCATATCTTCATCTGATATCGCATACACTTTGGCATTATCGCCAACCTGAACGTAAGTATTTCCATCAATGCCGATTAACTTTTTTAGCTCTACAGCACGTACTTCCGGATCTGAAAACTCAATCATTTGAGTCGCCTTCCAGTTAGACCCATCTGGAATTAATGGATTATAGGCATCTAGCTCTTCCTGAATCCCATCTGCATCAAATACTTTTTCAACCCGCAGCATTTCCTGGACTTGATACTGCATAATCTCAAGATTTTCAAAATGCATCATGATGGACGGGCCAATAGGAATTACGCGTTTCTTCTTTAGCGCCATGACGTTACTGCGAATATCATTGCGCTTGCTTGAATATTCTTCCAGCGACATTAAATCATTTCGTGATAGATGAGCCATATTTTACCCCTTAAATTTGATAAGCCAAGCGCAGCAGAGCGAGTGGATGTTCCGCTTTACTGTCATCATCGACACCGTGTTCGATTTGTGCACCAGCCATCGGGCAATCGCTTGAATAATGATCCGGCGCATCCTTTTTCACGGCATTAAAAATTGGTCGACAGATTTTCATTGAATCCTCATGATATTCACTTTTCACCGCATAAGTACCGTCATGACCGGAACAACGCTCCAGTACTTTAATTTCTGTATCCGGTATTTTTTTCAATAAATCACGCGTTTTCAAACCAATTTTCTGCACCCGTAAATGACAGGCTGCGTGATAATCAACAGAACCCAATGCCTGCTTGAAATCGGTATTCATTAATCCTTCTTTGTCCCGAAGCATGAGATATTCGAAAGGGTCAAATATATGATCCTGAACTTTTTTAACGTCGGCATCATCGGGAAACATCAACGGTAATTCTTGCTTAAACATTAATACGCAGGAAGGGATTGGAGCAACAATATCCCAGCCAGCATCGATCATTTTCACTAACGCTGGAATATTGGCATTCTTGGATTTTTCAACCGCTTTAAGATCGCCGAGTTCCAGTTTTGGCATACCGCAACATTCTTCTTTTTCTGCCATCGTTACAGCAATCCCATTGTGTTCAAAAACAGCGACGAGATCTTCAACGATATTTGGCTGATTGTAGTTACCGTAACAGGTAGCAAACACAGCAGCTTTGCCGCGAGTTCTGCCTGCTGTTTGAATATCGGTATTTTTACTTTGGTGATTAGCGAGGCGTTTTCTTGCAGTTTTACTGTGATATTCCGGAATTACCGCATCGGGATGAACCGCCAGAGTTTTATCCAGTGTTTTGCGAAAAACTGCATTTTTATTGGCCGCATTAACGATGCTACTGACGACAGGAATTCCAGCCAGCTTGCCAACAGTATCGGTAGAAGTCAGCAGTTTATCGCGCTGCTTAACATCGCCTTTTTTAAATTTAATTGCCTTGGCGCGCAGCATTAAATGTGGGTAGTCCACATTCCATTCATGCGGTGGCACATAGGGACATTTGGTTAAGTAGCACAAGTCGCAGAGATAACACTGGTCAACGACTTTCCAATAATCTTTTTTCGCAACACCATCAACTTCGAACGTTTTTGACTCATCAATTAGATCAAATAAAACCGGAAATGATTGGCACAGACTGACGCAACGACGACAACCGTGGCAAATATCAAAAACCCTTTCGAGCTCGTTAAAGCAAGATTCTTCGTTATAAAATTCTGGGTTGTTCCAGTCTAGCGGATGACGTGTGGGAGCTTCGAGCGAACCTTCTTTTGAACCGATGGGAGAATTTGCCATAAGATTAATTATGTTGTGGTAGTTACAATTGCTCGAAATACTAATGATCGAGCGTTGACTTTCTTTTTAGAGACGCCCTTAGAGACGAGAAAACAAAAACTCGTCCCTTAATTGAGTGGGTGAAATTCACCCACTCAAAACAGGAATAAAAATTATTCCATGCTATCCAGGGCTTTCTGGAAGCGGTTTGCGTGAGAACGCTCAGCTTTGGCCAGTGTTTCAAACCAATCAGCTATCTCATCAAAACCTTCACCGCGTGCATCTTTAGCCATGCCGGGATACATATCCGTATACTCGTGAATTTCACCTGCAATAGATGATTTCAGATTATCTTCGGTACCACCGATAGGCAGGCCTGTTGCCGGATCACCAGAAGCTTCAAGATATTCCAGATGTCCGTGTGCATGACCAGTTTCACCTTCCGCAGTTGAACGGAAAACGGCAGAAACGTCGTTATAACCTTCTACGTCTGCTTTTGCTGCAAAATACAAATAACGGCGATTAGCCTGTGACTCACCAGCGAAAGCATCTTTCAAGCTTTGCTCGGTCTTACTACCTTTAAGCTCCATTAAAATCTCCTCATCAGATTAAATGTAAATGAAAATCAACCCGATTTAGACTTTGTCTAAATCAGACATTCTAATGTAAGCTCGATTAGTAATGCTGTCAAGCAGCACATCATTTTCTATTTTGAGGAACCACTAAAACGATCTAATTGATTATCATTGCCTCCAGTTCACGTATTGGTAAGCAAGCACAAGTCACCGTTCTTTGGAGTTACTACCAGTTTGACTTGCGCCAACTAACGACGAGCCCTATTGAGCATTCGCCATCGTCCTAGTCCACCTTATAAATACTTTATTCAATGAAAATAACCAGGATCATGTTAGTGTCTAGAAACTATGGATAAATACTCAATACTGGCTCTTTTTCGAGCGTCTGTCGAAGACATGGGACTGCACGTGATGGCGGATGATCCGACCGAAAGTGCTCGGAGTTGCTGGCAACGGCTGGATGCCCTGATCACCATCCCCTGGAAGAAGTCCCCGGCATGGAGCTGATCGGTCGCTACCACAATGCCGGCTACGAGAATGTTGCTGATAGCGTTCTGGCCTTCTTTGAGCGGCGTCAGGATCTGCAGCGACCGGGCGTGGCCTTCGGACCCGGCGGCAACAACGCAGAGCCCGCCAAGATTTCGACCGACATCAGCCTCGTGGCTATCGGCCGTTCTGATTCTGAGGCCTCCGCTTTTGCAGAGTTAATCGTGCGGGGTGTCTCTGCAGGCCTGGAGCGCTACCTGCAGGAGCGGCCTCTGTTCAGCCAGGTCTGCCCAGATCAGGAGTTGTTTGTGATGCCGATATTCAACCTGCAGCGTTACGCTCCCGGCGAGGGATTCCGGCAGTGGCACTGCGACTGGACGATTAGCGACGAAGCCACCGAACCGGTGCACCGCGTGCTGGCCTGGATCCTCTACTGCGATTCTGTCGCCGAGGCCGGCACGGAATTCCACTGGCAGCAGCATCATGAGGTGGCAGAACGGGGTAAATTGGTGATCTTTCCAGCCTCTCCCTCTCACATCCATCGTGGCCGGGTGAATAGCGAGCTCAGCAAGACGATCGCCACAGGCTGGATCAATGCTGGCTCACGCGAGGCTTTCTTAAAGCGGCTGGCTCGCTCCTGAGGTAAACAAAAATAAAGTTCGAAGTCTTTCCAAGGCAGTCCTACGCTTGCTTGATCCGGGAATATTTTGACTGCCCAGTAAATGATCTGACCAACCGGATAAAAATGAATACTCCACCGGCTAAAGCCGGTGGTTTCGGGTTACGGCTAAAAGCCGTTCATTTCGCCTAAAGGCGATTTACAGCACACTAAAATCATCATCAGGCTCGTTCGGCTTCTGGTTCTCTATATACGCTTTCCAGACTTCGTCTGTCACGTTTCCGCTTGAAGCTACCCAATACCCTCTCGCCCACAAATGCTGCCCCCAGTACTTCTTCTTCAATTGCGGAAACTCCGATAGCATCTTGAGGGAACTCTTACCCTTCAGAAACTGTACCGCCTTCGATACTGATAATCTTGGGGGGATTCCTATCAGCATATGCACATGATCCCTGTTGATCGCTCCTGCATAGATTATCATTTCTTTGCTGCGAGAAATTTCTCGCAACAACTCTCGACACCTCTGACCAACGTCCCTACACAATACCGGATAACGATATTTCGTTACCCAAACTCACTACTGTCCCGTTAACTTTCACAACAAGCTCATCTGATTAATGTCAGATAAC
>CAZNYF010000048.1:15998-17323 GCA_964577195.1 uncultured Thiotrichales bacterium | reverse complement strand
TCAGGAATATAAACAGCGCCACTGGCTTCGCTCAAATCGGTTAAAATACTATCGAAATTTTCAAATACATTTTCTGCGCTGACGCCCGGCCATTCTATCTGCAGTTGATCGTTATTCAGGTGAATTTCACCGGCTGAACTATCGTGTCCAGTCACATGAAATACTTGCGTATGAGCAACCGCTCCAAAGTGTGCACCGCGAAAAGTACTCTCTGCTTTGCGCCATTTTTCTTTCAAAAACCCCTGGCCTTTGGTACCGCTATTTTTTCGAATCAGCGGCTCTGCGTCTGCCAACACCGAGGCATAGATGTTGCTAAAAGCCCCTGGCATGGTGCTATCTTCAATTAAATATTGATCTTGTAGTTTTGTTTTACCACGCGCATCTATGGCGCAGGTAACAACCGGACCAACCGGTTCTAAGTCAGATGCGTTTTTCTGGCTATGGCCGACCGCGTTGATTCGTTCATCGCCGTTATAGCCAAAGCCCAATAAATCGGCATTTCCGGAAAATGATTTTCCGAGTTGTTTTGAAAGATTCAAGCCATGATTTTTTGAGCGCAATAAAATTTCTGTGGTACCGATAGAACCCGCGCTTAGAACGATGCAATCAGTGGTAATAAATAATTCATCGGCCTGATCATAAAGTGTTTTATCTACCGTTAATGGAAAATAATAAACACGCCATTGACGACCATCAAAGGTTCGTTCAACACGCTGGACTTCCATCTCGGTAAATATTTCTGCGCCGTGTTGTTGCGCTGCGGGTAAATAATTCATCGCCACAGTATTACTCGCGCCGCTATTGCAGCCTAATACGCAGTTACCGCATAAATTACAAGCATTTTGCTGTATGCCAAAATCATTGATGATTGCTTTAAATTGAATATTAATCGGCAACTTGGTGAAGGATTCATCCAGCACCTCAGCCGAGCGTTTGTGTGCCTGCATTTTTGCTAACGGCACACCATCATCCGGGTATTCCACCGGTTGCAGCATCTGCGTTGCGCGTTTAAAGCCCTCTGCAAGACCATCATTAAGATCATCAACAAGCGCTTGCGGCCAGCAAGGTTCTTTGAATACGGCGGGATCAGCTTGAATAGAAACTCCGGCGCTGAGCAACGATGTTCCACCCAGACCGCAACCACGAAATACGCTCATATCGTGATCAATATGAAACTGATACAAAGCGGATTTATTCCCCAACGTTTCTGCATCCGCTTCTTCCTGAGTCAGCGTCGCCTGCACCTCTTTGAGCGCATCACTTTCGTTATCAGGAAAATCGCCCGGTAAGAATTCTTTGCCGCGTTCAAGCAAACAGACAGACTC
>CAZNYF010000048.1:0-15898 GCA_964577195.1 uncultured Thiotrichales bacterium | reverse complement strand
TAAAAGAATTTCTTGTGGGATCAATAGACAAGCGAGAACTCGTGTAATTCATGCAATATTCGGGCTGGATTATGCTTGCGGCAATACTAGCAGATCTGAGGGGTTAGTTGGATTGATCAATCCAGTCGGTCATGCGAAATTTTGCTTATTTCTCAATCTGTCTTTTATCAAATGCCGCTATCCACTAAGGCAAATGCCAATAACTCTCCATTTCATATAAAATCGCCGCAAAGAGGAGAGTAGCTTGGACTTTTTACCCACATTTATGAATATCCAGAATCGCCCTTGCCTGGTCGTAGGCGGTGGTTCTATTGCAGCACGCAAAGCAGCAATGCTGAGTTCTGCCGGTGGCAGCATCGTGATTGTAGCGCCCGAGATTAACGATGAGATTCGTCAGCAGATTGCAGACAATGGCTATCAGCACATCCATCGTGGCTTCCAAGCCGATGATCTTAATGACAAAACTCTGGTTATCGCCGCAACTGATAACGAAGCGGTGAATCGACAAGTCTCAGAACTTGCCAAAGCGCGCGCACTACCGGTCAATGTGGTCGATAGTCCGGCGCTGTGCAGCTTCATCATGCCGTCGATCATTGACCGCTCGCCAATGCAAATCGCGATTTCTACCGGTGGTGCATCGCCGGTGCTGGCACGGATGCTGCGAACCCATCTGGAGAGCAGCATTCCCAACGCTTACGGAAAACTTGCCGCTTTGGTGGAAGGCTACCGTGAAGATGTAAAAGCCACCTTCCCCAGTGTCGAGGCACGCCGCATCTTCTGGGAAGATGTCCTCGAAGGCCCCATCGCCGAACTGGTTTTTTCCGGCAAGGAAGATGAAGCCCGCGCACGCTTGACCAAAACCATTGCCAACGCTCGCGACAAACCCGCCGCCGAGGGTGAAGTATTCCTTGTTGGCGCTGGCCCTGGCGATCCCGATCTGCTCACCTTTCGCGCTCTGAGGTTGATGCAAAAAGCCGATGTCGTGGTCTACGACCGACTGGTTTCCAAACCCATTCTCGAACTGGTGCGTCGCGATGCGGAAAAATTCTACGTCGGCAAAGAACGTGCAAATCACGCAGTTACCCAGGAAAACATCAATGCCTGCCTGGTGCGGCTCGCCAAAGAAGGCAAACGGGTGCTGCGCCTCAAAGGCGGCGATCCATTTATATTCGGTCGTGGTGGAGAAGAGATCAGCACCTTGATGGATGAAGGCGTTAACTTTCAGGTTGTGCCCGGCATTACCGCAGCAGCGGGGTGTGCCTCGTACGCGGGCATTCCGCTCACTCACCGCGACTATGCGCAAGCCGTAATTTTCGTCACCGGCCACCTGCGCGATGGCAGCGTCAATCTCAACTGGGAAATGCTCGCGCATGAGAATCAAACCATCGTTTTCTATATGGGGCTGCACGGCGTCAATGACATCTGCAAACAGCTGGTTAAACACGGTCGCGCAGCATCTACTCCAGCGGCATTGATCGAACGTGGCACCATGCCGGATCAAAAAGTCTATCTTGGCGATCTCTCTACCCTGCCCCAGCTGGTTAAGGATAATGATGTCAAACCACCCACCCTCATTGTTGTCGGTGAAGTGGTCGAATTGCACGATAAATTAGCCTGGTTTATGCAGGATCAGGAGATTGCTTACTCAGAGACAACCAACACAGGCGACGGAGCATAACGATGGAAGAATTCCAAAATATAGGCAGCTGCAGCGGCGGCGACCCTTTCGCCCTGCAAGTGCTTGACGACAGCATGGAGCCAGAATTTCCCAGCGGCTGTTTGATTATTATCGACCCGGCAGGTGTGATCGAAAACGATGCCTACGTATTTGCTAAATTCGAGGGCGAATATATCTTCAGACAACTTAAAATCGACCACAGTGACGAGCAGAAAAAATACTCATTGGTCGCAACTAACGGTGATCATGAGGAACTGCCTATCCCTGGCGTCGAAGCCATTCAAGGGCGGATTATCCAACGCGCTGGAAGACGCCGCAAAGAACACAAACACTATATTTAACTTTCCAGCTAGCCCATCGTAATCCAGGAACAGACATGCCTTTGATCGATCAATCCGCAGTTTTCGTAACCGAACTCGAATCCATGAATAACATCCACTACGAAGAAGTGGAGATGCTCAACGAGCTGGATCAATTATTGACACAGTACGCAGAAAACACCGCTAGCGCCGAGCAGCTGGATAAAAATCTAGAGGCTTTCTTTACGCACATGAAGGCACACTTCAAAGCCGAAGAGGTACAGATGGAAGCGATTAAGTTTCCGCCCTTTCCGGTACACAAAAGCGAGCATGATGGTCTCTTGCAACATGCAGAAAAACAGATTATTGACTGGAAAGAAACCCGCCAACTGGAACCCATCAGCCAATTCATCCGCAACGAACTCGTTCCATGGTTAATCCAGCATATTTCGACCATGGATAAAGTCACCGCAGTGTTCATCGCTAAAGCAGGAAAAGAAGTCATCATGGAATAAGCGCAGCTGAATAAATCATGAGGAGTCATTTTATCCTGTGAAATGGCGCTTCTGGTAAAAGAAAAAGTCGTTTAAAACTTTCCTGTGACCCCTATAAAGAACGTCTACAATAGGCTCTCCTGTCGTCCAACCCGGCAAGGAGGAACCCAATCATGTCTGACAATAAAAAAACCGAGCAACCTATTAGCGCACCAATCAATGAAACGATTGATGCTATCTCCAGCGCTATTTCTAAACGCAATAAACCAGCCATAGAGCAATTGCTTGCGCCGCTCAACCCTGGCGAAACGGCGGATGTCATGGACGGCTTGCTAACGGATGAGCGCCGTCAGCTGATCGAATTATTGCCTAACACGCTAGATGGTGAAGTGCTGCTGCACATGGGCGAAGGAGCGGCAATTGAACTGGTTGAGGAGATGGATGCCGATGCGCTACAGCAAGCAACCGAGGCAATGGATACCGCCGATGTGGTCGAATTGCTGGATGAGGTTCTGCCTACCGATGCAGCCAAAACGCTACTTGGCAGCATGGACAAACAGCGCCGGGAGCGCATTGAGTTAAACCTCAGTTTTGAAGAGCACACCGCCGGACGCCTGATGCACACCGATGCCATCACGGTACGGGAAAATGTCACCGTGGAGACTGTGCAACGGTATTTACGTCAATATGAAAATATTCCCCAAGATACTACCTTGCTCATCGTTGTTGATCGTGAAAATCACTTTCAGGGCGCAGTTTCCCTGCTCACGCTTATTTTGCACCCCTGCGAAACACTGATTAGCGACGTGATGGACGATGACTGGCGTACATTAGATCCCAATATGTCCGAACAAGAAGTAGCGCGGAGCTTTGAAAATCACGACTGGTTCTCCGCTCCGGTGGTGGATAAAGATGGCTACTTTCTCGGCCGTATCGTCGTCGATGATGTCATCGACGCTATCCGGGATCAGGCCGATCACGCCATCATGGCACCCGTTGGGCTGGATGAAGACGAGGATTTATTTGCACCATTGCTCCCGAGTGCTGGCAGGCGCACGGTGTGGCTGGCGCTCAATCTGGCGACAGCGTTTCTTGCCTCATGGGTGATCGGCTTATTTGAAGCCACCCTCGAAAAAGTCGTTGCCCTCGCCGTGCTGATGCCAATCGTTGCCAGTATGGGCGGTATCGCAGGCAGCCAAACGCTAACCCTCACCATCCGTGGGCTGGCAATGGGACAAATCGCAGACAGCAACAGGCTATGGCTACTGCGAAAAGAAATCGGCATTGGATTGCTAAACGGGCTTCTATGGTCATTTGTCGTTGCCGTCATCGCCTACCTCTGGTTTAGAAACTACCCATTAGCCATGGTACTCGGCGCAGCCCTGACCTTAAACATGCTGGTCGCGGCACTGGCCGGAATCATCGTGCCACTGACCCTCCATCGGATGAAAATTGATCCCGCCTTATCCGGTGCTGTGGTACTCACCACCGTCACCGACGTTGTAGGATTCATGGCATTTCTTGGCCTCGCCACCATATTTATTCTCTAAGTAATAACCCTGAAGATCGATATAAAATTCAACGCAATTGAATGTTGACAAAAAACAACCGCTAACGTAGATTACGCGCTCCGTTCGCGGGGCTATAGCTCAGCTGGGAGAGCGCAACACTGGCAGTGTTGAGGTCGGCGGTTCGATCCCGCCTAGCTCCACCAAACTTAGCGATAGTCGAGGCAATATGCATCGCATAGGAAGAATGACAAGCTGGCTCGGAGTGATCGTTGCTCTAGTCGGAATCATCGCCGGTTTTACCCTGATCAAAATGGGGCATGACCAACACGCGAAATTCTTCCTGACGACTGTCCCGATCGGATTTGTGTTACTGCTGACTGGTGTTGTAACGGCTTTTTTAGCTGATGACCCAGAAGGCCCGGTTAGACCACCGGAATAAATGTTCTAAGTCCCCTTCGTCTAGTGGCCTAGGACTCCGCCCTTTCACGGCGGTAACAGGGGTTCGAACCCCCTAGGGGACGCCAATTCAAAGGCTCGCTAATTCTTAGAATTAGCGGGCCTTTTTTATTTCTACACACATGCAACGAGGAGATCTTTAATCAAAAGGGAACGCATTTTGATACAAGACAAATGCATACAATTCTCTGGAATCCTGAATGTCCTGAGGAAGCAGCTGAGCAACTTAAGAATACATTAGAGTCACTCTGCCAGAGGACGCACATATGGATGATAATTAGTTCTGAAATGATCCTAAGGAGCTTTGGGTTCCATCTTCAGACAGCGAGCGATAAGGGCTTCGCCCTAAACCGTCACTCCCGTAGGTCGGCGTTAGCGAAGCGTAACCCGACAACCGACACAACCCACCCAGAAACCATGCAATATCGCAGAGCCTACACCCCCGGCGCGCAATACTTCTTCACCCTCGTCACCGAAAACCGCCGCAAAATCTTCACCAACGACGCCACCATCAACACCCTCCGACAAGCCTTCCGCAACGTCATGACAAAACGCCCTTTCATCATCGACGCAGCCGTCATCATGCCTGAGCATATTCATTGTATCTGGACATTACCGCCGGACGATGCTGACTTCTCTACACGTTGGCGGTTGATCAAAACCTGGTTCACGAAACATTGTGATTCAAAATTACGGACGCCTCCCAGTGAGAACCGAAAACATCGGGGCGAGCAGGCCATCTGGCAACACCGTTATTGGGAACACATGATCCGGGACGAGGTGGATTACGCTCACCATGTTGATTACATTCATTATAATCCGGTCAAACATGGGGCGGTTCCCCGGCCTGTTGATTGGCCTTATTCGAGTTTACATCGATATATTCAAAATGGAGTTTTGCAGAGAAATTGGGGTGGGGTTGCGCCAGATTTTCCTTTGAATGTGGGAAGGGAGTAGATGCTGTTGGCTTGGGTTGTCGGGTTACGCTTCGCTAACGCCGACCTACGTTATGGCTTTAAATTTAAAAGTGGTACGAGTTAGCGCAGCGTAACCCGACAAATCATCCACCGAACAAACCTCCCGTTCACTCTTCTATTCAAAACCTCTTGAAGCACATCAGGCCGTTCAATGGCTATTTTTAGTAACGAACTTGCAGCACCTCTGGGCTTTTTTCTGCCCTGCTCCCATTCCTGCAGGGTTCGTTTTGATACACCCAGAATCTCTGCAAATGGCATTGTGTCAGCCCTGCTTTGCTACTTTGCTTTAGGCTTCGATGAATTTCGAAAGTTTACTTTGTGTATGCGACCTATTTTTTTCACTCGCATTTCTTTAACAGACTGCAATAGCTCATCACCGAGATTGCGCTTGGCATCACGCGCTAATAATTCATTTTCATTCATCAAGCGGCCTTGTCTGTTTGCTCCAGGGTAATGGCAAGCCGCAAGCCTAGACTTTGTAAAATTGTATTCAATGTATCGAGCTTTGAGTTTCCATCTTCAGACAACGTGCGGTACAAGGCTTCCCGGTTAAGCCCGGTCTGTTCTGAGAACCGTGTCATTCCTCCAATAGCATCAGCGACATCTCTGAGCGCCAAAGTCAGCAAACGCGGCTCTTCATCTTCAAGTGCAGCGTTCAGATATTCTGCTACATCCTCCGGTGTCTTGAGGTAATCTGAGGCTTTAAATTCAACACTAGGCATTGTCTTCACTCCGGTACTGTCGCCAATACTGTTTGGCTGTTTCAATATCACGATGCTGCGTGGATTTGTCACCACCCAATAACAGCAATACAAAAGATTCACCGCTCCAGGCGTAATACACGCGATACCCCTTTCAGTAGTTCTCTAACGCCTTCACCTACCGATTTCCAGTCGCCTTCAAGTCCAAGTGATAAGCGGCATATACGCGTCAAAATCCGTTTACTTGCGCGACGGTCACGAACTTTATCGAGCCATCGGTCAAAAGGTATCGTTTTTTCTGGTGTGCTGTATTTGCGAATCTTAGAATTAAAATCAGATGCTTATATACGCGCCCGTTTCTGGTTATCAGTCAGTGGCTTGTCACTGTAGTTTGGAGACTTGGAAAACTTTGCAGCACAGCGGCGTGGTGGTGTGGTCGCTAACTTGTTTTGCCATGCCGAAGTTCACGCACTAATAGCGTCAGCCACGTCTCGAAGCGCCAATGTCAGCAAACGCGGTCTTCATCTTCAAAGCGGCATTCAGGTATTCCACTATATCCTCCGGTATCTTTGAGGTAGTCAGAGGTTTTAAATCAACGCTGGGTATTGTTTTTCCTTAATCTATATTTTGCGCGAACAAAGGCAATCACGATGAACGAGCCTCGACATATTCTTTTAGCACTCCGTAAAGGCTTCCGGCAAAAGCCATGAGGTCACGGGTATTGTTCCGCAAATAGAGGTTGCATTATTTTCTATTGATGATTTCGAAAATGATCGCAATTCTGCTATCGAAGCGGCGTTATCAATACTGGGTTTCTGACCGATATGTGGCCTGATGTGTTGCTGCATAAAACACGGGGTTGGGAGTTATCCGACAGACACGGTACCGCATTCGTATACGTAGCCTGTGTTGAGGCACGAAACACGGGGTTGGAGTAGTACCAGCAGATACCGTATCGCATTCGATAAACCCGTGTTTCGCTACCGCTCAGCACAGGCTACCTCTCTAGAAAATTAATAAACTATTTCCCACTCAACGAACATAGCTAAAGTAGAAGGTAAAAACTAACAGCAGGTATCCGGCAATACCACTGAGGTAGATTCCTCTGGTTATTGCCGAGCCTGGCATTTTGCCGTTGGCGAGTTTAGCTTTTTTGATTTTGCGGAGTTTATAGGCAACCACCAACAAAATAATGCCAAGGATGTAGAGCATCCAGGCATTGTCGGGGTTTTGCAGGAAGTGGTAGAGGCTTTTTAGAATATTCATTGCGGACGAAGAATAGAGATTTTAGCCCCCATTTGTCAACGTGGTCTCAACTTAAGCCCCCTACTCTGTCTAGATCTATCGCCACATGCCTCTGACATCAATAACAATTTTCTCTTTGAGGATATCCATGTCGATGGATTTGAAGTCGTCATGATCTACCAGACCGACGATAATGTCGGCATATTCCAGCGCCGTTTCAACATCGACGAATGAGGCATGCGGGTATTGTTCGAAGATTTCGGGCATTGCGTTGATTTGAGGCTCAACCAGTAGCAGCCTGCCTAGATTCAGTGCAGCGATTTCTTTGGTGATATCCAGCGCGGGACTTTCTCTAAGATCGTCGATATTGGCTTTAAACGCCAGACCAAAACAGGCAATCACGGGTTCTTTGAATCGCTCGGCGTTATGGCGTACGCGATTAATCACATAGTCTGGCTTGCTATCATTCACTTCTCTTGCGGTACGGATCAGTCGCGCTTCATTGGGCGCGGTATCAACGATGAACCAGGGATCGACAGCAATGCAGTGACCGCCAACGCCAGGGCCAGGCTGGAGGATATCGACGCGTGGATGCCGATTGGCGAGTTCGATTAGCTCCCAGACGTTGACTCCTACTTTATCGCAGATCAGTGATAGCTCATTCGCATAGGCAATATTCACGTCTCTAAACGCATTTTCGGTGAGTTTGCACATCTCGGCGGTTCGCGCAGTGGTTTCGATACACTCGGCTTTAACAAAGGTTTTATACAGGTTAATCGCTTCTTTGGCGCAGCGTTTGGTCATACCGCCGATGATGCGATCATTGCTCACCAGTTCATGCAGAACATGGCCTGGTAAGACGCGCTCAGGACAGTAGGCAAGACAAACATCAGAATGCTCGCCCTTTTGATTTGGGAAGGTTAAATCGGTTCTTAATGCCGCTAACCAATTGGCGAGCTTTTCGGTTGTGCCAACCGGGCTGGTAGATTCCAGAATAATCAAGTTGCCCGCTTCCAGCACAGGCGCGATGGTTTTGGCAGCTGCTTCGATATAGCTCAGATCAGGGACGTGATCGCCTTTAAATGGCGTTGGCACGGCGATGATGAAGCAATCCGCTGGCTCTGCCTGGGTCGTCGCTCGGAGATTACCGGTTGTCACGGTGCTGCGCACCACAATATCCAGGTCTGGCTCGACGATGTGGATATTGCCCTGATTGATGGTATCGACAGCTTGCTGGTTGATATCCACGCCAATCACTTGCTTGCCGCGCGAAGCCAGGATTGCCGCTGTGGGCAAACCGATATACCCCAGACCGATCATCGCGATTCGTTCGTAGGTTTTCGGGGCTTTTGATGCGAGTGGTGAAAAACTGGTGAGTTCGTTTTGGAGCAGTGCCTGAGACGCTTGCATGGTATTCCTGTGATTTAATGCCAGATGCCTCTATGGATCACATTTTTTTCTAAAAATTCCATTTGTTGGTGTTTTAATTTGCAGGAAGCCTCGCTGGATTATCCCAAAAACCGAAAATTGGCGTCATTGAAGCCACGTAAACTTTTAGCGATTTGGCATTTCCTTGATATAGATATCTTGTTTGGAATACGGTATTTCAACGCCTTCAGACATTAACAAATTATAGATTCCCGTCAGCAATTCATCCGTCACGCGTCCGCGCATCACCGGCTGATCGACCCAGCTGAGCAGTTCAAAATCCAGACTCGATGCACCCAGCGCGCGAAATCTCACCCTTGGCGCAGGAATGCTGCAAACGGAGTTATTGCCCTTGGCTACACTCATCAGCAAGCCACGCACATGTTCAATATTAGAGCCGTAGGCAACGCCCACTGGAATTCTAATGCGAAATTTTTCGTACGGCCCGCCTGATTGATTGACGATTTTAGAGTTCCCCATAATTGAATTGGGAATGGTTAGCTCAACATCATCGCGCGTCAGCATCCGGGTGCTGCGAATACCGATATGCGTGACGGCACCACGTTCGCCCGTATCCAGTACCACGTAATCTCCAATTTTGTAGGGCATATCCGCCAGAATAAATACGCCAGAGAACAAGTTGGCAAGCGTATCTTTAGCGGCAAAACCCACAGCAATACCGAGGATCCCGGCTGACGCCATCCACGCTGTCATATCGATGCCCCAGATGCTGAAGATCATATATACACCAGCGGCAACGATCAGAATAAACGCGATATTACGGAACAGCGGCAAAGTTTCAGTCTTAATAAAGGGTAGTGCTGATGCTCCGCCATCGACCCGCCGAGTCAGCAGCAGTCGGGTAATCTTGATGAAAAATGACATCCAGATAACAACGCCAATGGTGCGAAGAATGCCGATCAAATTACCCTGAAAGTCTTCGCCGATGGGTAGTAAACGCACCGCAAAAGAGAGCCCCAGCATCAGTAAAGAGTAAACCAACGGTGTCCGGAGTTTATCGAACAGCTCATCATCCAGCTGAGTTTCAGTACGCGCTGTCAGTCGCTTAAACAGCACCACAAACAGCCACGCGAGAATTCTGGCTAACAAGAATGTCCCAAGCACAATGACACCGGCCTGAACATAAGGCTGGCCTTCAAACTGGGCAAGCAGTGGCGCGATCATGGTCTGAAGTTTGTCCATAATTCCCTGTAATTAGTTATCTTAAATTGTGATAGAACGCTTTTTAAAGAATAGGGACAGGTATCAGTCGGAACTCAACACTGCCCCCATCGACATTTGAACCGCTGGCAGACTCACCTAGAATAAGCCGCCCGGGATCATTCATTTGCAAACGTAAATATTCTGCAACTCGCTGTGCTCTGAGCTGCCCCAGATCGAGAATTTGTTGTTCACCAAAGCCACTGCTGCTGGCGCTGACATTCACCGTAAATCCTGAGTAATTGCGCAGCAGATACGACAACTGATCGAGTTGCTCGCTGGCACCACTAATAAAATAATCTTCATTGGGAGGGAATAACTGGTTTTGTTCCAATGAGATCGACAGCGAGCCATCACCCAGCCGGAAAATTCGCTGACCGCTGCGGCGTAATATGTTCTCCAGTTCGTGGCTGATCCAGAACTCACCATTGACCTTCACTAAACCAGGGTCTTGCAACGATTCAAATGCGATTACTGTCGGCGGCGGGGAAATGTCGATTGTTGGTTCTTCTGCGAGCGCAGCAATCGTTGCCGTAGGAGGATCAAGTGACTCTGCAACTGGTTTGGCGGCAACAACGGGTGCTTCAGGCTCCAGCGTTGACACTACTGCTACCTTTGGCTGAGACACGGGTTTCTCTTGCAGAATCACGGGGGCTGCAGCGACGGTAATCACCGCTTCATCCGTGGCAGAAACCGGCTCTGGAGCAGGTTGCTCATCCACGACAGAAGCAGAGGGTATCGGCTCGGTCACAGGGGTTGGATCGAGTGCAGCGATTTGCGGTTGTTCTTTTTGCGATTGCTGATTGAAAACTGCCCCCTTACCAAAAGCAATTTGCACATCTTTCGGTTGGGAAATGGGTAAATCGGCAATCTCATTACTGCTCGACGCGACTTCGTCTCCAGCAGTTTCAACGTTTTCACTACTCTCACCAAAATGCTTGCTCAACTGCGGGTAGATCAATACACCAGCAAGTATCAAAGCCGCTAAAAGTCCGATTTTTAGCGACGACTTTCGCGACTGCGTTACTTCACTACGCAACTTTCCGGTTTTCGTAGTTTGCGCTTGTGTGGTACTAGCTAAACCGCGGACATCATCATCCCTGGTTGCAAATATTTTCGACTCTTCTGGATTGCGTAACGCTTCTGCCACCGCAGAATCATCCATTTCCTGAGTGATCTCACTATCGCCACGATGATCCGGTTCAAAATGTGTTTCTGTGACTGCAACTTGCTCCACATCCATCGCAATGGTTTTTTCGATTTGCTGCTTTTTTATCTGGCTAGTGGCACTCGGAGCGTCATAATTCACCCCTGCGCCATTGGCAATCCCATCCAATGATTCAATTAATTCCCAAGCATTCAAAAAGCGGTTATTTCTACGTTTGGCAAGTAATCTGCGAATCAAAGGCTGAAACTTCGATAACTCCTGAGGCAAATCCGGTACCGGACAAGAGAGATGCATTCGAGTTGTCGATTCGGCGGTAGATGCCAGATACGGCGCATAGCCCGTGAGCATTTGATAGATCACCACGCCGAGGCTGTACAAATCGGAGCGCACATCCAGTGACTCATTACGAATTTGCTCAGGACTCATATACAGCGGACTGCCGAGTGACTTACCGGTACGCGTCAGCTCAGAATTTTCCGAAAGATTTTTTGCGATGCCAAAGTCTGACAGAACAGCAACGCCATCTTCACGAAATAAAATATTGTGGGGTTTTACATCGCGATGCAAAAAACCGTGATCGTGCGCATAGCCCAGTGCTCTGGCGATCTGCCGCGCAACTTGCACAACCTCGCGCTCATCCATACCGCTCTCGATGCGGGTGCGTAGATTGCCGCCATTGATGAACTCCATCGACATGAAATAGTTCATGTCATGATGGCCTATGTCGTAAATCGTGACGATATTTTGATGCGACAAACGCGCCACAGTTTTGCCTTCTTCTAAAAAGCGCTGACAAAAGTCCTGATCAGCCACCAACGCTGGCGACAGCACTTTAAGCGCCACCTTGCGATGTAATGACTTTTGAATGGCCTCATAAACTAGCGCCATGCCGCCCTGGCCTACTGTGCCGAGAATTTTATAACCGGGTATCTCCATCGCAGCATTTTAGCCGGAACCAGAGGAATGGGATAGTTTGATGAGCAAAATCCTACGGCTATTAAAGAATCTGAGATCAAATATTGTAAATTATTGTGACTTTGATTCCGTTTTGGTGGGCAATGCTTGCCTTGAAGGCAGGAGAAACCCACCCGCATCGCCACTTCCAGACGGATCTTCCGAGCGACGTCCAAATTGTCGTTTGCCTGATCTTAATGCGCGGTTAATTTCAACCGATTTTTGATGCAACGACTTGCTATAGGGGCGTTGATAGGCTCTCGGTGCCTCATCACTGCGCGTTGCCGATCTCACCCAAAAATGAATCGCACCCTTGCTGTTCTGCGTTGCAGATGGCTCCTGAATGTCCGTTGCCAGAATCTCGAACTGCATTGGCAATGGCTCAAAACTGGGCCAGCCGAGAAAACTTTTCAGCGTGCTGTAATGCAGCAAATAGCCGCCACTCATCGCCAAAATAACTACTAGTTTCACCCATAACGGGAAATTCAGGCGCAATAAAATCAGCACGCCGAGCAAACAAAGCAACACATAGCTGGCGGCCAACCCGATCAAACTCATCAGGAAGGCTCCAAATTATAGGGCGTCAACCTCACCGGTAACTGGTTTAAATCCGCCAGCTCGCCGTCATTTTTTAACGTGAATCGAGTCGCTGTCAGCTCATCATCCACCTGTTTGAGTTCTAGTTGATTGACGTAAACCAGTTTAAATACCGGATTCACCCGCTCGATTTTAACACTCACTGGCACTGATTCTCCTGGTGAGCGATCTTCGTAATAGTAAATATTGACGACGTATTCACCGGGCACAAAACCCCGCAAAGTGACAATCTCCTGATTTAACGGATGAATAATCTCTTTGCCTTCAATAATCACCTTGTCATTAATATCGCCTCGATCATCCCGATCAAGATGCATCCAGGCAACCTCCCTTTGCAAATAAGAAACGACCTCTCCAGTGGGATCCTGCACCCACAAATCAATGTCATCGGTACGCGTTTCCGGCCAATTGATAGTAATAATATATTCAGCTTTTAATTTTGCACCTTCACGTTGATGCTGCGGATTCATAAAAACAATCGCGATCAAAAACAAAAAGGTAAACCCCAGCAAAGCATTGAATAAAAGATCCGTAAAAGGGTCTGTGCTGTAACCGGGATAAGCTGATCTTCGGCGCATAGCGTTATTGCCCCAAAGACTTTTTGACTAATACCGGCAAAAAACGGGTCTCGGATATTTCCACAATGCGGCTAAATAATTGTTTCGCGCCATGCTCAAGAATTTGGTGCTGCACTGCAATCAGAATACCAGCCACCAAACCACTTAATGTTGTTAACAGAGCAACCCGCATTCCGGCACTCATACTAACGAGCAATTTTTGCACATTGTTAATATCAATTTGCTCGATACCGGTTACAGATCCAAGCATATAAATAAACCCAATCACCGTTCCCAGCAATCCGAGTTTGATCATTAAATCGGCAGTAAACCAAAGCACCGATAAACCGCGAAATATTTTTGGCTCTAGTGCCTCAAGCAAAAGTGATTGCTCACCGGCTAGTAGTACCGTGCCAGATTTTGCTTTCTGCTTCAGGTTACTAAAATGCCAGAAAACGATACTCTCAGGAACAGAAGGATTCGAATCTTGAACCAATGCCACAAACTCCAGTTCTCTCGAAATATCAAAAGCCCTCCACCCGGCAAACAACGTCGCCACAACAAAAGAAAAACTGATGACGATAGATAAACGACTCAGATCAGACCTCCATACCATCATCAACCAGCCTTTATCCCAGGCAATAAACAGCGCAAAAACCAGCACCCCCAGAAAAGCCAGCCAGAATAAAAATACAGTGAAACGCGGAGTGCTTGATTGCATTATTTTAGTTTTAAAGAAGTTTGTGGTGGTTCTATTCTCTCGCAAAGGCGCAAAACACGCAAAACTCCCCCAAGGGCAGCCTCATAGTTGTATTTTAGTGTTGACCATATGACAGATTCAGCTTCAAATCCCACGCACCAAGATCCGCATAAGAGATATTCAATTCGGTAGAATATGCCTTGTGTTGTTAAATTATAGATTTTTGTTCTTTCTTTTTAGAAGGTTTACATTTTTTGCATACTTGCTATGATCTAAATGTAAACATTCAACTACAATGAGGTTCTTATGAGTCAAACTGTTTCGATTCGTTTAGACGAAGAAGTGCTTTCCAGTCTTGATCGCCTCTCAAAAATCACAGATAGATCAAGAGCCTGGTTAATGGGGCATGCTGTAGAACAATATGTGCAGCACGAAGCTTGGCAAGCTGAAGCGATTAAAAAAACGCTTTCTAAGCTACAAAATGGAGAAGCGAAGTTTGCTACCCACGATTCTGTAACAGAATGGTTACATGGTTGGGGAACAGGTGAAGAAGGAAAACCGCCGATATGCAAATAAGATGGGAAGAGGATGCAATAGCTGATCTGGTTGAACTACGAGCCTATATCGCTAAAGATAATCCTCAAGCTGCAAATAGCGTTGCAGCTAAAATTCTCACAACAACTAATTTATTAACAGAGCATGCATTATTAGGCAAAGCAGGTCGGATTCACACAACAAGGGAGCTGGTAGTCTCAGGCACTCCTTATACTCTAATTTCTCTCCCGGCTTCGGAATCAATCTCGATACTTCGCATATTTCATCAATCCAGGTCTTGGGATGACTTTCTATAGACAGAATGCCGTCAGGCGCTGAACTGCAAAATCTGTGTAGTTATCGTCTAAGAAAAGCCTGTTTAGTCATACGAATGATGTATACCCACAACCTTCTACTGTTAAAATATGGCTGTCCTGTTCCTGCCGCCTAATTATCTGAACAGACTGGAAGTCCCAAATATTTTCCAGCTTTTATCATACCCTTATCCAGAGTATAAATTGCATCTACACCATACTTGGTAGCGATAGCCAAATGTAACGCATCCCCAGCTCTTAAACTATTATCAAACTGGGCGAGGTATTGGTGACAAAGATCAAAATCCTGAGTTTCTGGCACTATTATTTTGAAACTCTCTTCCAGCATTTGAGAAAAGGCTTTGTCACAAGTTTTGGCGGTATTTCGTTCAAGCTCACCCATCCGAACCAACCGTGAAAAAACACTGACCATTTCAACGCGCGTCCACTGACTTACCAGCAGCTCGCTATTCGTTGAGATCTGCTGAACGAGGATTTCTATTTGGCCGCTATTTTGCTCAGGGATCAGCAGTGGTACTAAAAAACTCGTATCGAAATAGGCCTTCAAAGCCCCTCATCCCGTAATTCTTTCAGGATTTTTGTCCCGGGACTGATAGATTGCGGCAGACTTTGCCTGTGCCGCGCGAGAGAAGAGAGTGGCTGCTTGGATGCTGATATAGAAGTCATCTGAGCAATGGGGGTACCACGCCGAGTGATTGTCACTTTTTCACCTTGCTCAATTTGAGTCAATATTTCTGACAAATGTGCTTTAGTTTCTGCAACGGTGACTGTTTTCATGATGCCTGATCAATATGGTCATGCAGATGACCATATTAAGTTATCCTCTGCTTGTCAAGCCTGAGCTTGGATAAGACTGGGACTTGACCTCTATCAAATGCTTAGCTAACATTCTAGCTAACTTAGTTTTTGGAGTGGTTACATGCTTGTCAATATGCATCAGGCAAAAACAAACTTATCCAAATTAGTCCGCCGTTCTCTGAGTTCAACGGGGTCTACCATTATATTTGTAGCTGACAAGGCTGCAAATCTAGACTAACTTTATA
>CAZNYF010000047.1:0-17473 GCA_964577195.1 uncultured Thiotrichales bacterium | reverse complement strand
CGATCTGGTTTGCGATATTATTTCTTAAACAAGATATGGCGCTGACAGCTATGTTGCCTGCCTCTTGGCATGCGCATGAAATGCTGTTTGGCTATGCTTTGGCGGTCATTACTGGATATTTGGTGCTTGCACCAAGAATTTTAGGTGGCACTCGCGTTTCCTATCAAATGTGGATGTATTTATTAACAACCTTTTGGCTGATCCCCAGAATTTTGCCATTTGTTGATTCTGACTGGGCATTAAACGGAATGTTTGTTATTGATGTGATATTCGGAGCTTGGTTGCTTGGGGTCAGTTTAATTAAGCCGGTTACTGAAGCTGGGTGGCAGCGATGGGGGATTTCCATTCTGATTGCTTTAGTCATCTCTGCAAATTTTGCTTATTACCTTGGGCTGCTAGGTGTTTTACATGACGGTGAATATTTAGGCCTTTCGTTCGGGTTATACAGCTTGTTAATGTTGCTAATATTACTCAGTGAAATAGCTGTTCCAAACTTAAAGCCCGGGTTAAATGAAACCACAAAAAATTCAGCCAATGGGGATACCCGATCTAGATGGTTGTTGTATTTAATTTTCGCAGTAATATTAATAGTATCGATTGCCGATGTATTGATAGCCAATACGTTACCACTAGCAGTCGTCAGCGGACTGGCTGGATCGCTCCTGATTGTAAATGTGATTTATCGAATTGCGAGAGGTAACGACAAGAACCTATTGAATTGGGCGATCATAACTGCGTACTTATTCATCGCTCTGGGTTTTGCGTTTAAATCAGCTGATTTTTTGAACCCTGAATTAACCAGGCAAGCTGTTCATGCTTTTGCTATTGGAGGGATTGGCATACTGACAACAGTAATCATGGCAAGCATGTCACCGAGAAAAGCCAGGACAAACAGTAGTAAGTTTTCGTTTGGCGTTTTTTTGATTTTTGGAGCTATTTCCGGTGCAACCGTCATATACGTCTTTGCGCCTCTCTGGTTGGCACCAAAATACTTGTTGATTAGTGCTGCATCACAATTGGGCTGGATTGTCAGCGTCATTTTGTTTTTGATTATTTATATGTCAGCACTTTTGTCCAGAAAAAGACGTTCGAAAGCCAGATCGAATCATCATTAGAACTTTAGACAGTTCTCTCGTAAAATTTAAGGAAAACAACGCTAATGACGCAACTCAAAAATACAAAATGGCCACTTGGTTTGGCAATAATAACAATGCTAAATGTTACTGGCTGTGGCGGAAATGGAACCAGAACGCTGGATGGTGACGGGGGAAGTGTTAGCGAACTGCCTACGACGGTGATCACGGCTCCAGTACAAGCACCCGTTAAAATTCTCCCACTAGGGGATTCGATTACCCAAGCTGACCGGGTTCATCAATCCTATCGCTATCCTTTGTGGAAAAAACTGGTTGATTCTGGAATTCAGTTTGATCTGGTTGGGAGTTTGACGGAAAATTTCCATGGCACTCCAGATTTCCCCGTGTATAAAGGCATTAGCTTTGATCGGGACCATGAAGGGCACTGGGGCCGTCCAGCTGACTATATTTTGAATATTTTGCCAGGTAAGCTATCTGATTATGATGTTGATGTTGTGCTGATTCATCTGGGTACTAACGATATTCTTCACCAGCAGCAGGCTACTTCCGGCATCATAGATGAATTAGAGCAAATTATTAATGAACTGCGAAAAAAGAATTCTGCCGTTAGCATTCTTCTGGCAGAACCAATTCCTATGGCAAACCACGATCAGCCAATAGCTGATTTAGGCAAAGCCGTTAAAGTTCTCGCGTTAGCGCTGGATACAGCACAATCTCGTGTGGTTTCGGTAGATCAGGTGACAGAGTTTAATATTCCGCAGGACAGGCAGTTAGACGGAATTCATCCCAATGCCAGCGGTGAAGAAAAAATTGCACAAAAATGGTTTGATTCTATTCAAGGTATTCTAGAAAATTAAACTTGATGTAAAATCAGGAGCACATTCTCACTACATTTTGTTAGCGCCGCAGTTGTTGTGGCGTTTTGCGACAAGTATTCGACGATAAGTAGTTACGTGATTGAGCGTAGAGCTCGCGATCTCATACTCTGGATGAGATAAGTTGCTAATCTTATTAGAAACGTAATTCATGCGCTGGTATATTTTTAAATACTAACCTTGCAATATACTAATTAATTTTCACTAGAGTTCCACTGTGGAGTGTGTTTTTGCGGCTTGATATTTGTTGCTAATCGTACTATCTGAGTGTAAATAGCGAGTGAAGGGCACCTCACAGGAGGTACCCCTCTTTTTAGCTATGCAAACTGAGATTCTCTAGCCGGTCTAGCTTCTTCCACTTTAAGCTTTGCACGATAACTGCGGTAAGCTTCGTTGAGCATTTCAATGTCTGACTCTGTTGGTTCCCAGCCCAGCTCGTTTTTAGCTTTGCTAACATCGAGAACACAGGTTTCATCCGCGATTAGATATTGCTCCGGGTCCATGATTGGAAACCCGGCACGATCAAACAGATCCAGGGTGAATTTTACAGCGGGTGCATAAGTTGGCAATAAAAAGGAGCGGCTATCAGCTACTTTTATCAACTCACCCAAGAGTTCTCTGACTGTCGGTGGATTAACCGACCCAACGTGATATGCCTCATTAGGAACGCCTTTCTCCCATGCTTTAATGCAAGAATCAGCGCAGTCACCGACTGAGACAAATTGATAGAAGTTTTTGCCATTGCCAATCATTGGCACGGGCAGGTTCTTGTCAATTAGCTTGAACAGGCTTTCCAAAATCCCTAATCGACCTTCACCAATAATCAGGCGAGGGCGGAAGATAGTGATATTAAAACCACGGGTACGATAGTCTTCGCAAAGAAATTCAGACTTATATTTTGCTTCACCATAAGGCCCAACTGGCTCGCGGGGGTGGTCTTCGAATCTTGGATGATGAATGGTGTGCCCATAAACCATGTCAGTAGTGTAATAGATGATATTTCTACACTCTGTTTTGGTTTCAAGATGCTCAAGCATTACCTTTGTTCCGTCGTACAGGTGAGACCAGAAAAACTCGGTACGCTCTTTTCTGGGCAAAATAGGCATCAGTAGTTTGGCTGCAAAATGATAGATAACATCATCTTTTTCAACGTTGATTAAATCCCAACCTTTTTTGCTGCGAACATCAAGGTGGATGAATTCAGCTTCGGGATAAATTGGGCTGTCTTCTGTTTTTTCCATATCAAGAATCAGAACTTTTTCGCCTCTCGCCATCAGCCGTTTGGCCAGTTCTGTGCCTAGAAAACCATTTCCGCCAGTAATTATATGTTTCATCTTTGTTTCAACCGTTTTAAATGTGATTATTAATGTCTAAAGGTTGGTTCGTAAGTATTCCAACCTTGAAGAATTCAACTGATTAAATAGTAACTGTCATTGCTTAACTTTTAGCCACCAGAGCGACGCCAGAGACAATCAAGAGTACACCCAGTATTTTAAAAGCATTGATTGGTTCACCCAGAGCGTAGTGCCCATAGACGGTGATCAGTACAAAAGACAGTCCTAAAAAAGGGTAGGCAAAGCTGATATCAACCCGGGATAGCACTACCAGGTGCGTTCCCATGCTGATGAACATCAATAGCATGCCGAATATGACATAAGGATTAAAAATGATCGCCGGGGCAGCCTTTAATATTCCATCGGCAGAAATTGCGAACTGCTCAATGGACATCATGCCTTTTTTCAGTAACACCTGAGAACCGAAGTTGGTTAATACTGTGAACAATATTAAGGGTATAAACTTAATCAACTGTTACTCCAAATCATTTGCACCCATCAAAGATAGGTAATTATCATTATAGCGCAGTACCAGAATTCGATACATTGACCATATAAGCCTAATCTAATACGTCTACTGCCAAGCATCGCAAAAATAGAGGTAGATGGGTAATATTTTCCCCGCAATCAAACGTCAGCGGATGCAGTAGCCCGTCAGGAGGTAGAAGATACCCTAGTTCCAGTATCCTCTGCGTGATCAAGCTCAAGTTTCTTATACTCCCCGTTTTCCCTATACAAAGAGGTGAATTGGGTCGAAAAAAATCTGTTCATCAAGCCATCGCGCTAGTGAAGTTGGCGTATTGAAGAAATTCGTGTTGATTCACATTAAATCGAGTCAAGCCCTGTTACATTGCGCTTTCTTCTCAGCATAACTTCTCTATGTCTAAAAGCTTACAAAATGGTGCAGTAGCGGTTGAAGGCAGCGTGCTAACCGGCTGGCGCTACCGGGCCGTTATCATCACGTTGCTGCTGGGTGCTGCCGGTTATCTGGCGCTGTCTGCCTGGGTGGGGTGGGAAGGTATGGCTAAGGCGCTGCGCCAGTTTGGCTGGGTCGGTCTCGGTTTTGCATTGAGTCTCACTGTACTTAGCCTGACCATGCGATTATTTCGTTGGCAGCTGTATTTGGGGCAGCTCGATATTCGTTTGCCTTTTAAGGCGAGTACGAGGATCTATATTGGTGGTCTGGCACTGACGGCGACACCTGGAAAAGCCGGGGAAGCAATACGTGGCATTTTCCTGAAACGATGGGGTGTTGATCACCTTCGCAGCCTGTCGATTTTCTTTGCAGATCGGTTTACTGACTTAATTGCGGTCATGCTACTGGCAGCCGGTGGTGTTTGGGCAAAACCCGAAGCGTGGCCGGCAGCGGCAGCCTTGGTCGTGTTTATTGGACTCATTTTACTGGTGACCCAGAATCCCTCCCTCTATGCCGCTTTGATGCAACGTCTGAGCGCCATGATTCCCTGGCGACGAGCAAAAAACCTGTTCCAGTATTCTGCGCAGGTATTAACGCATTGCAATACGCTATTTAGCCCACGGGTTTTTCTTTCGGGGCTATTGCTAGCGGTACTCGCCTGGGGGCTTGAGGCGGTTAATTTTTACTGGATTAGTAGTCTGCTCCATGTGGAAATTCTGTTTTCAACTGCCGTGTTTATCTATGCTTTTGCCAAGCTGGTTGGGGCAATCAGTATGATCCCCGGAGGGTTTGGCAGCACCGAGGCGACGCTGGTGGCATTACTGGTTTTTAATGGCGCAGATGAAACTTCTGCTGTTGCCTGTGCGCTCATTTTGCGATTAACCACCTTTTGGTTTGTGGTTTCGTTGGGGATGTTCGCACTACCCAAAAAATAGATTCTAAGTGAAACAAAACACTTCTGGGAGGTAGTGCCTAGTGGCTGCTAGTCGGAGTCTGCAACCCAGTGCGCGATCCGCGTGGCGATAAAGCCCGCCAGAATCACAGCCAATCCATAAACCACAATGGATAGCGGTGATGCATCGTATCCCCAGTTATGCCGCAAAAGCTTGAAGATCGAGATCGTAACTGGGATAAATGCAAGCAGGAATGAAGATAGCCACAATAAGGCTTTTCCCAGTGCGGACATTTGATGGGGTTGTAGACGTCCAGTAAACCTGAGAAAAATCAGCGTTGCGGCGCAACCAATCACTAAAACTATCAAAAACAGATTTTTCATTATTCAATTTTACAGTTGTTTTATCGACGGATGTTGCGCTATCAGTTTAAGACTTTGGCGCAGCAGTGTTTTGCCCGGTTCTGTGACATGCCAGGTTGACGCGCCGGAAGGGTGGGGTAGCGGAATTAAATCAATTTCTCGATCCAGAATACTGATCGAATGTTTGAGACCGATCACTTCTTTGAGCGTTTTAAATGTCAAAAACTGGCTGATCGCAAGCTTGCCCACGGGAATGATGAGTAGCGGCTGTAGTAAGTTAATTTCTGCATTTAACCATTGAGCGCAAGTTTTAATTTCTAACGGGCTGGGGACTCTGTCTCCACCGCGGGGTTTCTTACCAGGAAAGCAGCGGCAAACCGCGCTCATATAAACTTGATTGCGAAAATTAGATTCTTCCAGATTAATCGAACTCAACCACTTGAACAAAGTTTTCCCGGCCGTCCAGGCAAAAGGTCGAAGCAAAACTATTTCTCTATCCCCGGGTGCCTGTCCAATGAGCATCACGTTTGATTTTACCGCCGCGCCATGTACCGGTGGCCCATACATATCGGGGCATTGCGTGCATTGACGCAGGGATTGTTGATGCGCCTGCAGTTGACGGAGTTGCTCCTGATGATGGTTAATCAAAAGATTTACTGCAAATCCAGTTTTGCCAACTCATCAATGATTGAGATCAGCAGTGATTGTCCCAATGCGCCCATGCCTTTTGAGAGTTTCTCCATATCACGTTCACCATCAACCAGTCGTTTCATAGAACCACCGAGTTGAGCCATATCACCGCCGCCAGCAACCATTTGCTCTGTCATGCCCGCTAACATTTGCAATGCGTCTGGCTGACCGGATCGAGCGCCATGAATCAATACCGCAAGCCCTGGTGCCGCCATCGTGCCATCCGGTTTTGCGTTTGGATCGGGGAGGCTGGCAGGATTTTGTAAACCACGCAAAATCGCACTGGCGATAATGCCATCTTCTTCATCCAAAGATGCCACAAGCTCGTTGGCGCGGTTTCCGGAAATGATTTGACGGATTGCATGAACCAGTGCCGTCCAGCCATTTTCCGCCGATACTTTTAAGCCATTCTCCAACTCGGGAGAGACACTGCCCGATTGTGCAGCCTGCACAACACCGACGATTAAAGTCGCGTGAGTTTGTACGATTTGCTGCTCTTTTAATGGGAGTTGGCGCATGTTTGATTTTGATGGCGATAAGAATTGCTATTAATTCATGGATTAGTAGCACAAGTCCAGACGTCTTTCCAAAGAGGAATCGACCCTGATGTTATTGAACCTAGAAAAATCAGTTGGATCACGAAAGGCTACGCAATCCATTGATGCACCAAGCAAATCAGAAAAATCTCTCATCACCAGCAAGGTGACTACGAGTTTTTCTGATTCACTTGATACACCAATGGCTTACGCATCTTTTTCGCGCCCAACTAATTTTTTTAGGTTGAACACTCTTTCTGAGCGGCTTGATTATTCCCTGTTTTTTACAATATTTCGTCCTCCATACACCATCAGGTAAAGCACCGGTAGCACCAGTAGCGTTAATAAAGTCGATGAAATAATTCCGCCAATTACGACGGTTGCCAATGGTCTTTGCACCTCGGCACCAGTGCCGGTATTGAGTGCCATAGGGACAAATCCGAGGCTGGCGACAAGGGCAGTCATCAACACTGGTCTCAGGCGGATCATTGCGCCATCTATGATGGATGAAACCAGCTCCCCGCGTTGCTGCCAGAGGTCACGGATGAAGGACAGCATAACCAGTCCATTGAGTACAGCTACGCCAGAGAGGGCGATAAAACCAACGCCTGCAGAGATAGATAGCGGCATATCGCGCAGCCACAGAGCGATGATGCCACCGGTTAATGCCAGGGGAACGCCAGTGAAAATGATGAGGGCATCTTTGACCGAGCTAAAAGCCATGATGAGGAGTCCGAGGATAATCGCCAGGGTGATGGGAATGATGATGGAGAGGCGTTTGCTGGCGGATTCGAGTTGTTTGAAACTGCCGCCATAATCCAGCCAATAGCCAGGCGGTAGTGCCACAGAACTATGAATCTGAGTCTTGACTTCTTTGACGAATGAACCCAGGTCCCGGTCTCTCACGTTGACGGTGACAACAACGCGGCGCTTGCCATTTTCCCGGCTGATCTGATTGGGTGCCGGAGCGAGTTCGAGGGTGGCGACTTCGCTCAGGGGTACATAACCACCACCGGGTAGTGCTAAGGGTAATTCGTGCAGGCGATTTAGGTTTTGTCGTATGCTTTCCGGCAAGCGCAGTACGAGTTCAAAACGTCGATCTCCTTCGAAGATCATACCGGCAGGTTCGCCGCCTATGGCTGTTGCAACCAGATTTTGCAGGTCGGTAACGTTTAGACCATAACGGGCAATCGCCATACGTCTTGGCAGCACCGAGAGCATCGGCAGGCCAGTAACTTGTTCGACCCTGGCATCGGCTGCACCGTCGATAGAATTAACGACAGCCAGAATATCTTCTGCGGAGGTTAGTAATTGTTGCAGATCATCGCCGAAGACTTTAATACCTAAATCTGCCCGCACCCCGGAAATCAACTCATTAAATCGCATTTGAATGGGTTGAGTAAATTCATAGTTATTGCCCGGTATTTGCTTCACTGCGTGCTCAAGTTCATTCACCAGTTCCGCATGGGTTTGACTGGGATCAGGCCATTCAGAACGAGGTTTTAGCATCACAAAATTGTCTGCGACGCTCGGTGGCATGGGATCAGTGGCGACTTCTGGCGTGCCAATTTTGGCAAAAACTTTGTCAACCTGAGGGAATTGGTTGATACGCTCTTCCAGCATTTTCTGCATCGTAACGGCTTGCGCAAGAGAGGTCCCAGGGATACGTAACGCGTGTAAGGCAATGTCGCCTTCGTTGAGCTGAGGGATGAACTCTGATCCTAGCGTGGTAGCCAGCCAGCCAGAGAAAATCACTAAAACTAACACAGTGCAGAGTACCAGCCAGCGTAGTTTCATTGCAGCCAGTAACACCGGTTTGTAGAGTGATTTAGCCGCTCGAATGATGACACTTTCTCTGTCGCTGACTTTGCCGCGTATAAAAACGGCTACTGCTGCTGGCACAACGGTGAGTGACAGAACCAATGCGGAAAGTAACGCCATGATGACGGTTGCCGCCATTGGCTGGAACATCTTGCCTTCCACACCGGTAAGCGAAAACAGCGGGATGTAGACGACGGTGATAATGATAATGCCAAAAAGACTAGGGCGGATGACTTCATTGGTTGCTTCAAAGACCACATTGAGCCGCTCTTGAAGTTTCAGTTGGCCATTATTGCTGCGCTGCGCTTGCGCCAGGCGACGTATAGAGTTTTCGACAATGATGACAGCCCCATCAACGATCAGCCCAAAATCCAGTGCACCGAGGCTCATCAGATTAGCAGATACGCCTAACTGCACCATCCCGCTAATGGTCGCTAACATAGTCAGAGGAATGACCGCCGCTGTAATCAGTGCTGCGCGAAAATTACCCAGCAAAAGAAACAACACGACAACCACCAGCAATGCGCCTTCGAGTAGATTTTTTTGCACGGTGGAAATGGTTTTATCAACCAGCGTGGTACGGTCGTATACGGCTTCAACTTTGATACCTGGTGGCAACGAATTCTGCACCTTCTGCAATTTCTCCGCGACAGCACGCGAGACCGTTCTAGCGTTTTCTCCAACCAGCATCATGGCGGTGCCAAGTACGGTTTCACGGCCATCGCGGGTAGCTGCGCCAGTGCGCAATTCCTTGCCGATGGCGACCTCTGCAAGATCTGATACTTGCACAGGGACACTGTTGCGATTTACCACCACGACTTGCTCGATATCCTTAATGGTTTTCAATTGTCCGGGAGAACGCAGCAATAATTGTTGACCATTTTGCTCGATATAACCCGCACCGCGATTAGCATTGTTGTTACGCAGGGCAGCACTGATATCGGCCATCGAAACATCAAAAGCCAGCATTTGACGAGGGTTTGGCATGACATGGTATTGCTTGGCGTAACCACCGATGGTATTGATCTCCGTTACCCCGGGGGTCAGTGCTAACTGCGGTTTAATGATCCAGTCCTGAATTTCGCGCAAGGCCATAGAATCGTAAGGTTGACCATTGGGCTGAGTTGCATGTTCTTCCGCTTCCACGGTGTACATAAAAATCTCGCCAAGGCCGGTGGCGATCGGGCCCATTTCAGGTTCCAGTCCGGGGGGTAGCTGACTCTTGATCGCGCCAAGACGCTGATTGATCAGATTGCGAGCAAAATATAGATCGGTTCCTTCTTCAAAAACCACCGTAACTTGTGATAGCGCATAGCGCGACAAGGAGCGGGTATACGCCAGTTTGGGCAGACCGGCCAATGCTGTTTCAACGGGAAAAGTAATGCGCTGCTCAGCTTCCAGAGGCGAATAACCGGGTGCTTCGGTATTGATTTGTACCTGCACGTTGGTGATGTCAGGAACTGCATCAATGGGAAGTTTTTGATAGCTCCACAGACCGGCTCCTATCAAAACCAGAATTAACGACAATATTAAGCCCCGTCGTTCAATTGAGAAACGTAAGATGGATTCAATCATCAAAAGTCTCCGCAGCCGTTCTCTCTAGCTCGCGGCGGGCAGGTTTAATGATCATGACTGGCTCCGGACTTTTCGATATCGGCCTTGATCAAATAGCTGTTTTCCACGACATAACGATCGCCGACGTTCAGTCCCGCAAGTACCTCGGTAAACCGTCCATCACTGTGCCCCAGCGTTAGAGGGCGAATTTCATATTGATCTCCCACCTGAATAAAAACCACTGACCAATCGCGAAACGATTGCAGCCCGCGGTTATCTACAACCAGGGGAACCTGAGTCTTCTCAACTGACACCTGCGCTTCAATCATCAGCCCCGGCGACCATTGTTTTTTACGATTATCGAGTGGTACTCGGGCGATCATAAAAGGCTTGCCGGTGGTATCAGATAACAGGTGTTTAATACTGGATTCGGCCAAGCGATTATCCGCTGTCAGCGTCACTGATTGAGCCGCAGATATCTGTGCAGCCTGACGTGGAAACACACGAAGTTCAGCCCACAGCTGATCATCATTGGTAACCGTGAATAGCACTTGCTGCTCAGCCAGCTCACCTGGATTGGCGTGTCGAGCGGTAATGACACCGGAGAAGGGCGCTTTAATCGAATAGCGTTTTAAACTCTGGTTCGACTCGATTTGAGCCAGCACCTGTCCGGCTTTCACAAAGCTGCCGATGTTGGCTTTTACCTGCGTGATGATGCCCGGGAAACGCGCCCTCAAGTGGCTAATTTTCGATGGGTCAGTCACCGTTTTTCCGTAGAGGGTCATGGTTTTATGTACTTCACCCGCACCTGCCGTTGCGGTAGTGACACCTGCTGCTGAAGCGATCTCGGCATCAATTCTCACTCGCCCTTCGTGAGATTCAAACTCCCACAAAAATTCTTTGCCAGCGCTTTTCAGGGTGACCTTTACGTCAAAAGAATGAGGCTCTTCGACCACGCCTGAGCCGAGCCAGTAGTCGTTTTTCGCTTTGAACTGAAAGTTATCTACCTTGCCACCCAAGCGAGTCAGTTCCACCGATAATATTCCCTCTGTCGGTTTGCCGTTATGTTGAATCCAGGCGCGGTATTCGGGTGGCACACCTCGCTCGAAGATGGCCAGCTCAACGCTGATCTCGCCATCCAATAACATCTTGCCACCGTTCGAACCTTTTTGATCGTGGTGCTGATCGTGGTGCCCACTCATCTCGGCCAAAACCTGCTGGCTAGCACCAAACAGAATCAGTAAACAAACAGAGAATATTTTCATTGTAAAACTCCCGCAAAAGGTTCAGCCGTTAATTGTTTGATCTTTGCGCTGTCATGTAAGACGTCAGTTGCTGCATCAATCAGTGTGCGTTGTGCCTTGAGTAGTTCTTGCCTTGCGGCTACCCATTCCAGATAAGGGTAACGCCCTTGATCGTAGGCCGATTTTGTTTCTTTCAAGGCTTCTTCAAGCAGAGGAATCACCTCATTTTGCAGTACCCTGGTTTTTAGAATTGCCTGCTCACGATGACTAAACACTCGGTGTAGTCGAGTGTGCAGGTCTCGAAGCGCGACGGCTTTTTGCAATGGAATTTCATCACGTGCCGCAGCGGCAGAGGTCGTCTGTCCGGCAAATTTTTTGGCTGCCCAAAGTGGCACTGTAATGCCTGCAACCAGCGCCGCATCGTCACTGAACTGGAATCGACGCAAACCGGCGGTCCAACGAATATCCGCATTTCTCTCGGATTCCACCAGGCGCAGTTCAGCCTCTTTTAAACTTGTCTCGGTTGCAAACATTAAAACAGAAGGATTTCGCTCTAGCCGTGCATAAAGGGTCTGAAAATCAAGTGTTTCGCCAAACTCAAACAGATCACCCTCAACACTAGAAAACTCAGGCTCAGACTCACCCCAAAGGACGGCTAGCGCAGTCTTGAAATAGTCCAACTGTTGTTGCTCTAAGGTCACCAGCATGTTCGCTTGCGCGGAGCTTGCCTGTGCCCGTTTCACCTCGGCTTCTGGCGTCGCTCCGGCTGCTGATCGTCTTTTAATCGCCAGATAAGCATCCTTTGCCAGAGCTGCACTACGTTCCACCAGCAACAGCCGTTGCTGTGCAGACAATACTTCGATATACCGCCGAGTGACCTCACCTTGCAATGCTAATACCTGTATCTTTCGCTGAGCATCAAGCTGGGCGTGTGTACCGTTCACCAGGGCGATTCTTGCGCCTCTCTTGTTAGCGCCTTCGAAAACCGAGGAGAGTGAAAGCGTCAACTCACTACCGTCCACGCCGCTAAACTCATCACTGCCCAGAAAGTTTTCCAGTTCAGCTGTCAGCTCATACCCCGGCCGCAGGTTAGCCGTCTCAGCCTGTCCCTGTAGGCCAAGCGCGCGAAATTTAAATGCTTGTAACGCTGGATCTTTCGCGAGCGAGCGTTGAACTGCTGATGCCAGCGTGAGTTGATCGGTGGGTGTGGCAGCAATAGATTGAGCAGCCGTACAGAAGCTCAGTAACAGCCAGATGGATAACAGCCTAATGGGTTGAGACAGCCGCCGGGTAAGCACCCGAGCGGCCTTTGCATTGAGATAGAACATACACAGTCCTGCGTTTTAGGGGACACAAAAAGATCAGAGATAAAACGAAGAACTAAGAGATAGGCGGGCGAAATAGAACCGGCTGGGGTACGGCAGGTATTGAGTGGTTTTGGCTTGCAATCAGCTGTGGGGAAGAAAACAGGAGATGGGCAGTAGCGATGAACGAAGCCTCAAGTTGGACGCTATGGCAGTGGCAGCAGTGATGGCAATCAAGATCGTCGGTACTGGACACTGCGTGTTGGATCGTTTCACCAGCAGTGAATTGAGGGTGAGTATCGGGATGTTTATGCCCATGATCAAACTCCTGATGTTGGGAATCTGACTGGTGAGCCTGATGCTCATCCGCCAAAACCATCACCGATTGCAAAACAATCAGTAAGATAAGCAGACAAGTAAACCCGTTTTTAAGCATTAATCACCCAAATTTTGCACATTGTTATTATTTTAATAGGCATTATCTACATTTGCAAAATATTGGAAGAACGGGGTGTTGATAACGACACACTTTTTGATTTGCTAGAAGCGACCTCCGGCTACTCGATTATATTTCTTTTTCTGGAAGTTCAAGTAACCTCTCACTACGCCATATTCTAACAATATGAATTGAGATTTTCTCCCTCAAATAAACAATACGAAATGGTGGATGAGTAAGTTCTCTTATTTTCTCTTCGTCAAATTCTGGAACTTTTCTTCCAATATCTGGGTTGTCACTTAAAGTTTGAATATGGTCGATAACTGAAACTACATATTGCTCACCAATATGAGGAACACCTTCTTCCCCATAATATTCTTTGATACTCTTTAAATCATTAAAAGCTGAGTTGGAAATGAAAATTCTCACTCAGCTTATACCCAGTTTCTTTTTAACCTCATCTAGCTCTAGTTCGTTTCCTTGCTTAATTTCGAGTAGCCCTTGAGTAATGGCTTTCATAAACTCACGACTCTCTTCATTTTCCTCATACTCAGCAAGCCCTTGCATCACGGCGATGCCTTTTCCTCGACTGGTGAGAAGAATAGGACGATGAGCATTTTTAGCACGATTCACAACTTTCCCAGGATTAACTTTGAGTTCTGAAAGAGGAATAACATCTTGAGAGAACTTGATTTGCATGAGGGGATCCCTAAATAAGCTATAAGCAAGACCTGATTATAGCACCTGTTATCAGGTCTTCAAGAAATATAACGCCTTGTGTGCGTTCGGTATGGGCGTGAACTTATGGTGAAAGTAGAAACCGATTCCTAATCTTGACTTGACCGACCGGTCAGGTATTCTGGGTGGAGAGATTAATCTTGGAGCAGCAATGAATACTCAGCAACTTAAATTCCTATCAGTCCTTCTCGGTTTGGTGTTTTTCATCGCTTCAAATGCAGGCATCACAGCGGTAAAGCCACCTGGAGATTTCTTCTTTCAGGAGACATTCGGGGATTTTCAGGATGAATTGGCTACCGCGAAAGAAGAGGGTAAACAGGGCATTATGATTTTTTTCGAAATGGATGATTGTCCATTTTGTCACCGCATGAAGACCAGCATCTTAAATCAGACTGACGTGCAGGATTATTATCGCGAGAATTTTCGTATCTTCAGCCTGGACATCGAAGGGGATGTGGCAATGACTGATTTTAAAGGTGATTCCGTATCCCAAAAGGATTTTGCATTTAAGCAGCATCGCGTTCGTGCGACGCCAGTGATTGCTTTTTTTGATCTCGAAGGTAAAAAGATCATGAACTATACGGGCGCAACAGGCAGTAAAGAAGAATTCTTGCTGTTAGGTAAGTTTGTCGCCGAAGGTCATTATAAAAAGACCCGCTTTACGCGTTTTAAGCGCGAGCAAAAGAATCGCTGATAGCCAATTATTTGTTATTCTTTACGCTATCAATTTATCTTTTTTGAAATTAATGGTGAAGAAGTCTTCATTTGCAGTTGTGGTGTTATTGGCAGTTTGTTCTAGTCTGTTCGCAGCTGAGCTGCCCGCCTTGCCAGAGCCTTTGACTCTCTCTTTTGCGCTGTCAGCAGTGGATGAAAATCATCCACTAATTGCCGAAGCAGCTGCACAAAGAGACTTGGCCGAGGCCAATCTTAGCGGGGCAAAAGCCAAAGATGATGCATCTTTAGATCTCTCTTTACAGGCGCGCCGTGTCAATCCGGTTGATCATTCGCTGCGGCTTGATACGGATGATTCACGAGCAAATCTCACTTTACGTAAAACACTCTATGATTTTGGTCGCACCGGCCACAGTATTTCTGCCGGAGAAGTACTTTTGGAAGCCAGAACAACGGCAGTCGCGCTCACTCGCCAGCGCCAACGTCAGCAAATTATGCGCCGCTACTTTGATGTGATGCTTTCCGATCTTGATGCTGCCCGAGCGAATGAAGCCATGTCGATTGCTTTTGTGCGTTTTGACAATGCTAAGGAGCAACTGGACTTGGGTGAAATTTCAGACATCGATGCATTGCAACTGCAAAACACCTATCAGGAAGTTTTGATGCAACGCAATCGAGCTCAGGACAGTCAGCGCCAAACACGGGCGCAGTTGGCATTGGCTATGAATCGCCCCGATGATCTGGTGGATACCATTGAACCCCCGGAACTGCCTGGCAATACCAATCCGCTGCCTGATTACGATGAGTTGCTCAAAGAAATGCAACAAAACAATCTCACACTCAGAGCCGCTGCGCTGGAACGTGAATCAAGACAGGAAAGTAGAAAGTCAGCCAAAGCAGAAGGACATCCCGAGATTTTTCTTCAACTGGAGGCCGCCGAGTACCAGCGTGATTTCCGCTCTCGCGAACCACTCAAAGCGATTTTGGGTCTGGACGTACCGCTTTATAGAGGTGCAAGAACCCGTTCCGACGTTGCGCGTGCCAGTGCAGAAATCGCCCAGCTTGATGCGCAAACCCGTCGCACCCAATATTTGTTGCGACAAGAATTGCTGGAACTTTGGCAGTCAGTTGCAACGCTAATGCGTCAGCTCGAACAGGCAAAAATACAAAACGAATTTCGAGATCTTGATCTGGATCGCAGCCGCGCACGCTACGAACTGGAGCTGGCAACCAACTTTGGTGATGCCATGACGCAGCAAAGCGCTGCCAGATTGTTTAGCGCCCGTACCGAGTACCAACTTGCGCTCGCCAGAGAACAGCTCGCCGAGCTTACGCAAAATCCGGCTTACAGTGCGCTTGCACCTAAATTGAAAAAGGAAGAACCCCAATGAAGCAGCTTTTATTTATTATTTTATTTCTTGCGAGTTTTGTCCTGCATGCGGAGCAAGTCACCGCAATTGTGGGCTGGGCGCAGGTCGCAACACTATCAACCCCATTGAATGGCTTGGTTGCCAGCGTCAAAGTGGATATTGGCGATAAAGTGAAAAAAGGTCAGTTGTTGGCAACTTTGGATGCTAGTCCGTTAAAAGCAGAACTCAATCGTGCAGAGGCAGTATTACAGGGCAGATCCAGTACCTACGAGGAAGAGAAACGAGAATTAGAACGCGCTGAGGAATTGTTTGATCGAACCGTTTTATCGCAAACCGAGCTACAGGCTGCGCAGTTGAAACACTCGCTGGCAAAAGCAGAATTTGGTCGGGCCCAGGCGGAAGTTGAGCAAGCGAAAATTAACCTGCGCTACAGCAGAGTGATAGCCCCTTTTAATGGCATCGTTGTCGAGCGGAATGTCCATCCGGGAGAGGTGGTGGCCAATCAGTTTCGTGTGACCCCAATGCTGCGGGTGGCACGAGCGGGACGGTTGTTAGCAACGGCAGTTATCTCGGCTGAAGCGGCTGATAGATTAAATACTGGTGACAAAGTGAGGGTTTTATTTGCAGGAGATTCTTATCCGGGCAAGGTTCAGCAGATTTTGAGTGAGAATAAAGGAAATGGATTGATGGTTCGGATTGTATTTGAGGCGAAGGGTAAGGCGGGTCGGGGAAGTGCTACGGTCGATCTTTAAATGTAAGTCTGGGCGACAGTAAGTTATTTTTCATACTCAAGGCAGCCAGAAAAATACTGGAAAACATTGAGTAAATACCATGACTGAACAAACAACCCCTTTTGATATCGCCGAGACTACTGCAATCAGATTGCGCACCCAACTGATTTCTGGCTAATGATCTCACCAAAACAGCCCATCACAGATTTCGAGCAGCGGTGGCACTCATTTCGAATGAGCCAAGCGTTGTTCTAATTCCTCAATCATCCACTCATCCTGCGGATATAAACGTTTTTTTGCTTTGAGTTGCTGGACAGTTTTGAGCGCCAGCGTCAAATAGGCAATTTTTTGAGCAGGAATAGCTTCAGACAGCTTCACATAACTCACCATTAAATCCCTCTGCCAATCCGCCCGGTTAGGGTCGCGTTTGGCGAGCGTTTCAGCAATGTTGAGTGAATCTTGAAAGGCCTGAATCGCCTTGTCGCCGTCGCCATTGGCTTTGTGCATGTCGCCGATTCTTTCATAGCTAATGGAGAGGTCGCGTTGCCAGTCGGAATTGTTGGGGTCGCGTTTGGTTTGTGCTTGAAAATAGGCATGGGCTTGCTGGTATTTCTCCAGTGATCGCAAGCCATACCCCTGCGCGGCCAGGATATCTGCTTCTCCCATTATGCCTGCCATTTGCATGCGGTCATTTTTCTGTTGTCTGGCATGGTGTTGTAATTGTTGCCAGGCAGACAGGGCGGCCTGTGATTGGCCTGTGCGTGATGAAATGTCTGCCATTTGCCACCACGCTGATAAATTGCCAGGAGTTAATTGCGTGACTTTTTGGTAGCGCTGTAATGCGGTAGCGTAATCGAGTTTGAGTTCGCTGATTTCAGCCAGGTCAAAGGTTCTGTCTGCAAT
>CAZNYF010000046.1:1192-17727 GCA_964577195.1 uncultured Thiotrichales bacterium | reverse complement strand
TGTATCATACACGCCTTGTAATCGTTTACTTTGTTCATCATTTGGAGCAGTTCCATGCCATCATTTTTGATTCCTATACACTTAATCGCAATCGTTATCTGGGTTGGCGGCATGTTCTTCGCGTATACAGCTCTTCGCCCTGCCGCAGTTCAAACGCTAGAGCCACCCTTGCGACTAAAACTCTGGGTAGCCACCTTTCAACGCTTTTTCCCCTGGGTTTGGGCGGCCATTATTGCAGTTCTGGTCACCGGTCTATGGGCTATGAAAGTGTCTTCGCCCGTTCAGATCTACATTCATATTATGCTTGGCCTGGGCATCCTTATGATGGTGATTTTTTTACATGTGTTTTTTGCCCCATATCGACGCCTCAAGCAAGCCGTTGCCAATGAAAACTGGCCAGAAGGTGGGAAAAAGCTGGCACAAATCCGCATTCTGGTCGGGATTAACACTTTGCTTGGACTGGCGACAATTGTAGTAGGTACCGCAGGTCAATACTTTTGACCCAAAAAACCAGACCCTAGCCTATGATTTCCTTTCGGCTGACGGCAATCGTGTAATGCGCGCCCTGTTTAAGTTTTTTATAATTACCGAACACATCATTTAAATAGCGTTTCATGAATTTTCTTAAACCATTGATGGTAACCATGTAGATTTTACCCTCCGGTTTCAGGCGTTGATGAGCGTCATGCAGCCACAGCGTCAGTAATTCCTTGCCGACTTTGGCGGGGATATTCGAAACAATAACATCAAACTTGTTCTCAGCAGGAAGATGATCAAACCCGTTACTGAGTAGAGTTTGCGCATTATCTATACGATTCAATGCGATATTCTTGTTCGCATATTCTATGGCAACAAAATCCTTATCTACTAACAGCACTTGGCCTTGCGGTGCCTTTTTTGCCATTGCCAGACCAATCGGCCCATAGCCACAGCCCAAATCCAGACAATCTGCATCAGGCGGCAGATCCAGATAACGCATCAGTAACTTTGTACCGGCATCGATTTCGCGGGGAGAAAATAGTCCCCAGGTGGTTTTAAACTGTAAATCGACACCATCCAAATCTGCGCTGAAGTGAAGATCTTTACGAATTTCGGCAAGATATTTCTGGGTAGATAGCATCACTGATCCGACGGCGTTTGCAGCGATTCGAACAATGATTCGGCGCTCTGAGTAAGCCCATCCACACGTTTTCCAAGCAAATTAATATGCCCCATTTTCCTACCCGGTCGAGCCGATTGTTTGCCGTAGAGGTGCAGCTTCGCATCAGGATCCGCAAACAAGTTTTCCCAGTTTGGCTCCCCACCTTGCCAGACATCACCGAGCAAATTCACCATTACCACCGGACTAAGCAACTGCGTACTGCCATGTGGAAGACCACAGACCATGCGTACCTGTTGCTCAAATTGAGAAGTAGCACAGGCATCCATTGTGTAGTGACCACTATTGTGAGTTCTCGGTGCTATCTCGTTAACCAACACGCGATGCTCGACAGTTTCAAAAAACTCGACCGCCATGACGCCAACGTAATCAAGCGCATCAGCCAGTTTCATGGCGGCCGCTCGAGCAATTTTTGCGGTCATTTCACTACAAGAGGCTGGCACGATAGAGCAATGCAGAATGCCGTTGCGGTGATCATTTTTGGCAACAGGAAAACATTTGCTACGACCTGCCGCATCGCGCCCCACAACCACTGAAATCTCGCGAAGCAAGTTGACCTGCTCTTCAAGCACGCAAGGCACACTACCTGTCGATATAAATGCTTCAGCCAGTTGACCGGGCGATGCCACCAGCACCTGACCTTTGCCGTCATAACCCAGCTCAGAGGTTTTTAAAATTGCAGGAAAAGGAACTGACTCGGTCACTTGGGGAATATCATCCAAAGAGCTGATCTCAGCGAACACTGCGGTTTGCAAACCAGCCTGACGAATAAATGTTTTTTCCCTGATCCGATTTTGCGCCACTTTCACCGCGCTGACCGAGGGATACACTGGAATTGATTTAGCCAGCAGCTCAAGTGCTGAGGCGGGGACATTCTCAAACTCTATGGTGGCAACATCGCATTGCTTTGCCATCTGCGCCAATGCCGCTGAATCGTCATAGCCCGCTTGCAGATGGATATCGGCCAACTGCCCAGCCGGACTCTGAGGATCGGCATCGAGCACCATCACCTTGTAGCCCATATTGCGCGCAGCGAGGGTGAAATAAAGCCCTAGCTGGCCGCCACCTAGCATTCCCAGAGTTGCGCCGGGGAGAATCAATCGTCTTCGGGGGGTAAGCTCATGGACAGGGCTGCATCACGTTGCAGACGACGAAACCCACGCAGCTTCTCTGCAAGTTCTTCATCATTAGTCGCCAGCATCGAAATCGCAAACAATGCTGCATTCGCCGCGCCTGCCTCACCAATCGCAAACGTCGCCACCGGAACACCTTTGGGCATTTGCACAATCGACAGCAATGAATCCTGGCCTTTCAAATATCGCGTTGGTACAGGTATACCGAGTACGGGTAACGTGGTTTTCGCTGCCAGCATGCCAGGCAAATGAGCGGCACCTCCAGCGCCGGCAATGATGCACTGCAAGCCTCTATCGGCAGCGTTTTCTGCATAATCAAACAGCTGATCAGGGGTGCGGTGAGCAGATACCACGAGGTATTCGTGACCCACACCAAAGTCTTCTAAAATCTGTACAGCGTTCTGCATAATCGGCCAATCGCTCTGGCTCCCCATAACAACGCCTACTTTCTTTTCGGGCATAACGGTAAATCCGCAGAAAAATCAGCCTTTATACGCCATAAGCAGGTCATTTGCCAAGTAGTGATATGCTCATACACTTAGTTTTCTTAACGTTCAGCTACCTCAATTTGGCACAATCTACCGGTTTTAAAGGTATACTTTCGCGCTTGTTTTGACTCTACGAAACCAATACTACTCAAGCTACCGATGACCGAAATTTTGTCGCATACATCCATCGACCTCCCCTTGCTGCATCAAGGTAAAGTCAGAGAAATTTATCAGGCTAGTGATCATGAATTGCTGATGGTCACCTCTGACCGGATTTCAGCCTTCGACGTGATCCTGCCTACCGAGATTCCCGGCAAAGGAGAAATACTTAACCGAATTTCCAATTTCTGGTTTGATTACTTTAAGGCGCTGGTACCCAATCATCTTTCGGCTACTCCGTTAGAACATATTATTACAGATGATGCGCTGCGCGAAACGCTCGCGGGTCGTAGCATCATCGCTAAAAAGCTCAAGCCTTTGCCCATTGAAGCCATCGTTCGTGGGTATATTATTGGCTCAGGTTGGAAAGACTATTCTGCGACAGGCAGTATTTGTAATATCGAGCTACCTGAGCACTTACGACTTGCTGATCGACTACCGACCGCCCTCTACACCCCTTCAACCAAAGCCGCTGTGGGCGAGCACGACCAAAATATCAGCTATCAACAAACGGTCGAACTGGTGGGCGAAAAGATTGCTGAACAAGTCCGCGACTTGAGTCTGGAAATCTATAGCCAAGCCGCAGAATACGCCTTAAAAAGAGGTATCATCATTGCCGATACTAAGCTTGAATTCGGCCTCGATGAAAACGGCACAGTCCATTTAATGGACGAAGTGCTGACCCCGGACTCATCCCGTTTCTGGCCTGTTGATAGCTGGCAACCCGGCATCTCTCCACCCTCTTTCGACAAACAATTTGTGCGTGATTACCTGGAATCACTCGATTGGGACAAAACCCCTCCGGGTCCAGAGCTACCGGAAAAAATCGCGATCAAAACAGCCGAAAACTACTCGAAAGCGTTAAAAATCCTTACCGCATAGGTTTCGCCTCTTCACTGTCACAGCCATGAGGTTTACAATTCGCACCCGACTCACACGACTCCACGAAGATTTATCGAGGATCTATGACTAAATCAGTTCTGTTGTCTCTTGGAATTGTCACATTGATTGTGACTGGCTGCTCCCCCCAGGAAGACACAACCCCAACCAATTCAAGTAACCAACACACTACAAACCCTACAGAGCTTGAAAACTCTGAAGCCGCGCCGCTCACCCAGGCTTTTATTGATCAGAAGATCATCGCCGCTCGTAGCGTGGTTAAAACCTTCGGCAGTGCTTTAAAGACCGAACTACAAACCGCCATGAAAGAGGCCGGCGTCGAGCATGCCATTTCAGTGTGCAACATCCAGGCACCAGAGATCACCCACCAGGTCTCAGCCAGTCAAAACATGAAGATTCGCCGCGTCAGCCTGAAAAACCGCAATGCAGCCAATGAGCCCATTGGATGGACCAAGAGAGTCCTGGAACAATTCGAGGTAGATCAGCATGCTGGCAAAGACATTACTCAACTTGAGCATCACGAACTTGTAGAAATTAATGGTGAAAATGTTTTTCGCTATATGAAAGCAATCCCAACCGGTGGCGTGTGTCTGGCTTGTCACGGTGCCGAGCTAAGCCCTGAAGTTACCGAAAAACTGCAACAACTTTATCCCAACGACAAAGCAACAGGATTTGCGCAAGGTGATATTCGCGGTGCATTCGTCATCACCGAGAAGTTTTAAGCGCAATCGTGAATAATCCCAAAATTTCGCAGCTTGGCGATCTGGTCAAACGAGTCTGTCGCAAAGAACTCTACGACCGAATAGATCAACGCGCCCATAGCATCAAGGTGGATGGCAGCCTGCTGACCGAACTCGATCTGGCGCTCAACGATGGTATTCGTGATGCACTCGCGGCGCAATTTCCTGGTGCTGCCTTTCTCAGCGAGGAGATGCCGATAGAAGAACAGCAGCAGGCACTGGATGCAGGCACACCTTATTGGTGTCTCGATCCACTCGATGGCACCAGCAATTTCGTCGCCGGGATTCCGTTTTTCTGCGTCTCTTTGGCGCTGGTTGAAAACGGTAAGCCTTCTCACGGGATTGTTTACGATCCGGTTCGAGATGAAATGTTTGCTGCTGTTTACGGAAAAGGGGCAACGCTAAATGGCGAAAAATTGTCTCCGCGCAAAGTCAATTTAACCTTGCAACAATGTATGGCGGTGATCGATTTAAAGCGCCTGAATAAAACCTTTCAATCAGCCATCATCCAATCCCCACCCTTTTGTTCTCACCGAAATTTTGGAGCCAGTGCATTAGAATGGAGCTGGCTTGCTGCCGGACGTGGGCACGTCTATTTACATGGTGGCCAAAAACTATGGGATCACGCCGCCGGGTTTCTGATTTTTAATGAAGCTGGCGGACAAGCGCGGACCATGGAAGGTGAAATCGTTTTTAACAACACGCTGGAAAGCCGCTCCGTCGTGGCATCACTCGATAATGAATTGTTTCAAGACTGGGCTGCCTGGGTAAAGAAAATAGCCGCTAAATAACAGCCTCGCTATTGCAGATGAATCAATTCTTTCACCAGCGCCGGGCCACGATATATAAACCCGGAATAAATCTGCACAAGATCCGCACCCGCATCAATTTTTGACTGCATATCCGCAGCACTGGAAATACCTCCAGCAGCGATCAACGCAATCTCCGGATTCAAATGTTGGCGAAGCGTTTTTACCACCTCGGTCGACCGTTCAAGCAGAGGCCGGCCACTCAAACCACCCTTCTCCAAAGCATGCTCTAAACCTTCAACGCCCGCTCTCGATAGTGTCGTATTGGTTGCAATCACACCCTCGATTTCCAATTCATTAAAAATTTCGCAGATACTCTGAGTTTCTTCGGCTCCCTGATCAGGCGCAAGTTTGACCACCAGCGGCACATTCCGCTGAGAATGAGCAGCTAGTTTTTGCTGCTCCGTTTTCAATGGCTCAAGTAATTCACGCAGTAACTCGACCTTTTGTAAATCACGCAAGCCTGGTGTATTGGGTGAAGAAATATTCACCGTAATGTAGTCCGCCAACGGATAAGCCTTGCGCAATCCGATCAAATAATCATCTACCGCACGCTCAATCGGCGTATCTAAATTCTTCCCAATATTAATTCCCAACACACCTGCATAGCGGCGCTGCGAAACCTGCTCGATTAAATGCTCAACCCCTTTATTATTAAACCCCATACGATTGATAATCGCTTCAGCCTGCTTGAGCCGAAACAAGCGTGGCTTAGGATTTCCCGACTGCGCCCTGGGCGTTACGGTACCCACCTCAACAAACCCAAACCCCAGATGACCAAGGCCATCAATATGATCACCATTCTTATCCAGCCCCGCAGCCAGCCCGACACGATTGGGAAACCTCAAACCCATCAAAGTTATCGCCGAAGAATGAGGTTCGTAATGCTTGAACGGCAGCAACTTATCCAGCCAGGTCAATGACTGCAAGGATAAATGATGCGCCGCTTCAGGCGGTAACAAAAAAAGGAGCTCTCTGAGTAATCGGTACATGCGTCCTGTGAACAATTAATAGTCAATAATTTTTCTTATCGAAAGAATACCAGCAAACCTTCTAAAGATTTCAGGTTTTACCCGCTCTCCATTGTTCATCCTAGAGAAATCAGTTGGGCGCGAAAAAGGCGTGTAAACCACAGCTCTTTCGCATCCTGCAATCGCTGCATTAGTGCATCCTTGCACGTCAATGGTTTGCGCAGACTTTCGCGATCCAACTGATTTTTCTAGGTTTAATGGGCTAAGGAAAAGCTATTCAGCTTTGAGGAAAATGAATCATTCAAGCCTTTTCATTTGTTTCTGTAATCTCAGTATGGACTGCTGAGTGTTCTCCAGTTCTTTGAGCAACTCATCGTGTGTGACGGGCTGGCGCAATTTGGCCAAACGTTCGGCTTTCGCTTCTTCGAGATTATTGATCACTACGGCGATGAATAAGTTGATGATGACGAAGGTGCCCATAACGACGAAGCTGACAAAGTATATCCAGGCCCACGGCTGTGCATCCATAGCGGTGTACATGACATCGGTCCAGTCTTCCAGAGTGACAATGCGAAATAAGGTCAATAAGGCAAGACCCAGTGTGCCCCAGTGTTCGGGATCGTTGAGATGAAACAAGTGAAAGCCAGCGATGGCGTAGATGTAAAAAATAATCGACATCAGCAGCATGATATTGCCCATGCTCGGTATGCTGCGCATCAATGTGGCAACAATCAGGCGCAGTTCCGGGAGCGTTGAAATTAATCGTAATACCCGCAGTAGACGAGCAAGGCGGGCAATCATGGCCAGCTCGCCGGTGGCGGGCAGCAATGACAGCACGATGACGCTGAAGTCGAATAAATTCCAGCCATCCCCAAAATACAGTTTGAAACGGGGTGCTACTGCTGTGATCTTGGTCAGCGCTTCGAGGATGAATATGGCGAGAATCAGATGATGCCCAAGTTCAAACCATTTGCCGAAGCTAGCCATCAGAGTGGCACTCGTCTCTAGTGCGAGGATTAGCGCGTTGAGTAGAATCAGGCCGATGATCGAGCGCTCGAACAAAGGTGCGTCAACAATTTTGCGGGCGTACTGATGCCATGAGTGGAGTGTTTTGCGCATGATCAGGACCACATGTTGAGCGGTGGCTGATTGGTGACTGCGCGCAGAATATCACTGCGCGAGACGATGCCAATCAAGTTGTCCTGTTCATCTACTATGGGTACGCCATGGAGTTGGTGCTCCTGCATCACCTGGGCGACCCGGCGAATATCGGATATTGGATCAGCACTGATGACTTCTTGCGACATGGCATCCGCGACTGTTTTACCCTGCAGATACTGCACCTGATCGCCATCAATGAGGATAAATTGCAGCAAATTCTGCACCGACAACATGCCCACCAAACGTTGTTGGTCGTTCATGACGGGCATTTGTTGGAAACCGTGCTGTTGGAAATGGCGGTGTGCGGCAAGAATATCCATATCCATTTGTACGGTGCTGACGGGGTGCGTCATCAGTTGGCGAGCGTGGTAAATCGGTTCACGTCGGTTGAGTTGACGCATTTCCTTGTAGGCATCCACTGCTTGTCTGGATGCCGATGTACTCGAGGATTCGGTACTGGCAGATGTCGGAATCGGCAGCGTCTCATCTTCTGACACATTTGAGTGTAGCTGAATTCTCTGGCTGGCTTGAACTTTCTGGACTTTGCGCAGGTTTTCTAAGCTGTCGCGAAAGCGGCGACCATTGGTATTGTAAATGGCGAACATGGAGTCTCCGGATTACGGTTCACCGCGCTGAGCTTTTTGGTGGATGATTTCGTCTAGGGGAAGTCCGGTCAGGCCATGAATTGTGCGCCACAGATAATAGACGATAGAGAGCATCATTATTGTAGAGGGAATGGCGATTACCGGGTAACTCAGTAGGGTCATTTGTCCGAGTTGCTCGTTGAAAGCAGCGCTGCCCGCTGGGCTGGTGACGATCCACCTGGCGAGAACGTAATTCATTATGGCTGAAAAGATGAAGGTGGCTCCAAGCAGATAGGTGGCTTTTAATAAGCGAGCCTCAAACACGAGCGTCTGACCGAGTTCATCCAGTTTGCCCTTAATTTTACCCGAATTCATAATCTTCGGGTTGTACAGTAAGGTTTTAATCAAGGGGTAGCGAGTTTGAGTCGAAATCAGCACCACAATCCCAATGATGGCAGGAATCGCTGCTTCTTTGACGGCTAACCATTGGGGATCCAGTTTCAGTAGGCCGATGCCGCCAGTCAGCAATACACTGACCAGCCCAAGTAAGGCAATGAAATTGAATTTTTTAAATTTCAGCAGTTCGTAAACGCCCCAGCCCAGCGGGAATGCCAGTGCCGTGATCAGTGCACCGGTAGCTCCGAGATCATTCTCAGCACTGAATTTCATCAAAATAACGGAAGGAATAACAATGCTGACTAGCAGATCAATCATCGGGCGTGGTTGATAGTCTCGGGATTTTTCCGGGAGTGAATCTGGAGTGATGCTCATTGGTCGTGTCTCTGTCGTTTGATTGAGAGGATTACAGACGTTCTACTGGACGATCCTTTCTGATCCAATGAGTGATGCCATCACGCACGTTGTGGACGTTGGTATAACCCATTTGCTCGACCAGATGGCGAGCCAGTGCATCGGTTCGATTACCCGTCCGACAGATCAGGATGACTGGATCGTCCTTGCCCACATCACTGGTGAAGCGTTGCAGAAAATCGGGTTTCACACGCCCTCCAGCATCGACAAAGGTGAGTAGCTTACTATCAGCAACTACGCCAGTTTGACGCCATTCTTCTGGGCGACGGATGTCATAAATCGGTGCGCCTTGTTTAAGCATGGAGGTGAGCTGATCATTATCCAGGTTGTTGTACGGAGGCTCAGCACAAGCGGACAGGGTAAAAACGAGTAATAAAAGTCCTAGCGATCGAAATATCATGTTGAAGCTCCTTAATATTTAAATTTGTCTATCTATATCAGTTGCTGGACGGAGGCGTTTCGCGCCCACTGCAAAGCCGAGCAACTTACTATAGTGAGCGGAACTCATCAATATGATCATCACGATTAGGAGTCTATCCGAGGAAAATTGGTTAAATCCAACTTTTCCAGGTTGGATGGTAGCCGTTTTATTCTCTGGCAAGCCCTCGGCGGAGGTGATTTTACTCATCACCACCCATGAACCCCAGTAGTTGCAACAGGCTGGTGAAAAGGTTGAAAATCGAGACGTATAACGTGACAGTCGCCATGATGTAGTTGGTTTCACCGCCGTGGATGAGTTGGCTGGTCTGCCACAAGATCAACCCAGCCATCAACAGTACGAACATGGCTGAGACGGCCAGTGAGAGACTAGGCATGTCAAGGAACATCGCAGCCAGTCCGGCCATGAAAGCAACCAGGATGCCTACCATCAGGAAGCCACCCATGAAGCTAAAGTCTTTACGGCTGGTGAGTGCATAGGCCGACAGACCGAGGAAAATCGCACCGGTAGCGCCCATCGCGGTCATCACGACTTGATTTCCGTTGGGCAGAGCCAGATACGAGTTAAGAATGGGTCCTAGGGTGTAACCCATAAAGCCCGTCAAGGCGAACACAAAGACCAGTCCTAAGCCACTGTTACGGAACTTGGAAGTGGCGAACAATAGACCAAAAAATCCACCGAGCGTGAGCAGTATTCCTGGGTGTGGGAGATTGAGCATTATCGAAACGCCAGCCGTCAGAGCGCTGAACAATAGCGTCATTGAAAGCAAAGTATAGGTGTTGCGAATGACTTTGTTGGTGGCGAATATCGCGGTTTGGCTGCGATCCGCAGTCACTTGATTATTGATGTTATTCATGCAGGTTTCCTTTATTCGGTTGTTATCGGCGGATTCGGTTGTGGTGACGACTTGCTGGTTTGTCCCCTGTCCTGCCGAAGCAGGGTTTGTCGTCGCTCGACTCTACGTACCACAGTTCGCCCGGCACGATCGGTTGCACGGTCGATGGCGACGTAGAGGTCGGCCTCGATATCTTCAACGATCACATCAGGCAGTCCAACCAGCACGACCTGTACATGGCAGCGTTTGTCTGCTCCACCGCGCGGGCCATTAATGTCGGAAAGATTCATATCGATACGGTGGATCTGATTGTTGCAGCAAGTCAATGCGGAACGCAGTCGCCGTTCAGCATGGTTACGTAGGGCATCGGTCAGGGAAAAATTGCGAGCCTGAATGGTAATCTGCATAAAACTCTCCAGTGTATTGCGGTTGCTGTTTCGCGAATCAGAATACTAGTTGGCTTTAGGGGGGTAAAAAAGTCGATTATTATTGGTATACTCTTCGGAATTTGCGAAGTAACGAGCTGTGAATGGTTAACTACAAGCATCTACGCTATTTTTGGGCGGTGGCTCGAGAGGGTGGCGTTGCCCGAGCAAGCGAGCGGCTGCATCTGACGCCACAAACGATCAGCGGGCAGCTGAGTTTGCTTGAGGAGCACCTTGGGGTAAAACTATTTAACCGGGTCGGGCGAAACCTGGAGCTCACCGAAAACGGACGATTGGTATTGAGCTATGCGGATGAGATTTTCTCGCTGGGTGGCGAGTTGGAAGAAGCTATCCATCAGTTACCAGAAGGACGCCCTCAGCTTTTCCGTGTGGGAGTGGTCGATGTTTTGCCAAAATCCATCGCTCATCGTATTCTAGCGCCAGCGCTATTGATGCCAGAGCCGGTGCGTATGATTTGTCGTGAGGCAAGTCTTGATGATTTACTCGCGGATCTGGCGGTACATCGTCTCGATCTGGTGCTGGCTGACCGGCCTATCCCTTCAACAGTGAGTACGCGCGGTTTTAGTCATAAGCTGGGTGAGTGTCCGATCAGTTTCTTTGCGACAGAGACGCTGAGTCAGCAGTTGAAAGGTGAATTTCCGGATTGCCTGAATGGCGCGCCGCTACTCTTACCAAGTAGCGGTAATCAGCTACGCTTAGAGATCGATCAATGGCTGGATAAGCATCGCCTCCATCCACGAGTGGTTGCTGAGTTTGATGATAGCGCATTGATGAAGTCATTCGGACAAGAGGGGACGGGTGTATTTATCGCGCCTGCTGCTTTGGAGGCCGAAGTGGAATGGCAGTACCAAGTCAGCGCTATTGGTCGAATTGATGAGGTGAAAGAGCATTTTTATGCTATTTCAGTGGAGCGCCGGGTAAGGCATCCCGTGGTGAGCGAGTTAATGGCGACGGCTCGTGAGAAGTTATTTGCCGATGACATGGTTTGTCAGTGAATAATGAGTAAACTCCCATTCTTGAGGAGCACGTTTAGCCGTATTTTCCAGGACACCTCTTATCCATTCTGGATAGAGTAAAATGAGAGTTAGGACACTTAGATTCAAATCATGACACTTTTATCACTTAACTTGCCCATCGTTGCGTTGCTACCCTTTGTGGGCGCGATCTTTGCGGCGTGGGCAGCTTCTTTTAATCGGCTGGCTTCAGCTTGGGTTGCCGTGATTGTTACGGTTTTGGCATTGGCGCTGTTAGCACCTTCGATGGCGCAAGTTTTTGCGGGGGAGACGTTAATTCAAAGCTGGTCATGGATACCGGCAATTGGCCTGGAGTTCGCGTATCGACTTGATGGGCTGGCGCTGTTATTTGCGATTCTGATTTTAGGTATTGGTTTATTAGTCATTATTTATGCGCGTTACTATCTCTCATCCAAAGATTCTATGGGGAGGTTCTTCGCTTATTTACTGATGTTTATGGGTTCAATGCTGGGCATTGTGCTTTCCGAAAACATTCTCCAGCTGGTGCTTTTCTGGGAGCTGACCTCGTTATCTTCCTATTTGCTGATTAGTTATTGGCAGCATCGCAAAGACGCTCGCAAGGGCGCGCGTATGGCACTGGTGATTACCGGTGGTGGCGGTTTGGCATTACTCGCCGGGGTGCTGATGCTGGGTCATGTTGTTGGTAGTTACAACCTTACCGAAGTGCTTGCAGCGGGTGACTTGGTTCGTTCGCATGAATGGTATCTGCCAATTCTGGTGCTTATTTTGCTCGGTGTGTTCACCAAGTCGGCACAATTTCCGTTTCACTTCTGGCTGCCTCATGCGATGGCAGCGCCGACTCCGGTTTCCGCATATCTACATTCCGCAACGATGGTGAAAGCCGGGATTTTTCTGCTAGCCCGGTTTTTCCCAGTGCTATCCGGCACCCCGGAGTGGAGCATCCTGGTGGGTGGCGCGGGTCTGGTGACCTTGTTACTTGGCGCGTATATGGCGTTGTTTCAGCATGATCTAAAAGGACTACTTGCCTATTCAACGATCAGTCACTTGGGGTTAATCACCCTGTTGTTTGGTTTCGGCACGCACCTCGCCGCAGTGGCGGCGATTTTCCATATTATTAATCACGCGACCTTTAAAGCGTCATTATTTATGGTAGCCGGCATTATTGACCATGAAACCGGTACACGAGACATGCGCAAACTCAACGGCATGCTCAAATATTTCCCGCACACTTCGGTGTTGGCGATGATCGCAGCGGCGGCAATGGCGGGTGTTCCGCTGTTAAATGGATTTTTGAGTAAGGAGATGTTTTTTGACCAGGCGTTGTTAGCGGTTGCCGATGGATCATCTTTGGTTTGGGTCGTGCCGATTTTGGTCACGATTGCGGCTATTTTTGCAGTCGCATACTCCCTGCGTTTTATTCACGATGTGTTTTTTAATGGTGAGCCTATCGATTTGCCGAAAATACCCCATGAACCGCCACGCTTTATGAAAATCCCAGTCGATTTTTTGGTGATCATGTGTCTGGCAGTTGGTATTCTTCCAGCATTTACCGTAGCACCAATTTTGGCAGTGGCGGTTGCCGGTACGTTACAAACCACCCCACCAGAATATAGTCTCGCAATCTGGCATGGCTTTAACCTGCCCTTAACCATGAGCATGGTTGCATTGGCATTAGGGGTGGTGGTTTATATGTTCCGCGAACGTTTGTTTGCCTGGCATGACCATAGAATTGCTCATTGGGATGCGCGGGTAATTTATCGTTTTGTGTTAGGTGGGATGACTCGGTTCGCAACGTTTATTACTCGTGCGTTCGATAAAGGTTCCTTACAAAATGCGCTTGCCTGGATACTCGGAGCGGCATTTTTCTCAGGCATCATCGGTTTCATGTGGGCGTCAGCGCCGTTATTGGGGTCAAGAGAATTAATGCCCGTGGACGGGGTCAGTCTTCTGGCCGCTTTGGTGTTGATTGTTGCCAGCATCATGACGGTGGTTTTACATCAACAACGTCTACTTGCAGTTATATTGATTGGCGTGGTGGGTCTGATTGTCGCTTTGGTGTTTGTTAAATTCTCAGCGCCTGATCTGGCGTTAACGCAGCTTTCAGTCGAAATCGTTACCATCGTGCTATTACTGCTGGCGCTGTACTTTTTACCGCAGACAACGCCGAAAGAAATCGGTCGTATACGCATCAGTCGTGATGTAATTATTTCAGTGCTGTCGGGTGTTGGCGTGATGATTTTATCGATGGGTGTTTTGACACGGGATTTCGCACCCATTTCTGAATTTTTTCTCGCAAATTCGGTGCCGGGCGGCGGTGGAACGAATGTTGTTAATGTGATTTTAGTCGATTTTCGAGGTACCGATACTTTAGGTGAGATTGTGGTGCTCGCGCTCGCAGGGCTTGGGATTTTTGCCTTGCTACAAGGGTTGAAACTCTACGCTCCGTCGCAGGATGAAAGCGGCTTGAATTGGAATCAAGATAATCATCCGCTCATTATGCAAACTTTAACGCGGTTATTATTTCCACTGATGTTAATGGTGGCGGTGTTTATTTTCATCCGTGGACATAATTTACCCGGCGGTGGTTTTATTGCCGGCCTAATTGCCGCTGTTGCGCTCATTGTTCAATATCTCGCCAATGGAATTGCCTGGACTTCTGAACGACTTAAAGTGGATATGCACTCGGTCGTGGCTTTTGGGTTGCTGGTAGCAACGCTCACCGGACTGGTTTCTATGGGGCTTGGCTATCCATTTATGACGACGACTTTCACCTATTTGTACTGGCCGGTCGTGGGCAAGTTTGAAGTTGCCAGTGCGGTCGCATTTGATTTAGGCGTCTTCTTGGTCGTCGTTGGAGCGACAGTTATGAGTTTGGTGCAACTCGGTAAATTAAGTGATGCATCGCATAAACAAGATCAAGATCAAAGTCGAGATCAGCAGCAACAAGAAAATATTCAACAGGGGGCGAAATAATGGAGTGGCTAATTTCTCTCGTGATCGCCGTGTTAACCGCAACGGGTGTGTACTTAACTTTGCGTGCACGAACTTTTCCTGTGGTTTTGGGCTTAACCTTGTTGGCGTATGGAGTGAATTTATTTTTATTCTCGATGGGGCGTTTGACCATTGGTCATCCGGCGATTATAGATCCGAGCGCGCAAGCCTATAGCGACCCGCTACCGCAAGCGCTGGTATTAACAGCGATTGTAATTGCATTTGGCATGACCGCTTTTTTAATTGTGTTGGCGCTGAAAGCGCGGGGTGAATTGGGCAATGATCATGTTGACGGGTTGCATCTCGGCAAAGATGAGGTGGCAATTAAACCACCGGAGAAAATAAAAAAGTCAGCTCATCAGGAGGCCGGTAAATGAGCCATTTAGCAGCTTGGCCAGTATTCTTACCTCTGATCGCAGGATTCGTTGTCCTGTTTGCCAAAGCTGGGGGAGTGCAACTACAGCGTACTCTGAACCTGCTCGCGGTAGCCGGATTAATGGTACTCGGTTTCCTTTTATTGAAAGAATCTTCAACCGGTGCTTATCAGGTTTATTTGTTGGGTAACTGGCAAGCCCCGTTCGGGATCGTGCTGGTGCTGGATCGATTGTCCGCATTAATGGTGGCGATTACTTCGGTGCTGGCATTCGCCGCGTTGGTTTATGCGATTGCTACGGACACGGATAAAAAAGGCGCGCATTTTCATGTCTTGTTTCAAATCATTCTGTTCGGAATTAACGGCGCTTTTTTAACTGGCGATGTCTTTAATCTGTTTGTCTTTTTTGAAGTGCTACTACTCGCCTCATACGGTCTGTTATTACACGGCGGAGGTCGGCAACGAACCAAAGCGGGTTTGCATTACGTCATTATAAATTTGGTTGGCGCGACCATATTTTTATTTGCCGTGGGCACGTTGTACGGTGTCCTCGGTACGCTGAATATTGCTGATATGGCAGCTAAAGTCGCACTATTGCCCGCTGATGATGTCGGTCTGGTTGCCGCAGCTGGCATGCTATTGCTACTGGTATTTGCTATCAAGGCGGCTATGTTTCCGTTGTATTTATGGATGCCAATCGCCTATACCCATACCTCCGCAGCGGTTGCCGCCTTGTTTGCCATAATGACCAAGGTGGGTGTTTACGCCATTATTCGCGTTCACGGCACCATTTTTGGCGCCGACGCAGGTAGCTTGGCGTACTACTATATGCCGTGGATATTAGGCTTGGGGTTACTGACATTGATGTTGGCAGCTTTCGGTGTCATGGCTGCCAGAGGATTGCGTGAGCAAGTCGCCTATCTGGTCTTGGCTTCTGTTGCGACCTTACTGGTGGCGGTGGGATTAAATGACTCTGCGGCATTAAGCGCGGGTATTTATTATCTGATTCACTCTACCTTGATTGCTGGAGGGATGTTTTTACTGGCCGATATTATCTCCCGTGGTCGAGGAAGTTTTGCAGATCGCTTTGAGAGTGGCTTCTCAATGCCAAGTGCTATTTTAATTGGCGGGATTTTTATGTTCGCTGCTGTTGCTATGACCGGCATGCCGCCTTTGTCCGGATTTTTTGGGAAACTGCTCATTTTAAATGCAGCACTGGATCATCATTGGACGGGGCTGATATTCACGGTTGTGTTAGTCGCCGGGTTTATTATGATTGTCAGTATGGCGCGTACCGGCTCGCTGTTGTTCTATCACGTGATACCGGATAGCGAGAAAGGGAATATCGTCGATGTTAATGGCAACGTCAATAGTCGTGGCGGGCCGCTCAATCGCCTTTCAATGATGGCGGTAATGGGTCTGTTTTCGGTGAGTCCCGTATTGGTCATTTTGGCACAGCCCATCACCGCGTTTACCGAGTCTACCGCTAACCAACAATTTGACAATAAGAGTTATATTGAAGCAGTTTTATCTCAACAGATG
>CAZNYF010000046.1:0-1092 GCA_964577195.1 uncultured Thiotrichales bacterium | reverse complement strand
CGTTACCTCATCCGATTCTCAGCTTCATGTTGTGGATTATCTGGTTATTGCTCAATAACACTGTAGCGGCCGGGCATATCGTTCTAGGGTTCGTGGTGGCCGTTTTAATTCCTTTGTGGACCTCCACTTTCTGGCCAGAAAAAGTACGCGTAAAAGAGCCGTTAACGCTGCTGAAATTTTTAGCCATTGTTTTATACGATATCGTCATTGCGAATATGATTGTTGCAAAGCTGATACTGGGACGTAACGATAATTTAAAGCCGGCTTTCTTTGATATTGAGCTGGATATCGACACCCCGCTAGCAATCAGTTTTCTGGCAAACACCATTTCACTAACGCCAGGCACTGTTTCATGTGATCTCAATGCAGATCGTAGTCGTTTGTTGGTGCATGCACTGCATGTAGATGATGTACAAGATACGATTAAACAAATAAAGCAACGCTACGAAGCGCCACTTAAAAAGGTATTTACATCATGTTAGAAACAGTTTTACCCATTGCATTTGCATTGCTGGGATTTTCGATATTTCTGGCTTTTGTGAGGTTACTCAAAGGCCCTGATTTGCCGGATAGAATCCTCGCATTGGACACGCTGTATATCAACGCCATTGCGCTGGTGATTTTGTTGGGATTACATCTTGGTAGTGCCTTGTATTTTGAAGCCGCTTTGTTAATTGCCGTGATGGGTTTTGTGGGAACGATTGGTCTTAGCAAATACCTGTTACGCGGCGATATTATGGAATGAGTAGGATGCTGAATCACGATTGGGAGCAAACACATGCTTGACGGTATATTAGCCGCACTGGTTTTAATCGGCGCGTTTTTTACAGTAGTAGGTTCAATCGGGCTGTATAAACTGCCTGATTTTTATATGCGTTTGCATGGCCCGACCAAGGCAACTACGTTAGGTGTAGGCGCGATTTTAATCGCCTCAATGCTGTATTTCAGTTTTGCCACCGAGGCTGCCAGTCTGCATGAAATTTTGGTCACGGTGTTTTTGTTTATTACTGCACCAGTGAGCGCACATTTAATGGCGAAAGCGGCATTACACACAAAAATAAAGCAAGTTGAACGTACGCATTGCAATTCTGA
>CAZNYF010000045.1:13668-18055 GCA_964577195.1 uncultured Thiotrichales bacterium | reverse complement strand
CTTTAATGCTTTTACCGGTGAGATCATTGGAGAGAGTATGCAAGTGAGTGGGTACTAACTCAGCTCTTGTTATGCATAGAAATGGATATATTGGTGAAGAATTATTCTGGAGAGACAGTCAGAGTCAGTATGCCTGAATAAGTTTCGCCAGGAATTGGCGCAGAGTCAGCTATAGAAATATTAATCTTTGCATTATTACCGTTAGCACAAAATTTAGACCGGGTATCTGCATGTGTTCTTCCACTTAGAACAGAATTCGATATCAGAGATTGGGCACCCGTGCCATCATCAAAAGTAATCCTGTAGGTCAGAATACTCGTACCGCCGTTGCTCAAAGTAAAGGAATGTCCTGCTCCGCTTCCATATACCGTGATTGAGTAAGAGCCTGTTCCATTGCGGAAAATGCATGCCGGTGATGAGCCTGTATAGTCTCCGTTCTCGTTTTCTGAGAGCCTAATGTCTGTCAGATTAGAGACTTTGATTTGATCTTCCGTGGTTAAAGAAATAGCTATTGCTCCCGTTGAACTAGCTCCCATCTCTCCTTGCGTGACTGCCATGGATGCAGTTGCATAAACCATCAATACAGAAACTACACTCCGAATTTTTAACTTCAAAACTGTCAATCTAATTACCTGAATTCACTACATATTTGTAATACCATGATACCTTCAGAAGATACAATCCCTAATCTCTGAAGATTAGGTTTTGAGCATCATGCATTGTTTGTGACTAGCATTTTAGTTAGCCACCAAAATCCATTTAACAGTAGTTGACATCCATAAATTTTGCACGGCACATTCGCACAATTAATTTGTGGCTATTCCTATAAAAACATAAACGGTAAACTTAATAAGACAAGGCGTCTTGTTTGAGGGTCGGATTTTCTGCTCGAGTTTCATTAAACTGTCTGTAGAATCCCATAATCCATCACTCAGTTACTACGCCTAAACCCTGCAGAAAGCTTAGATTGCACTCTTTTCAAAATGAAAATTTCCGTCATTATTCCAACCTATAATCGCTCAAAGCTGTTACCCAGAGCTTTATCTTCTGTTTTTAAGCAATCACTTCAACCTCATGAAGTAATTGTCGTGGATGATGGATCTACCGATGACACTCATGCAGTTATTACTCATCAATTCCCGCAATGCCAAGTCATCCGGCAAGCACAAAGTGGCGTTAGCCAGGCGCGTAATCGCGGCATTATCGCAGCCACAGGAGATTGGATAGCATTGCTTGACTCAGATGATGAATGGTTACCCGAAAAACTCGCCAACCAAAAAAGAGCATTGGAGAATGCTCCGAACTGTCTTTTAAACCATACCGAAGAAATATGGATTCGGAATGGGGTACGCGTCAACCCCATGTACAAACACGCAAAATCAGGCGGCGATATTTATTTAAACTGTTTGCCCTTGTGCGTAATATCCCCTTCCTCCGTTTTGATTCATCACAGCGCATTTGATAAGCATGGATACTTTGATGAGTCACTTCCTGCTTGTGAAGACTATGATTTATGGCTACGAATTTGTGCTCACGAAACTGTCACATTCATTAGTGAAGCGCAAATTACAAAATATGGTGGGCATGAAGATCAATTATCTCGGCAGCACTGGGGCATGGATCGATTCCGCATCCAGGCATTGGAAAAATCAATAAAAACTCCTAAATTAAAAATGGAATACCGTATTGCGGCCATTAGCACAGTGATTAAAAAATCCAATATTCTGGCACTGGGTGCTCGCAAACGTGAGGCTGTTTCACGCGCCGAATATTACGAATACAAACAACAGTATTATCAAGCCATGCTGGAATCACTATGACGATACATACTTGTTTCGTAGTGGCATTACCCGCAGAAGCAAAATCAGTAGTCCAGCGCTATCACTTAAAACGCCAGCATGATATTACTGCGTTTGAAATCTACCGCCATGATGAGGTTTCTTTAATCATATGCGGCGTAGGAAAAATCAATGCCGCTGCCGCAACCGCTTTTTTAGGCTCGATGATACCCGCTGGAAAAAACCATCTCTGGATTAACTACGGTATAGCCGGACATGAGGTTTTTCCACTGGGAAAATTATTGATTGGAGAAAAAATTACCGATGTCAGTACTCAAGAATCCTGGTACCCCCCATTAATTAACTTAAAAAATATCGCTGGCAGTCAAATTACAACCGTTGAGATACCGCAAACTCATTACCCGAAAAATAGCCTGGTAGAAATGGAAGCCAGCGGTTTTATTCCAACAGCACGGCGCTTTTCCAGCAGCGAGTTGGTACATTGCATTAAAGTGGTTTCAGATAACAAGCAACAATCAACTATCCAAATTAATGCGGAAAGGATAAAACAAATATGCTCGGAAAATCTCGGCGAACTCGAAAATATCATTACACACATCCGTCGCCTAGCTGATCAACTAGACTCACTAGAAATCTCGCAAACTCTACTTACACGATATCAATCCCGCTGGCATTTTTCAGTCACTCAAACACATCAACTCAAACTACTCTTGCAACGCTGGCGCGCTTTAGACGATCAAAGCGAGTACTGGATTCAAGCCTTCGAGGAACAAAACGACAGTAAAGCACTTATGCAAAGCCTAAGAAGACACCTTAACGCTCTGCCTGTAAAATTAAAGCCGACGGTATCAAAGGTAATAGACACATGATTGATACTATCTACATTGAAGAGGCTGTTTACGAACACCCGCGTAGCCAGGAAATATTATCCAGATTCCCGAAAGCACGACGTATTGAGATAGATACATATGGTGAAGTGTTTAATCCCAAAGGACAAAACTTTCGCCTACAAAAAAACAACCCTGCATTGATTCTGGCACACAAGCACAACCAACATGCGCTGCCTGCGCCAGAAGAATATGGTATCGGCAGCGACAATAACTACTATTTTTCACACATGCTGAACTGTCTTTATGATTGCCGTTATTGTTTTCTTCAAGGTATGTATCGTTCAGCAAACTATATTCTGTTTGTGAATTATGAAGATTTCCAGAAAGAAATTGAAACAATAGCAAAGTCCAATCCAGATCAGGATAGCTGGTTTTTTTCCGGTTACGATTGCGATAGTTTAGCGCTAGAACCGGTTACGCATTTTGCAAAGGAGTTTCTACCTTTTTTTTCCACCCTTAAAGGGGCAAATCTTGAGTTAAGGAGTAAAAGCACGCAAATAAGATCGTTATTAAAGACTGACCCTTTTGAGCATTGCGTGGTGGCTTTTAGCATTTCGCCACAAGAAATTGTCGAGAGTGTTGAAGCAAAAACACCGAGTTTGCAAAAACGTATTGATGCAATGCGCAAATTACAGCAACATGGCTGGCAAGTAGGATTGAGGTTTGACCCTGTAGTTTATCAACAAAACTACCAGCAACAGTATCGCTTAATGTTTAATCAGGTATTTGAAGCATTGGACATTGAGCGAATTCATTCAGTGAGTCTTGGAACATTTCGTTTACCAAAAGGATATTTCCGTACGGTGCAACGGCTTTACCCTGATGAAGCATTGTTGCACGGCCCTTTAGAGACTGTTCAGGGAATGACGGGATATCAATCTGAACTGGAAACAGAAATGCGGTATTTTTGCGAAAATGAAATTCTTAATTACTTTCCGAAAGAACGATTCTTCCCATGTTATTAAAGTCAAATAACCCCAAACAAGCAACGAACTGAATAATGAAATTATTAGGGAAAAACGCCTTGGTTACTGGAGCCAGTCGCGGCATTGGCGCTGCAATTGCCCAGCAATTAATTGATCGAGATTGCCTGGTTACAGGGCTTTCACGAACCGCATCAACCACAAAGCTCGCTGGCGATAAGTTTAGCTTTCAGTCAATAGACTTTTCCTCGCTGAATAAACTACCCGAGAAATTAAAAATTATTCACCAGAAAATCGGCACTTTGGACATTCTTGTTTGTAACGCGGGGTATGGTAGGTTTGGTTCACTTGAAGAGTTTTCTACCGCTCAGATAAGAGAAATGATTGATGTCAATCTCACTAGCCAGATTTTAGTCGTGCGCGAATTTATCCCTGCTATGAAAGCGGCGGGCTCCGGACATATTATTATTATGGGGTCAGAAGCTGCTGTAAATGGCGGGAAAAAAGGTGCTATTTATTCAGCCACTAAATTTGGCTTGCGGGGCTTTTCCCAGTCGATCAGAGAAGAATGCTCCACCAAAGGTGTTGCTGTGACTCTGGTTAATCCCGGGATGGTCAAAACCAGCTTCTTTAACGGGTTAAGTTTCGCCCCAGGAGAAGAGCAGGATTGCCATCTTACGGCATCCGACGTCGCCAAATCAGTCATCGATATTCTGCAATCCAGAGCAGGATGTTGCGTGGACGAGATAAACTTGTCCGCACAAAAAAAACTGAT
>CAZNYF010000045.1:0-13568 GCA_964577195.1 uncultured Thiotrichales bacterium | reverse complement strand
CCCAAACTTTCCAAATCAATATCTTGTTCTGATCCAAATGGAAAAATGATTTCTTCTGTCTCAGAATTATTGTCGTAGTAATTATCAATATCAGGAACAATACCTGATTCTATAGGATGATTGATTTCAACCGTCGGCTCACTGTGTCGAGACTGACGCCTTTGCGCCGTCGTTTTTTCGCTTAAGTACTGTTGTGATGCCTTGTCACTTGTGCCCAATACCTGCCTGAGTGTGGTATTGATTAAGGTGTCATCATTAAAGATGTGACTCATAATATTCTCATTGTAATGTGTGTATCGCCCTGCAGTGTCTTTGCCTGCATAATTTGCTTTGCTGTCTTTCTCATCGTCATGTTGAGATTCCCAAAATCACAACAGGTTCGACACTGACAATAAAACCGGGCTGACGCTCTCAATAGGATGGCGTATTCATGAGAACACGTTACTCGAAAAGACCTCCGTCCCAGGAAACTTTTCTACAACACAATGTGTGTTTATCGAGTCATTTCTGACAGCCCGCAGGTATTAGATCATGGTTAATTCAGTGATCCCACCGCTGAGGACTCAAAATGATCCTTTGAAGCCGATTAATTATCAAAACTATGACTGAGTTCACTTTCACGAGGGGCTTGGAGTAGTCATTACGATGTTTCGATTGATAGAGGTGCATGGCATAAACAGGTACACTGCGAAAATCGGCTGAGAAACTCGGTCTGTGGGTGTATCCACCCTTGTAACATTCAAATACTAATATCTTCAGCATGAGGAAAAATATGAGTTTAATTCGTCCATTTAGAGGCTTGAGACCCGCCCCGGGTCGCGCAGATGAAGTAGTAGCACCACCTTATGATGTACTCAACAGTGAGGAAGCTCGTGAGCGTGTCACCGGCAAACCCTGGAGTTTTCTACATATTTCTAAACCTGAGATAGACCTTCCTGCCGGTACTGACCCTTATGATCCATCCGTCTATGCAAAGGCTGCTGAAAATTTTCAGCGTACCATCGATGCAGAAATATTGGTTCGCGATGAACTATCCAGCTATTACGCCTACCGAATCATCATGGGTGCCCATCAGCAAACCGGATTGGTCGCTGCCGCTTCAGTCAAAGATTACGATTCCAACCGGATTCGGAAACACGAATTCACCCGTCCAAAGAAAGAGGATGACCGCGTTCGGCAGATAGAAGCGGTCAACGCGCAAACCGGCCCGGTACTGCTTGCTTATCCTGATACGCCAGAGGTTGATAAAATCCTTACCGTGGCCAGCAGCGGTCAACCCATTCTGGATGTGACCGCAGATGATGGGGTTCAACACAGCCTTTGGGTGATTGGGGATCAATCCACAATCGACCAGCTCACCGCGTTATTTGATGCCATGCCAGCGATTTATATTGCCGATGGCCACCATCGCTCTGCGTCCGCCTCGCGGGTAAACGCTACCAGAGGTGGTAATGCAGATGCTTCTGATGGTACCTTTTTAAGCGTCATCTTCCCGCACCATGAGATGAAAATCCTCGATTACAATCGGGTGATTAAAGATTTAAACGGATTATCTGCCGAGGATTTACTGGATAAACTCAAGCAAAACTTTAGCGTCGAACCTTGGGACTCATCCATCTCACCGGAAGTGCCTGCGGCGTATGGTATGTACCTGGAAGAGAAATGGTATCGACTGGCACTCAAACCAGAGTTGATTCCCGAGAATGATCCGGTTGGGCGGTTAGACGTGAGTTTGCTGGCAACCTATTTGATTGAGCCGCTATTTGGTATTACCGATCCTCGTACGGATGAACGCATTGACTTCGTCGGCGGTATTCGAGGTATGTCAGAATTGGAGCGTCGGGTTGATGCTGGGGAGATGGCAATTGCATTTTCATTGCACCCTACTCGAATGGAAGATTTGATGTCGGTTGCAGATGCGAATGAGGTCATGCCGCCAAAATCTACCTGGTTTGAGCCTAAATTGGCCGATGGACTGGTTTCGCATTTGCTGGATTAATTGTCCTCACGCCCCTCAGTATGCCTACCTCTCACGATAATATTTATCAAGACTCCGACCGGGATGAAAGCCGCTTTGTGTTCGATGCTGCAGTAGCCGATGTGTTTGCGGATATGATCAATCGATCGATCCCGGGATACGCAACCATCTTGGGAATGCTGGGAGTGATCGCTGAGAAATACGTGCAGCCAGAAAGCAATATTTATGACCTTGGTTGCTCACAAGGTGGCTCTACGGTGGCTGTCGGCAGCCATATTCAACAGCGCGGTTGCCATTTAATTGCCGTGGATAATGCGGCAGCGATGATTGAGAAGTGTCGAGAAAATACGAATCAGGCGAGCATTCAGCCAAAGGTTAAACTGATTTGTGATGATATTTGTAATATACGTGTTGAAAACGCGTCTTTGGTTATTCTTAACCTGACGCTTCAATTTATCAAAAAATCCGAGCGCGATGATCTAATCACAAATATACACCGGGGCATGAGGAAGGGAGCGGCATTGGTGCTTACGGAGAAAACCATCTCGGCTGATTCACAAGAACAAGCATTTCTCACCGGGCTACATCTTGATTTTAAACGTGCCAATGGCTACAGCGATTTGGAAATCAGCCGCAAACGAACCGCACTGGAAAATGTACTTGTTCCGGAAACTGATGCACAACATTTTCAGCGCTTGAACAACGCAGGTTTTGCAACTGCGTATCGCTGGTTTTCTTGTGTCGGATTTAACGCCTACATCGCGATTGCTGATCACGATACAAAGGATTGAGTGGACACTCTTCATCACTACAACGCCCTGCTCAAAGCGCTTCAAGCAACTCCGGGAAGAAGATGGCTGGAGATACTGCCTGAGCAAATTACTACGGCGCTGTCAGCCAAAACTCACGGGCATGCGCCACAATGGCAAGCCGCCCTACAATCACTGCCCCAAAACATTCCTGCCTCATCCTTTGATCTAAATGCACCCATCGTCAGTATTGGGCAAGCAAGTGATTGCGATAGCCCCACACGCAACAGCATTATCGATACCTACCGAGCATTCATGCCGTGGCGTAAAGGGCCTTACGAAATTTTTGGAGAACTGATTGATACAGAATGGCGCAGTGATCTCAAATGGGATCGCTTGAGCAATGAAATACGACCACTGATCGGAAAGCTGGTGCTGGATGTCGGCTGTGGAAATGGCTATCACTGTTGGAGAATGCTTGGAAATGGTGCGGCCAGAGTTGTTGGCATAGATCCTACAATATTATTCGTTTATCAATTTTTAGCCAACAAACACTTTTTACCTGACCAGCCCGTGGATGTACTTCCACTCTCCCTCGAACAGCTTCCAATCAATTTACAAACATTTGATACCGCATTTTCGATGGGTGTTTTATATCATCGCCCCTCCCCCATCGATCACCTGCTACAACTCAGAGGCTGCCTAAAGCCCGGCGGAGAACTAGTGCTTGAAACCCTCGTAATTGATGGTGATGAAGGCTATTCACTAGTACCCGAAGGCCGCTACGCAGGGATGAAAAATATTTGGTTTATCCCCAGTATAAAAACGCTCACACTGTGGATGAGGCGCTGTGGCTTTGAACAGATTCGCTGCATCAATATCACTGCGACAACCCCTCGGGAGCAAAGAACCACTGACTGGATTAAAGGAAAGTCTTTAATCCAGTCCATTGACCCGGACAATCCCGAGTTAACCATTGAAGGGCTTCCTTCCCCCCGGCGCGCTATCCTGATTGCAATCCGACAAAAAACTAAGGCATAATCAACATAAGACTTAAGTAGCTTTATTCAAATTCAAACGGAGCAATTGAATTTTTAAAGTATACAATTGTCAATATCCGAGAAGACCACACCGTTTTTGCGTTACCACATCTAAAAAAGACAAGATTAAAATGACCCGCTGCTTGAAACTACTACCACTACTCTGTCTCACCCTGCTTGGCGCTTGTGATAAAATCAATTTCAAACAAGCATCAACAGATGCCACTGCGTTACCAAAAGCTATCACCATCGTTGAACAATCAACTGTCGTTGCCGCAGCCTGTAGCACTCGCGCCGGATTTCGTCTCATACACGGCCTTGATCACAATCACGATGGCAAACTGAGTCCCTATGAGCGGCAACATACCGATATCGTCTGCAACCCCGATCCAAGCCGTGCAGACGAGACCAATGCTGTGGCGGTATTGCCCAACGCCAGACCCGATTTACAATAACCGGCCTGCGACAACTCTTAGCGTTTAACCCCAGCTTATTCGATCCTGATTTTCTAGCTTGAAATTACTAAAACCTTGTAATATATAAGGTTTTGAAATTTTGTGCGTCTCTTTACTCCAAGTTTTCTCTGGCATTGAAATTAGTGATATAGTCGCTGATCTGTGTAATCAATAATAGGGAATCACATGAAATTAGTCACTCTACTGCTGGTCGTTGCTTTGTTCTCAATCAGCCAAATTAGCGTTGCGGGACAACTCGCACAAACCGGCTCTATCTCTGCAAACCACATTGTCCAGGCAGACGGTGAAGAAAAGAAAGGCGGAGAAAAAAAGAAAGATGGAGAAGAAGAGCCTGATTGCGAATAGCAGCCACCACACAAATTTTTGCTGCTGATCTTATCGGCATCATCAATAACCCGCACTACAAAGTGCAACACCATCCTTTAGAAAGTAATTTCCTGTTTGGAGGAAACCTATGAAGTTCACCACACTCTTATGTTCCACATTAGTCGTCAGCAGCTTGGCATTTGCCGGTGCAGCGACTGCCGAAGGCGGCAAACCTGTTGGCATTACGCCAGACATCATGAGCGTTACCGTTCAACACAATGGTAAAGCGACTGAGATCAAACGTGATCAAAACAATGCCGCTACTGTTATCCCTGCTTTTGCCAAGACTTCACGTCCTTGCCCCCCGTTCTGCATCCAGCCTATCGTTTTAGCGCCTGGCGTAGAAACCCTGGGTGAGAACGAAGTTATCAATTATCTGGATCAGAAATATAACCACGGTCAGAGCAATATACTGGTTGTTGATTCTCGTACTCCTGACTGGGTCGCTAAAGGCACTATCCCTGGCGCGATTAACCTCCCGTGGACCAAGCTCAACCCCAAGAAGGGCGCAACCACAGATGGCATCATGAAAATCATGCAAGATAATTTTGATGTAAAACTTGTCAAAGGCGCTGATGCGTTCTCTGTTGACGAAGCCATTGCAGCAGGCGACACCAGCAAGGTTTTCGATTACTCCAGTTGCAAAACTTTGGTGATGTTCTGTAATGGTATGTGGTGCGGTCAGTCCCCCAATAATATCAAGAACTTACTTAAGTTCGGCTACCCGGCTGACAAGATCAAATGGTATCGTGGCGGCATGCAAGACTGGGCTGTATTAGGTTTATCTACCGCTAAGCCCTAAGTGATCCGATAGACAACCCAGTAAGACAAAAAGGGCCGACATTGTCGGCTCTTTTTTATGACGCAGATCATAATCTGGAATTCAGTCTTTGAAATTTCACACAATTTAAACTACAAATAGAGTGTACTCACAACATTATTCGAGGAGTAAAATGACGAGCTTCAAATTCATGGAAGAATATCCGACAAAACCGACAGGATTGTCAACGGCTGAAGACTTACTCGCCGGCCTGATGATGCATCAGGGCGAGATAGGTAACGTTGGTCAACAACTCATGTACATTCTCCTTGGTGCGGGAATTAATCCATCCAGCACAACCACCAACCAGATGTTCCCACAGCCGGCTACAAGCTTGCTACGGCATTAAAAAGACGCGTCCAAATGCTCCACCCGATCAGCATTGGCAACTACCGGTTTGCAAACAATCTTGCCTTGGCACCAATGGCTGGAGTGACTGATCAACCATTTCGGATACTCGCAAAAAAACTGGGGGCTGGAATCACAGTATCGGAGATGGTTGCATCCAATCCCGACACTCGTTCGAGTCGAAAATCTCTGTTGCGCACCCATTATCAAGAAGAACCCAGCCCCGTAATCGTTCAACTGGTTGGCAACGATGCCGCTGTGATGGCAGATGCAGCACGATTTCACGTCGATCAGGGTGCGCATATCATAGACATTAATATGGGCTGCCCTGCCAAAAAAGTCTGCCGTAAGGCCGCAGGATCGGCGTTACTGAGTGATGAAAAAAATGTAGCCCGAATTCTCTGTGCAGTAGTCAAAGCCACTGATCACCCCGTGACCTTGAAAATCCGAACAGGCTTATCCCGCGAGTCTCGAAATGCAGTTCAAATTGCTAAAATTGCCGAAGATAGCGGCGTCCAGCTATTAACGGTTCACGGCCGCAGCCGTGAAGATAAATTCAATGGTGATGCTGAATACGACACCATTGGCCAAGTCTGTCAGGCAGTCAAACTCCCGGTGATTGCCAATGGCGACATCACTAGCGCCAAGAAAGCTGTCGAAGTCTTTCAAGCAACCGGTGCTGCAGGCATTATGATTGGTCGGGGCGCGCAAGGAAGACCGTGGATTTTTAGAGAAATCGCGCATTTTTTAAAAACAGGTGAGCAGTTCCCAGCGCCAGGAATCAATGAGATTGCCACGCTGATGCTGGAACACCTGCGAAATTTACACACGTTTTATGGTGAACCGGCAGGCGTCAGGATAGCCAGAAAACACATTGGTTGGTATTTTAGTACCTTGCCTGACAGTCAGAGATGGCGTAAGAAGATCAATCAATTGACCTCATCAAGCCAGCAGCTAGATGCCGTCGAACAATACTTCGAGATGATACCAGTCAGTTAGAAATACTGATTTACGATTAATTTCCTACTGTATTGCCCGTAATGACTTGATTAAACTGTGTTCCCGCAAAATTCACCGTACTGCCAGACAAGCCGCCCGACGCAGGTACAGCCACAGTCGGCAGGTTTTGGGCGCTGTCCGCAACCCGATTTAGTTTGTTAAATTCCCCACTAAACTGAGTACCTGAAATAGCTCTGCGATTCGCCATACTGTCTTCCGGGGTGAAAGATGCTGATTCTCTAGATAATTCAACCACTTGCTGATCAGGATCAATTTCCAGCGACAATTCAAGCTCTTCCGCAAACAAACCACTTGTGAACCCCAGAGTACTGGTAATCATAACAACCAAAAAGTTTCGAGTGCTCGAACGCATGCGTCGATACCCATTGTTTAACCTAGAAAAATCAAATGTACTAACGCTCAAAAATATGCTCATTTGCTGGAAACTCCCCGTTTTTAACTGCCTGGAGGTACGCTCCGACAGCAGCCTGTATATCTCCACCCTGCTGGAGAAAATTATGTGCGAACTTAGGTGCTTTACCCGGTGTAATCCCGAGAATGTCCTGGAGCACTAAAATCTGCCCATCGCATTTTACACTCGCACCTATGCCAATCGTTGGGATCGTTAATTTCTCGGTTAGTTCCGCAGCAAGTGGTTCTACCACACATTCCAGCAGTATCGCATCCGCTCCTGCTTGCTCTAGTGCGAGCGCATCATCGATCATTTTTTTCGCTTGATCAGCGCCTCGCCCCTGCACTCGATAGCCGCCCAGCTTATTGATTAGCTGAGGCTGCAAGCCAATATGCGCACACACCGGGACGCCATGCTCAACCAGCTTCTCAACCGTTTCTACCTGACGCGAATCTCCTTCCAGCTTAACCATGTGACCGGCACCGTCCTGCATTAATCTGGCAGCGCTTTCCAATGCCTGTTGTGGCGAGGTATAGCTCATAAATGGCATATCCACCATCAGCAACGCTCGTTTGCAGCGGCTCGCAACGGCGCGGCTGTGGTAAATCATGTCCTCAACTTTAACTGGCACGGTAGTGCTATGTCCTTGTACCACCATGCCGAGCGAATCTCCCACCAGAATAACATCCATCCCGGCAGCATCGAGAACTGCTGAGAAGCTTGCATCATAGGCGGTCAGACAAGCGATTTTTTCACCCTCACGTTTCATTTTACGCAAGGTTGCTACGGTGACCTGTTTAGTTGCTGTCTGGACACTCATGTTGACTGCTCCGATTTATCCGAATATTTTTAGAGATGCCCTTAAGGGCGTCTCTAAAAATACAAGCACCACTGAGAAAAACCATGAACAGCACCTTTTTTATGCGAAAAATCGTTAAATACACCCAGTATTCGCCTCATTTTTGCGTAAAAAATGCACTATTCCTGATTTCCCTCAGCAACACTTCTATTTTTAGAGATGCCCTTAATTTCATGTGACAGAGACTCATGAACCATTGGGAATGGGATTAAAAAATCGTCGTCCCGTATTTTTTGCCATGATCTCATCAAACAAGGCCTGATAATCCTGGTCATTCTCGGCAAAATTAATCTCTGCCGCATTGACCACTAATAGTGGTGATTCCTCATAATAATGGAAGAAATTGGTATAGGCATCATTAATACGCGCCAAATAGGTCGAATCCAATGGTTTTTCAAATCGCCGGCCTCGTTTGGTGACTCTGTCCAGTAAAACCGACACCGGTGCCTGTAAGTACACAACCAGATCCGGGGACCGCACCCGGGAAGCCACTTTGCGGTAAATTCGTCGATATAAATCCAGTTCTTCCTCTGACAAATTGAGCGAGGCAAACAAATGATCTTTGGCAAGCAGATAATCGGCAATGATGCGTGAACTCTTAAAGGTTTCCTGATTCAACAAATCGAGCTGCTCAATACGATCCATCAAAAAGTGCAGCTGGGTGGGGAAACCCATTCGTTCAGGGCTGGAATAGAAGTGCTGTAGAAACGGGTTGTCATCCACCTGTTCCAAAAGTGCAGCCGCATTTAAATCTTTGGCAAGACGCCGAGCCAGCGTGGTTTTACCCACACCAATCGAGCCTTCGATAACAATATAGTTTTTCTGAGGAGCCATGCTGGGCATCTTCGATGAAAATACCGTTTTGATCAACCCTCAGGAGTGAGGATTTAATAAGTTCCCGAAGTTTGGCGTAGAATTTTGCCTTCACAGGAGTGCTAATAAAATGGGCGCATAGCAGGCTACGTAACTATTTTATTAGTGCTTCTGTGGAGTCAAAAGGCAAGTCAAAATCGGCAAGTTATTAAATCCTCGCTCCTCAGTACGGATTCTGACTGCGTATTGATTACATAAAAAGCTGAGAGTATGGTTAATCAGCAACTAGTTGCTGATATCTACCTCGGCATACATCAGCGAAAGCACGTAGTCAATCGGTACGGAAATCGAATAGTCATCGAGGCGAATATAGTGATCACCCATATCAATTGCGCCGAACGCAGTAATGATGCCTGCCAGTACATGCTCGCCATTTTCGCAGGAGATTAACCCGCCACCGGATTGGCCTAGGTTGACGGATGCAGTGGTGCGAATTTCACCATCGACCATACCTTGATACCGACCGTGACTGGCTATTTGATTGCCTCCCAGTGGATAACCGATAGCCCAGACACTGTCTTTGGGCTGCAACAGGCTAAAGCGCATAGGAATTGGACGTTGGTTGCCTGTATCGGCAAGCAATAACGCTAAATCACGATCGGGAAACAAAGAGATAATGTCAGCGTGACGACGTATACCATTCACGTTCACAGTTAGCTCGGTCGCATCTTCAATCACATGCGCTGCGGTGGCGATTAAATTATTACCGATGATGACACCACTGCCTTCGCTGTCCATCGCGCCGACTCTAACCACGGCACCGAGCGTTTCATTTGCAGGGACTGAGCAAAATTCAGTTGCAGTTGCGCTAGACGCCCACACGGCGAATAGGGTGAAAGAAATCTGACCTGCTATTTTTCTCAACATCATGCGTTCACCTGCTCCATTTCTTGTCCGTCAGAACCCGCTTCGATAGGCGCTGCTCTCTATGAATGTAGTCGATCTTGCTCTTATTTACGCTGCTTGGATGTTAATTTACGCATATTTTTGAAATCCTTTTATATCACTTTTAAATTTTGTGATCAGGTTATCTTGATTTATAGCAACAACCTATGACTTAAAATTTCACTTCTCTGGATGCTTGGATTACCGCTAAAAACGCTTCTCCAAACTTTTCAAGCTTGGCTTCACCCACACCATTGATATCCAGCAGTTCGGTAGAATTCATCGGTTGATAAGCAGCCATTTCTCGCAAGGTTGAATCATGGAAAACCACATAAGGGGGTACGCCTGCCTCAGTTGCCAGATTGAGTCTTTCAGCTCTGAGCGCTTCAAATAAATCCTCATCAACCGGCTCCAGGAGTTCTGCTACCACACGTTTGGGCTTCTTCGCTTTGCCGCTTGCCTTCACCTGCTTTCGCAAACTAATCTGCTGCTCGCCACGCAACAATGGGCGACTGGTTTGCGTCAACATAACAGCGCCATGCCTTTCCATATCGACACGTAAGAAGCCCATTGAGATCAATTGCCGGAAGATTCGTCGCCACTCGGTATGGGCAAAATCAGCTCCGATCCCGTAGGTACTTAGCTGGTCATGCTGATTTTGAAAAATCCTGGCATCATCCTTACCCACCAGCACATCGACAACGTAATTGACTCCAAAACGCTGCCCGGTGCGATACACGCAGGAAAGTGCTTTTCGAGCAGCCTCGGTTCCATCCCAAATTTCCGGCGGCACCAGGCAATTATCACAATTGCCACACGGTTCAGCCAAAGACTCACCAAAGTACTGGAGTAAAGTCTGGCGACGACAGCTACTCAGCTCACACAGTCCCAGCATCGACTGTAGCTTATCCATCGATATACGTTTCTGGATTTCTTCAGCGGTTGATTCTTCAACCATCTGCCGCAGCATGATCACATCTTGCAAGCCATACGCCATCCACGCATTGGCAGGCGTACCATCACGACCCGCACGACCAGTTTCCTGGTAATAGGCTTCAATACTTTTTGGCAAACTCAAATGCGCAACAAAACGTACATCGGGCTTATCAATGCCCATGCCAAACGCAATCGTAGCGACAATAATCACACCTTGCTGGCGTAAGAAAAGCTCCTGATTTCGCTGCCGTGTCTCGGGCGGTAAGCCCGCATGATAGGGCAACGCATTGCGACCTTTTTGTTGTAACCACTCAGCGGTGCTCTCGACTTTTTTACGGCTCAGGCAGTAAACAATACCAGCGTCACCCACATGCTCTCGCTCGAGAAATGACCATAAACGAGCACGTGCATTTTGCCCTTCTGCAATCGTATATTGAATGTTAGGTCGATCAAATGATGAAACAAAATGTTGCGCTTGATCCAGACCCAGTTGCGCAACAATCTCGGCACGGGTGCGCTCATCCGCTGTTGCTGTTAATGCAATCCTGGGCACGCTGGGAAAGCGGTTATTAAGAATTGAAAGCTGCTGATATTCCGGCCGGAAATCGTGACCCCACTGAGAAACACAGTGCGCTTCGTCTATCGCAAACAGAGCCAGTGAAGACTCATCCATCAAGCTCAACATCCGTTCCGTCATCAATCGTTCCGGGGCGATGTAGAGTAGATCGAGTTCCCCGTGGCGGAGCTGATTTTCCACCTCAACAGCAGCTTGAGGGTGCAAGGTAGAGTTGAGGCAAGCGGCTTTTATGCCTAACGTTGTCACAGCATCGACCTGATCTTTCATCAGAGCAATCAACGGCGAGACAATGATGCCAGTACCTGGACGAATCAACGCCGGGATCTGGTAGCACAAGGACTTTCCACCCCCGGTTGGCATCAACACCAGCGCATCCTCACCCGCGACCAGCGAATCAATGACTGTTTGCTGATCGCCACGAAACTGATCGTAACCAAACACAGTTTTGAGTATTTCCAGAGCCTTGTTATTCATCAACAATGATCATCTTTAGAAGAGTTTTTAGATTTAAGAGGTTAGAAATTCCATCAGCCACATCACTTATCATATACTGAATGTCTTCGCCTCAGGAAAACCTGTGAAATATCTCACGCTGATTCGTCATGCCAAATCAAGCTGGTCAAATCAATTGTTACGTGACTTTGATCGACCGCTAAATCAACGCGGATTTAGCGACGCACCAATGATGGGGAAACGTCTCCTAGACACAGGTACATCATTTGACTTGATGATTTCAAGCCCCGCGAAACGCGCTTTAACTACCTGTCAAATCATCGCCAATGAAATTGGATTTCCCGCGAAAGCGGTTTTACAAAATGACTCAATTTATGAGGCTTCTACTGCCGCCCTGTTCTCCATCATTTGCTCACTCGATAACCGCTTCTCACACGTTGCGCTAACCGGACACAATCCGGCCATGAGCAGTCTGAGCCACCAGCTCTGTGAGGCAGTTAATCGAGATTTACCAACCTGCTCGGTAGTGCAGCTACAATTTGAAATTGATTCCTGGAACCTAATCAAGCCTGCAACTGCGCTGCTATTGTCGTTTGACTATCCAAAGAAAACATAAGCCACCATGAACCTAAAAAACACAGTTGAAGCAAAAGGCAGAATCAATTAAACCAATTCAGTTCCAGCGCGGTATAACTCCCAATCATCGCCTGATTCAGTGATTCGGGAATAATCGCGTTGCGCGGCCCAATCGGAATTCTCCCGCCCATAATTTCCGCTTTGACTTGTTTATGTCGCTCGAACTGGAAAGGTCTGGCATAGCCTTCTGGAAAATAGGGATGATTGGTATCCAGATGGTATTTGTCCGTAGCGCCCAGTGTATGCAGCATTTCATGATTGATGACGAAATTATTCATCCCCTCCATTGACTCATCTGCAAACACATTGACCAGACCAATCATACCTTTGCGTAGTGCTACGGAGCGTGGAATTTCGATAGATTCTTCCGGGTCGTAATACACAACGAACATGCGAATGTCAGATGAAAAATCAGAATTTTGATGCAAGAACCCCCAAATTCTTAATCTCAGACTAAACAGCACGGAGCTTAAAATACCCTGACCCTCTGGTGGCATTGGCGGCATGGTTTTGACCAATGGCGCAACTGAGATATCGAGTAACTTACCGTCTATTCCATATTCCTTAGCCTGAGCCTGCATAAACGATTCAATCTGTTTAAATCGACTGGCATCCAGCTTGCGTAGATAGCGCTCTGTTGCTAATTCACCATCGCCATTAACGGGATAAATAGTCACATTAAGCGTTTCATTCCATGCTGAGCTACGCAGCTGCTGGGAGATTGTTTGCCCGCTGACCACCACCAAAATCGCGAGTAGTAAGGTGATCCGAATTTTTTTAAACATACATTCTCTGATAATCCACACTACGGTGGTTTTATTGTTATTGTTGTTTTTTGCCAGCCAGATTAAGGGCGTCTCTAAAAATAGAAGTGTTGCTGAGGGAAATCAGGAATAGTGCATTTTTTATGCGCAAATGAGGCGAATACTGGGTGTATTTAACGAGTTTTCGCATAAAAAAGGTGCTGTTCCTGGTTTTCCTCAGTGGTACTTGTATTTTTAGAGACGCCCTTAAGTAGTCCAATAACCTGACTTGAGCTTTCTATGCGGAAAACAATACCTTCTGTCGAGTAAAATAAATGCGCTTAAGATCACAACTAAATGTGAACCAACATTCTAGTATTCTTGGCCTACACAGATAAATGGAACCAGACACAGGATA
>CAZNYF010000044.1:0-18066 GCA_964577195.1 uncultured Thiotrichales bacterium | reverse complement strand
GCGTAAAAAATGCACTATTCCTGATTTCCCTCAGCAACACTTCTATTTTTAGAGATGCCCTTAAGCTATCCGCCTAATACTCGCGCTGCACAGCAAGATTAACAACAAACTCCAGCGCATCTTTATATTCTGAGTTGGATAGCCGATGTAATTGCTCCAACGCAAGATCAGCCTCTTTGACTGCTCTTTGCATGGAATACTCAATTGCACCGGTTGCCTTAACCACCTCCATCACTGCGTCAATTAAATTTCGATCTCCCGCTTCAATGGCTTCGCGGATTAATTTAGTTTGCGCCTCATCACCCACCTGCATCGCATAGATAAGAGGCAATGTGGGTTTGCCTTCTGCCAGATCATCGCCCAGTTCTTTGCCGAGCTTTTCTTCACTGGCAGTGTAATCGAGCACATCATCAACAATCTGAAAAGCATTGCCTAAATGCAAACCGTATTTTGCCAGCGCTGCTTCATCCTCCGGACTGGCGTCGGAAGTTACCGCACCTAGCTGACACGCGGCTTCAAACAATTTTGCCGTTTTGCGTTCGATCACCTGAAAATATCTTTCTTCGGTGGTTTCTGCATCATTCACATTCATCAGCTGCATCACTTCGCCGGCAGCAATCAAATTAGTGGTGTGAGCAAAAATTTCCATCACTCGCATGCGCTCAAGCTCGACCATCAACTCAAAGGAACGCGAATACAGAAAATCCCCAACCAGAACACTCGCCTCATTACCCCAAACCGCATTGGCAGTCTCATGCCCACGACGCATATCGGACTCATCCACCACATCATCATGCAGCAAAGTTGCCGTGTGGATAAATTCAACAATCGCCGCCATCAAGCGAGCATCCTGACCCGAATGACCGCAAACGCCAGCAGATAGCAGCACCAACGCAGGGCGAAGCCGTTTACCACCATTTTGGACGATGTAATGCCCCATCTGATTGATGAGGACAACGTCTGAAGAAAGGCGCTTTATTATGAGTTCATCGACCGCCTTCATTTCGTCGGCGATGATATTGAGTGGAGGTGTAGAAAACATGCCGGCATGCTAGCTTGGATTACACATTCTGTCACTCGGAATTAATCAAATACTCTAGCTGACCAGCCCAATTTCATTCAGTTTAAGCACCGAATAAGCTACGCTTACCCATCCAACATTCTCAGCACGCCTTTCGATGAGCAAAAGTCTGTTTAAATCCTCTGCCATTGTCAGTGGCATGACCCTACCTTCGCGCATTTTAGGCTTTGTTCGGGATATGGTGGTGGCGGTGACTTTTGGCGCATCTGGACTGACGGATGCGTTTTTTGTCGCATTTCGCATTCCTAATTTGCTGCGTCGTATGTTTGCGGAAGGTGCATTTGCTCAAGCGTTTGTTCCGGTTTTTACTGAATATCGAGAAAACCGCTCTGATGAAGAGCTGCATGATTTAGCCAATCATGTCGCTGGAACACTCACTTTAGTCCTTAGCTTTATTACCGCTATTGGTATTATTGCGGCACCTTTTATCATCCTGATTTTTGCCCCCGGTTTTCGCGACAATGCGGATCAACAAGCGCTCGCTACCGAGATGCTGCGGCTAACGTTTCCGTATTTATTGTTTATCTCTCTGACGGCTTTGGCGGGTGGTATTCTCAATAGCCACGGTAAATTTGCAGTACCCGCTTTTACTCCGGTGTTTCTTAACCTTACGTTGATTGCCGCTGCGCTGTGGCTCGCACCGTTGCTTGACAGGCCCATTACTGCGCTTGCCTGGGGCGTGTTCTTTGCGGGCATCGTGCAACTGGCGTTTCAAATTCCTGCGCTGTGGAAAATTGGTTTGATTCCTAAACCCCGCTTTCGACGAGGCCATGCCGGGGTTAAGAAAATCATCAAGTTGATGCTGCCAGCGTTGGTTGGATCATCTGCCGCGCAAATCAATATGCTGCTAAATACGCTGCTCGCCTCTTTCCTAATGACCGGCAGTATCTCCTGGCTATATTTTTCGGATCGTTTTGTCGAATTGCCGCTGGCGTTATTTGGCATCGCCATCAGCACCGTTATTTTGCCAAAGCTCTCAGCTGAACATGCTAACCAGACCGGCGATGCTTTTAGCGAAACGCTAGATTGGGCACTGCGACTGGGGCTAATCATTGCCCTACCGGCGATGCTTGGACTCATGCTCTTGGCTGGCCCAATTCTCGCCACGTTGCTGCAATACAAGAGCTTCACACTACACGACACGCAGATGACCTCCATCAGCCTCGCCGTTTACGCCATCGGCCTGCCCGGTTTTGCTTTGGTAAAAATCCTCATGCCCGGCTTCTTCGCCAGACAGGACACCACCACGCCGGTACGCATCGCGATTATCGCCATCCTCACTAATATCGCCCTCTATGGCATTATCTTCCTGCCGTGGTTCAAGCTCGGTGGTTACGCACCGCATGCTGCGCTGGCGCTGTGCACCGCTTCTGCGGCGTGGGTTAACGCGATCCTGTTATTTCGTAAACTCAAACAGCAAGGCGTCTACACACCTGGCAAGGGCTGGGGACAAATGCTTATTCAAATCGCAATCGCGCTAGTGGCGATGGGCACCGCAATTTATGTCTTCACGCCGGAGCTGGATGTATGGCAAACCTGGAGTGTGTTAAGACGTGTTCTGACACTAACCGGGCTGATCCTGCTCGGTGCAATCATCTATCCCTCGGTATTGATGCTCACCGGTCTAAAGCCAGGAAAACTGGTGTCACATTCAAGCTAATCACTGCTCTCGTCAATCACGACTTGTACTTGAGAGACCTCAATAACGGCTCACACTGCATCGCAATCAAAAGCGACACCAAAATATCGACTCAGCCTGATATAATTTCTCACCTCATCCAGATCACATCCAATCCCTCATGAAACTCATTCGCGGACTGTGTAACTTACGTGCAGAGCACCAAGGCAGCGTTGCCACCATCGGCAACTTCGACGGCGTACATTTAGGCCATCAAACCGTGATCAAGCAAGTCCTCGTACAAGCCAAAAAACTTCAAACGCAGTCAACTGCCATCACCTTTGATCCATCACCCAATGAATATTTCCGCAAAGAAAAAGCCCCTGGCCGGCTAACGCCCCTTTGCAAAAAAGTTGCCCTCCTCGATCAACTCGGCATCGATCAAACCCTGCGCCTGCCATTCAATGCAAGCCTCGCTAACATGTCCGCTGACGACTTCATCCGCAAAGTATTGATCGATGGGCTGAAAATAAAACAGCTAGTCGTAGGCGATGATTTTCGCTTTGGCAAAAACCGCACAGGCGACTTCGAGCTACTGAAAAAAGCCGGAGAAGAACACGGCTTCGACGTCATGGACACTCACACGTTTCTCTGCAATGACGGACAACGTGTTTCCAGCTCCCGTGTCCGCCAAGCCCTGAGCGAAGGAAATTTCACACTGGCAAAAAAATTCCTAGACCGCCCCTTCACCATGTCAGGCAAAGTCATGCACGGCGACAAACGCGGCAGAACCATCGGATTCCCAACCTTAAATATTCGCGCCAACCGGCCTATCTCACCACTCAAGGGTGTATTTGCAGTCAAAGTAGAAGGGCTTGGCAATGGCGTTGCCAACATCGGCACCCGCCCCACCTTCAACGCCAAAGGGTTTCTTGCTGAAATTCATTTACTCAATTTCAGTGGTGACTTATACGGCCAACGGATCACCGTTCACTGGCTTAAAAAGCTCCGCAATGAGCAGAAGTTTGAGGACTTTGAGGCACTAGTAGCACAAATTAAAAAAGACATTAAGAACGCTGAAAACTGGTTTAGTAAAAATTGAACTGAGGTTAAAGCGAACCTATTATTCCGATTTAATGAACCATAAAAAAATTCAAAATATTCAAGGGCTACGAGGTATTGCTGTGCTCTTGGTAGTTATTTATCATCTCGCCATCATCGAGAAAAAATATGGTGGTACAGATTTTCTATCTAATCGCCGATTTTTCCAAAATTGATACCCATAGATAAACGTGTTTCTAGCGATTGATTTTTTTCTACCTCGTGAACCATTGTCGGAGGGAAAAATATTAACATTCCTGAAATTGGCTGGACTATTGAAGAAGACACTCCAGTGCCTAATATCAATCGACCGGAATCCTTAGGCACGTTGATATAGTAGACAGCGGAGAGCAACTCGTCGCCATCATCATGGCGATGCGCGATTGTTCTATGGCCCGGGGGCATTTCATTGAACCAGAACCCCGCTCGGATAGATGATTTTTCCAGGCTCAGGATTTCTTCGGCTGCCAGTATGGCTACTGCTAGCACTTGTTGCAGTTGAGGAATTTTATTTTGTTCTATATAAATATTTTCGTATCTCCCTTCAAAGTAATGGGTCTTCTTGGTCGCACTATTTTCTTTCTCGGCACCAAAGCGACTGGCCAGTAAAGCATTAAATTCTGCGGAGAATTCTGTCTTGCATGCATAGTACTCCCCACAGTCGGCATTATGTTTTTGAATTACCATTGGTTTAAAACTGGATAGATGACCGCATTCAGGAGGATAATATCGAAACAATAATTACTTGTAACCTCATTTTGACTACTCGGAATACAACAGCAGTGGAATCTTTAGTAATAGATACTTTAGTAATAGATACGTTCGAGCAAGAGGTCATTGTTAACGAGCCTGATCAAAGTGTGGTCGATCTTCTCGCTGCTGCCACACCACTCTCGAAACGAAAGATCAAGCAAGCGATGAGTAAAGGCGCTGTTTGGCTGAGTCAGGCAGGTGCAAAGCCGCACCGCTTGCGTCGCACTAAGCGGATACTACAACCAGGCGATCAGCTAGCTATCCACTATGATGAGCAGGTACTGGCAATGCAACCCGAAGCCGCAACGCTAATCAAAGACATGGGAGGCTATAGTGTTTGGAGCAAACCTTACGGTATGTTTTCACAAGGTTCTAAATGGGGCGATCACTGCACAATCTACCGCTGGGCCGAGCAACATCTTGAGCCTCAAAGGACCGCCACTTTAGTACATCGCCTGGATCGCGCTGCTAGCGGGCTGCTTTTACTCGCGCATAACAAAAAGACTGCCAGCGCACTTTCAGCCCTGTTTCGGAACAGGCAGATCGACAAGCGTTATCAAGTGATCGTTCATGGTGAGTTCCCGGAGTCAATCTGGCCGCAGGTTATTGAAGATGAGCTGGATGAGAAGCGCGCTAAAAGCAGCATCAAGAGATTGTCTTACGATCAATCCAGCAATCGTTCGTTACTGGAGGTGGGTATCGAGACTGGCCGCAAGCATCAAATCCGACGTCATCTCAAGGGAATGGGGTTTCCGGTTGTAGGCGACCGCTTGTACGGAAAATCAGAAGATCAGGAAAACCTGTTGCTGGTTGCCGCATCTCTTGCTTTTCATTGCCCCCTGGTTAATCAGGACGTGCGTTATCAGGCTCCAGCCCCCCTGTCATTCTAATTAACGCTACGCTAGCGGCAATCAGTTGCGGCAAACAATTACCGGGGTGACGACAATTACCTGCTTAAAGAATAACCACCGACCACTTATCCGGTAAAAAATCACATTCAATCCAGCCCCAAAACCAGATGTGACAAATCTCACAAATTTATGTATCACATTATGGTGAAATTAATCCAAGTTAAGGTGTAGGCGCATCAAGGATGATAGCGGCCTCGCTCTTAACTATCCCGTTCACACGCATATACTTATAACATCTAACAACGTGAAAACGGTTTAAATGAAATCTCTTTGGGCAGCATTATCACTTAAACACTCTTTAAATTAGAAATGTTATTTCGTCACTAAGAACGCAGCACTTCTATATCAAGACCAAGTAATAACTTCAGCAGAAAGGTTTCTCACTCATACTATTTCTTATGGACGAGGATAGAGAAATGAACGTAGGCACGTTTTCAAAAGACATACATTTAATCAAGCATATTAATCGCTTCCTTGGCACCGACAACATAGCCTTGTTTCCTTCGCCTTCAACCTGTAAAAATCTGGATTTAATCGTCGGCTGGGGACAAGACTTAAACGCGACTAACGCCCGACAAACCGCTGATTTTTATAATCTTGAATTCCAGACAATTGAGGATGGATTTATCGGTTGCGGTAAAAATAGCATGCCTAGAATATCAATTGTTATAGATCCAACAGGCATTCACTACGACTCAAAAACTCGATCTTCCCTAGAAGACTTACTTAATGGTGAGGACAAAACTTTTAATAAAAAACTAACTGCCAAAGCCAAAAAAGCAATCAGTTTCATCCGTGAAAATAAGCTGTCAAAATACACAGGAAATGAACCGATACCCTTAAATAGATTCTCTAGCGAACAACCCAATATTCTTATAGTTGATCAACAGATAAACGACCCAAGCATTAAATTTGGCTCTGATGTGGATGTTGATAACATGGTAACTTCTGCGTTACTTGAAAACCCATCTGCCAAAATTTATATCAAGCTCATGGCAGAAACGTTTACAGGGTCGAATAAAAGTATTTTAACTGGCTTTTACAAACATCCGCGCATTGAGCTAATAGAAGAAAACTATAATCCTGGCGCATTACTAGATAAAATAGACAAGGTATACGTTAATTCTTCCCATTTTGGATTCGAAGCACTGCTTTCGGGTAAAGAAGTCGTCTGTTTTGGCCTTCCTTTTTACGCTGGATGGGGAGCGACCGATGATCGATCTGAATGCTTAAGACGTCAAAAGCTACGCAGCACTGAAGAAATATTTTCTGCTGCTTATATTTTGTATAGCCACTACGTTCACCCGGTTTCAGGAAAGCACTGCAATATTTTTTCAGCGCTGGAATATATCAAGGAACAACAGATATTTGAAACTAAGAACCAGGCAGATATTTTTTGTTTTGGCGTACGCCACTGGACACGAGCCAACATAAAACCTTTTTTACGCTCATCTAAAAACAGAATCGTTTTTGTAAAATCAGTTAGCGCCGCCAAACAAGCTGGTATCAAACCAGGTGACCGTGTTGCTATTTGGAGAACACGCAGGCCAGACAGACTTGAAGAATTAATCGCGATCACCGGTCAACAGCCGATCAAACTTGAAAATGGTTTTTTAGAATCTTTGGGGTTTGAGTCCAAATCAGCTCAACCGGTTTCACTGTTACTGGATAACGAAAACATTTACAACACTTCCTCTAAATCCAGTACGCTTGACTCGATCTTGAAAAATACGAAGTTCACCACCTACCAAATTAAAAAATCTGCATCTATCCGGCACAAGATTGCCGCTTCGAGAGAATCCAGATTGGTACTAAAAACAGATGCCATTACTAATCAGAAAATTCTACTAATACCGGGGCAGATTGAAAGCGAACAAGCTGCCATTGCAACACGTAACGACATTACAACCAATCTCGCACTAATCCATTCTGTACGAAAAGCGAATCCAGACGCCTATTTAATTTATAAGCCACATCCACAAGTTGCAAACGGTAGCTCTGCTGGAAAAGTTCATCCTGATACCGTATTAAAACACTGTGACCAATACGTAGAGTTAAGCGATATACCCACTTGCCTGGAGACCGTAGACGAAGTGCATACCCTATCTTCAATAGTAGGGTTTGAAGCCCTGATCAAAGGTATTCCCGTCACAACCTATGGACGACCTTTCTATGCTGGCTGGGATCTGACGACCGATTTATCGGTATTGCTAACTCCCGGGAAAAAATTATCCATTAATGAACTCATTGCAGGAGCGTTATTAGTATACCCTCGCTACTATGACTGGGATTCCGGATCATTTACAGATTGTGAAAGCATCATTGATAAATTTATCGAGAAGACCAAAGCAGCGCCCAAACAAGGGTTTAAAAAACTCCCGTTTAATTACGGGGAAAAGCAGATCAAGAAAATCAAGATTTTGGTTGAAGGATTGATTAGCTAATAGGTATTCATCCTAACTATCTCAACTCACAAAACCGGTAATTTAAGCGTTTTAGTATCTTTAACCTTCTTTCTTTCCGGTAAAGCAGGCGTTAACATTTTGATGACATCCTCAGCAGTGGCGCGATACGCTGTTAGCTTTCCGCCGTATAAACTCACCGCTCTAGGTCTACCTGCCTTATCGCCAACTAACAATGTATCGCGAGGTCGAGAAAATGCGGTACCGCTGCCTTGCGGTAAAACTCGTAACCCGGCGAACGCGTTTATTACGTCACTGCGCGCTAGTGTTGCATTGAAATAGTGATTGTAAACAGACAATAAATATTCTATTTCCTGCTCTAGTGGCGCCACATCTTCTGGCTTACCATTGTAGTCATTCTCTGTCGTTCCAACCAGCAGATGTCCTTTCCACGGCATTACAAATACCGCACGTTTATCTTCCAGAGTTTCCAGATAATACATACCCATCTGCGCGCGACCGGGTATTTCTATATGCGCTCCCTGAACTAAATCTACCCGAGGTAACTCACCAGTAGGAGAAATATTTTTAGCTGAATTTGCTACCCAGGGACCCGTTGCATTGACTAACACGTGACTTTTAATATGCTGCTCACCCTGTGCATTTAGAAAGCTGATTTCACAACAGTGATCGGTAATGCTTGCCGCTTTAAAATCGCTATTAAAACTCACCTCTGCTTGTAGCTGTCGTGCAGACTCCAGCACCGCGGCAGTTAATTTCACGTCGTCCGTTTGAGCATCATAATAGCTATAAACGGTTTTAAGCTCTTTGGTATTGAGGCCATCGAGTTGATCCCATTGGTTGCGTTTAATTCGATAAAAACGCTTGCGGCTTAATAGCGAATAAATTGCCAGACCAACTCCGATTTTCCACGCGGGGCGACTGGTATGCTGATATACAGGAATATGAAACGGTTTTAGTTCGACCAAATGCGGCGCAGTTTTAAGCAAAGTTTTGCGCTCATGTAAGCATTCGCGCACCAGTGAAAACTGTCCCGTTTCAAGATAGCGAAGACCACCGTGAATGAGTTTTGAAGAGCGGCTGGAGGTACCGCACGCTGGTTCAGAATATTGTTCTAAAACAAGCACACTATAACCCGCAGCGGCAGCGGCCTGAGCAACGCCGGCACCCTGAATGCCCGCACCAATAACGACAACATCATAATCCATTACGGCAGCCTTTTTTGTTTAATTGGTGATTGTTCAGCATCGTAGCAATATCTGCGGTTTCTATCATATCGACACCTAGATCGGCATAGCGTAATGCCTCCTCTGGGTCTGTGATGTCGTACAACATCCATTGCCAATTTCCTTTTTTTGGCGCTTCACCCTGAGGGATTTTTCTTTGGTTACAGATTAAAACTTCGGGGCTTAACTTTTTTGCACGATCAAGAGATGCGCCATCGTAAAACTTCAACACCCATCCTATCGAGATGTTCGAATGCTCTCTTGCATACTCCAGAGCTGATAAGTCAAATGAAATTAGTAGGCACTTAGTCTGATGCGCTTCAAGCTCTGTCAGTAGCGCATCCATGACCGCTTCTACCCCCCATTTTTCAAGACTTTCTTTTTTAATTTCCACAACCGCTGTCGCAGCGTTAAAGTCAGAAAAGAGATCCAGAACAGTTTTTAATAAAGGCATTTCTACACCGATAAACTTATCTAAAAATAAATCCGGTTGATGCACACTGATTTTCTTTATTTCTGCATATCCTGATGAAAACACATCCAGCTTGATGCCTGAGGTTCGATCTAGGTTTTGATCATGAATAACGACTAGCTCCCCCTGCCCGCTCATTTGCACATCAAATTCAACCAGACAAGCACCCGCTCGTAATGCGGCCTTAATTCCAATCAGTGTGTTTTCTGGATATTTAGCCATGTACCCGCGATGGCCTACCAATTTCGGAATTCTCATGCGGCGATTAATTCTATGAGCTTTGTTTGAAATAACTGATAGCGATTTTTTAAATTTGAATCCATTCCCGGGTCAAACTGTGCCGAGACGGTTTGTTGCCAGTTAGAGGGCTCTCCTGCGGCAAGCCATGCAACTCCGCGCGCAGAGGCTTCGATATTCTCAACGCGTGCAACCGGCAAGCCGGAAAGGTTCGCAAGTTTTTGACATAGCCCATCAAGGTTGGATAAACCACCGCTCACTTGAATGCGTTTAATCGCATTTTCTTGCTGCATGACTGATAAATTGTCCTTGAGTAAGAAAATAATACTTTCTATCACTGCAACTGCGATCTCTGCTTTGCCGTACTGTTTCTCATACTCACCATCATCAACAAACTGCGGCGCTATATGATTCGCCCACCACGGACTACCGATTCCACCGATAGCATTAATAAATACAGGAGGATGGTCAACAGATGCTAACCAGCCAGGTAGTCGTTTTTTCAAATCGTCGAGATTATATTTTTCGCTTGCCCAGCTTAACGCACTGCCTGCACCATTTACCGTGCCTTCTAACGCGTAAACCACCGATAGCTCATCAGACTTAATAACAGTCGTTAATAGTTTTTTGTCTGATTTACGCTGTAATTTCAGAGACAAAATAAATGCGCCTGTGCCTAAGTTAAGTACCGCAGTGTCGGAACCGATATTTCCCGCGCCTGAAAAAACAGCATTTTGATCTCCACAAACAGCTTGCACCTTGATACCGGTATCGAGCAAATCACCATAATCAAAAACTACTGGTTTACATTTGGGTAGCGATGACCGGGAAATATTAAAAGTCTCTAGCAGAGTAGGTGACCAGTTTAATGTTTGAATATCCATTAATTGCGTTCGCTGTGCATTACTGTGATCTACAAAAAATGGTTTTTCGTTAATTAAATTGAGCAGTAAATAGCTAACCAGAGGTGCTAACAACATCTGATTATCATTCAGGCTATTCGCGTGATCACTAAGCCAGCGAAACTTGCTTGCACCATAGTGTGGCGTTAAAGGTAAACCAGAAATATTCTGAATTGTGTCTTGCACATTACGCAGCGACCGCAACCACTCGCTCTCCCGCGTGTCTTGCCAGCTGATTACAGGACTTAACGCTTGACCATCTCGATCACAAGCGACAACCGAGGACCGCTGAGTACAAATACCACAAGCAGTTATCGATGCTCTCTGCGTCGTAGATAATTCGACGAGGATGCGTTTAATTACCTTTTTAACTGAGTTAAGAGTTTCTTCTGCATCCTGCTCGACATAACCTTTTTTGATTCGGTTGATGCCTATCGCTTGCTGCTGTCGAGCAACGATTTCACCCGCACTATTAAATAAGACAGCCCGACTGCTTTGGGTGCCTTGATCAATTGCGAGGGTATAACTCATAAGATGTTAAGGGCATCTCTTCTGTTTTAATTGGCGAATAAAGTAGTTACCCGATCCGCTACGCTTGATCGTGCTTACATGAAACCTAATGATGCTAGACCATATCCAACAAAAATCTGTGCTCATCCAAGGGCAAACGGGGACCAAATTGACTAACGACTTTTGAGGATGCAAGGCTGGCCAATTTCCCAGCTTCTTCATACGATTTACCGTGGGTTATAGCGTATAGGAACGCGCCTGCAAACATATCACCAGCGCCATTACTGTCTATTGCAGTGACAGCGTTTGGCTCGATGTGAATTTCTTTTTCGCCATCGAACAACAATGCGCCTTTACTGCCTAGTGTTACGGCAAATGTTTTTGCAATTGGCTTTAGCGCTTCTATAGCAGCTTCTATTGTATCTTTTTTAGTATAAGCCATAGCTTCATCTTCATTACAAAAAAGCAAATCCACGCCATCGCCGACCATTTCCTGCAAACCATCATGAAAAAATTGCACCATTGCAGGGTCAGAAAAAGTCAATGCGATTTTCACACCAGCTTGTTTGGCGATTTCTCGCGCATCAAGCGTTGCTTGCTTGCCGGTAGGCGACGAGACTAAGTAGCCTTCCATGTAGAGATAGTCTGAATGACGGATTGCATCCGCATCCAAATCACCAGAATCTAATGTTGCGGAAATACCGAGAAAAGAATTCATGGTTCGCTCAGCATCGTCTGTCACCATTACCAGACATTTTCCGGTAATGCCTTCGGGGCGATTACTGTTTAAATTAGAATCAACGCCAGCGGCATGTAAATCATGCATATAAAAATCGCCCAGCTCATCGTTAGAAACGCGGCAGGAATAAAAGCTGTTTCCACCAAAAGCGGCCACGGCAATAATCGTATTTGCGGCCGAACCGCCACTGGCTTTATTGCCTTCAAAAGCGTCAAGCTGGCACATTAATTCATGCTGGCGATCTTCTTCAACCAGTGTCATAACACCCTTTTCTACGCTATTCTCGTTGAGAAATTTATCATCAACTTCAAATTCCATATCGACCAATGCATTGCCCAATGCGTATACGTGATATTTTTTCATTTCAATCCCTTTAGCTATAATTCATTGCGGTTATTTGTTCTTTAGCCCGTGGAATTCACGCTACGCTAAGTGGGGCTAAGCATCATCTAGCTGCGGCATTTCTGCATACCGATGTTTGAGCTGTTGGTATAAAGCATTGGGTAGACATACTTCCAAATTCCAAAAACCTTCGTCCGTGACTTGCTCATTCACAACCACATCTTTTTCAAACAATTCAGCTCTGAGTTGCCCTGCATTCATGGGTAGATTAATTTTTCCGCGAACCACCTCGCCCTGAAAAAATTGGCTAATCTGTTCGATCAAAAGCTTGATACCCTCACCCGACTTTGCAGACAACCAGACTCGATCAGGTTCGCCCTCAGAGTTATCCTCGGCACGAGGCTTTAATTCAGTTAAATCTATTTTGTTAAATACCATTAATTGCGGTAATTTATCTGCCGCAATTTCTTTTAGTACATTATTGACTTGCTGAATATTGTCGTCGCGCTCCGAATCGCTCGCATCGACAATATGTAGCAGTAAATCGGCTTCTTCGGTTTCTTGCAAGGTGGCACGAAAAGCGACCACCAAGTCATGCGGCAGCTGGCGAATAAAACCTACCGTATCTGCCAACACTACATTTAACCCACCCGGTAGCTGAACGCGCCGTAATGTAGGATCGAGCGTGGCGAAAAGTTGATCGGCCGCATACACGTTAGCACCGCTTAAGGCATTAAATAACGTGGACTTGCCAGCGTTGGTATAGCCAACCAAAGAAACTGTCGGGATCTCTGCCTTGCGGCGCGCCTGGCGACCTTGATTGCGCTGCACCTTAACTTTATCCAGACGACTCTGGATGGCTTTAATTCGCTCATTGAGCAAGCGTCGATCTGTTTCCAGCTGTTTCTCACCAGGACCACGCATGCCAATACCACCCTTCTGGCGTTCCAGATGGGTCCAGCCGCGAATCAGGCGTGTGGACATATGTTTGAGCTGCGCGAGCTCGACTTGCAGCTTACCTTCGTGCGAACGAGCGCGCTGTGCAAAGATATCGAGTATTAACGTGGTTCGATCCAGCACCCGACAGTGAATTTCAGCCTCAAGATTTCGCTCCTGGCTGGGACTCAGAGGGTGATTAAAGATGACGACATCGACCTGTTTTTCAGCCACAGCTGCCGTAATTTCTTCCACTTTTCCGGTGCCAATGAAAAAACGTGCGTCAGCAGATTTTCTACTGGTGTGGATAATGCCGGCAATTTTCGCGCCTGTGGATAAAGTCAGTTCTTCCAGCTCGGCACTATCGGCAGATGAATCGGCTGAATTGAAATTAACCTGCACCAACAGCGCGAGTTCGCCACCTTCATGTCTTTCAAACATATGTAGTACTCCAACAATATTATATTGATGGGTGAGCGCAAACCAACGTGTTCAGAACAAAGCATTCTGTGAAGCTATAGTGGTTCTATGTCAAGTAGCAATAAAGCTTCCGCCCCTGACCTACGATCCCTGTAGGCCACGCCGTGCTGGACACGTTGGTTTGCGCCCTTCGGGTGAGCCTTCAAGCGGTCATCTGCAGCTTAATTTTTAATCGCCAGAGAACCACTATGTCTCATAAAAATAAAACCACATCTAACCGCTTGATGACTCACTCACCCATCAACATAATGTTGTTGAAGTACTAGCACCCAACAACATTATGTTGATGGGCGCTGAAAAGCCGTTGATAGACTGGCCATCAACATCATCAGGATCGGAAAGTTAGTCTTCGTCGCCGTCGTCAGGAATCGGTAACTTGACTGCTTTAGAAGGGACAATCGTAGAAATAGCGTGTTTGTACACCATTTGATTGACACTGTTTCTGAGCAGCACAACAAATTGATCAAATGAATCCACCTGACCTGTCAGCTTAATGCCATTAACAAGATAAATTGAAACCGGGACACGTTCCTTACGAAGCGCGTTCAGAAAGGGTTCTTGTAAAGTTTGCCCTTTAGCCATAGCTCACCTATGTGTATTTTTGTGAATAATAATTATTGAGTGGAGACAGAGAAGGTAACAAATCGTTCACTAAAACCCGACCGATAAATCTTACCCTGTCAAGGAAATATAGCATATTCTTAATTAAGTTTAAGAAAATTTTCATTTATACGAACGATCTGCTCTTTTAGATTCTGTCTAAACGGATCAAGCACAATATCGGCATGTTCGCTACGCAGCCACGTTAGCTGACGCTTAGCCAACTGACGTGTTGCGATAATGCCTTTTTCGATCATTTCGTCATAGCTTAACTCACCCGCAAGATGCTGCCAGACCTGCCGATACCCCACCGAGCGTATCGCGGGTAACGTCTCGTTGAGATCGCCACGATGGTAAAGATCTTGCACTTCGCTCACCAATCCTTGATCGAGCATCTGGTGAAATCGGCGCTCGATTCGAGCGTGTAGCAGGCTACGATCTTGTGGGATTAAAGCGATTTTAATGACGTTAAAGTCTTCACCCAAGCCGCCGGAAGTGTGCTGCTGCAGCTCGGTCATAGTCTTGCCACTAAGGCGATAGACTTCCAACGCACGTTGCAAACGCTGCGGATCGTTTGGATGAATTCGCGTGGCTGATTGAGGATCGATTTCTGCGAGTTGTTGATGCAATGCCTGCCAACCCTGCTCTTGCGCCTCAGCAATAATTTTCGCCCGAGTGGGCGGATGCGCTGCGGGCAACTCCGACATACCTTCCAGTAGTGCACGAAAATACAGCAGCGTTCCACCGACCAGAAACGGGGTTTTGCCAGCGGCTTTAATCTCGCTAATCTCCCGTTTTGCATCGCTACAAAACCGCGCGGCGGAATAGGCTTCAGCGGGACTACGAAAATCAATCAGTCGATGTGGTGCCAGCGCCAGTGTCTGTGCATCCGGCTTGGCAGTGCCGATATCCATCTGCTGGTAAACCTGCGCAGAATCAACGCTGATAATTTCCAGTGGATGCTGCTTGACCATCTCCACTGCCAGACCGGTTTTTCCTGCGGCGGTCGGGCCCATCAGGCAAATCAGGTCAGGCTTAGCCATCACTGCCCCCGCATAAACAATTTGTCCAGCTGATCAATGCTCATTTGCACCCAGGTTGGCCGACCATGATTACATTGACCGCTACGCTCGGTGGCTTCCATATCGCGCAACAAGCTGTTCATCTCATCAATTGTCAGGCGGCGATTGGCGCGAACAGAGCCATGACATGCCATGGTCGAAAGAATCTCATTGATCGCCTCGACCATTTTCGAACTGCTGCCACGCTCAACCAAATCTGCCAGTAAATCACGCACCAACGCCTCAGCATCAGCATTTCTAAGCAGCGATGGCACGGCACGAATAATGACCTGCTCCGGCCCACTGCGATCCAGCGACACTCCGAGGCCATCCAGAACCTCTTGACTCGATTCGACCAAATCCGCTTCCCGGCGGCTCACGCTGATACTGACAGGCACCAACAATGGCTGCGAGCGCATACCGTTCTGGGCGTGGATCTGTTTCATCCGCTCATAGGTGATGCGTTCATGTGCGGCATGCATATCCACCACAACCAAACCCTGCTCATTTTGCGCCAGGATATATATTCCGTGTAGCTGCGCCACGGCATAGCCCATCGGAGCCACACCGGATTCAGAAGAATGGAGCTGCGTGGTCTGTTTAATCCCATCTGATAAAGCTTGATAGCCAGCCAATTGCTCACTCACCTGCCGCTGCGAAGGCAAATCTGGCGATGAAAAATAGCGCGCGCTTCCCGCAGTTTCAGGTAAATTTAGTGGCAGCGTGGAACCGGTAGATTGATCTCCAGCTGCAGTCGTAATGGTTGCTGGCAGCGCATTTACCGCTGAATTTTCCGGTGTCAGCTCACCCAGCAACCGCTTGATGGTCTTACTGATAAAGCCATGTACCATGCGCGAATCCCGAAAGCGCACCTCATGCTTGGTGGGATGCGCATTCACATCCACCAGTTTTGGATCAATCTCCAGATGCAACACAAACGCTGGAAACCGCCCGTGAAAAAGCACGTCCTGATAGCCGAGTTTGACCGCATGATTCACCACTTTGTCTCGAATCATCCGCCCATTGACATAGAAATATTGCATATCCATCTGGCTACGCGAAAACGCCGGCAGGCCTATCCAGCCCCATAAACGCAACTCGGCACCGGACTCATCAATCACCACCGATTGCTCGATAAACTGATTGCCGCAAATCTGCGCCACGCGCCGATCCATCGCCTGCTGATCTTTGGCTGGCGGCAAACGCATTGATTCCCGCTGATTGTGGCGTAACTCGAAACCGACATCGAAATAACTCAATGCCAGCCGCCGCACCACCTGCTCCAGATGATTAAACTCGGTGCGCTCAGCCTTTAAAAATTTACGCCGGGCCGGGACGTTATAGAATAAATCCTGCACCTCGACCGTCGTCCCGCTCGGATGAGGATAAGGCTGTAAATCCTGTAGTTCAGCGCCGCCATCCAGCTGCAACTGCCAACCGGTTTCTGCACTCTCCACCGCGGATGTCAGCGATAATCGCGAAACAGACGCAATACTTGGCAACGCCTCACCACGAAACCCCATGCTCAAAACCTGCTCCAGATCCTCCATACTGCTAATCTTGCTAGTGGCATGGCGAGCCAGCGCCAACTCAATCTCCTGCTTTTCGATGCCAGAACCATCGTCCCGCACTCGAATCCGCTTCACCCCGCCCTGCTCCACATCAATCACCACCGATTGAGCACCCGCATCCAAACTATTTTCCAGCAACTCTTTAATCACCGAAGCCGGACGCTCAACCACCTCACCAGCGGCAATCTGGTTAATAAGATGGGGAGGAAGTTGCTGAATGGGCATGTGAATTAATTAAGCTGGGGATCGAATATCGAAGACATTATTCTACAGCAGCCAAAGTTAAATTTTCGCCTGAATTAACCTTGGCGATTAACTAGAAATAAGGCCAGTTCTAACTTATATCACTATGGATTTCAGTCAATGAAAAAATTTAACCACCAGAAAAATACCTGCTAAATAAATTACCAGATAGCCAAGATTTTTGAGTACCGCAATTCCCAGTCCTGGCTGAGAAAGAAAACCTTGGTCTTCTGAATCATCCTTGCGTTGATGGGACTGATGTTGATTTTGATCCATTTCTATCTCCTGAGTTGCTACTTTGGTCACTGACGTTTAGAACCGCGAGCCTATTTTGTTTTTAGTCAATCACTTAATAATCAATACCTTATCTAAGTATTTTTACTTAGTCTATGCCCTCGCACAGAATAAAACAGGGGTTATCCCTAGTCCAAATAAGGCGTACTTTACTCGTCTCGCCCTGCTCAAAATCACGCTAGGTAGCGCAAACGAATAACACTCGACACTTAAACAGCCGACTGCTTGACACAGACAAAGTTCAGTTCTATAGTTCGTTATATATCGAACTATAGAACTGAATATGAGTAAAGCAGACATTTTTAAAGCCTTATCTAATCCACACCGCCTGGCGATCTTTGAGCAGCTGTGTAGCTGCTGCCAGCCTGGAACGATTTGTAGCCTGGAATCTGCCACCAGTATGTGTGTAGGCGATTTGGGTAAAAACCTGGATATTGCGCCTTCGACTGTTTCGCATCACATCAAGGAGCTGAATCGCGCTGGCTTGGTGCAAATGGATCGGCGCGGAAAAAACATTGACTGTCGAGTAATTCCAGAAGTATTGGTGGAATTATCAAGCTATTTTA
>CAZNYF010000043.1:0-18082 GCA_964577195.1 uncultured Thiotrichales bacterium | reverse complement strand
TTGCTCAAAACCAAGCATCGTGCCAAAGGGGATAAACATTCATGGAATTATCAGTTTTAACACAAAAGAGACGAGAGCATATTAAGTCTTGTCGTGATAATAATGATAATTCACATGAAATAATTGCTGGTCTGTATTCCGACCCTTCTCATTTTATCTATGAGATTTTGCAAAACGCAGATGATGCAGGTGCATCAGAAGTAATATTTGGATTAACACAGGAGTCATTATCAATAACACATAATGGCAATAAACTATTTAATTTTGACGATGTTGACTCTATAACAACCGTTGGTTCATCAACAAAAAAAGATGATGTAAATTCAATAGGCACATTCGGAGCAGGTTTCAAGTCTGTTTTTGCAATCACAAAAACACCACATATCCATTCAGGAAACTTCCATTTTAAAATTACCAACTTCATAGTTCCAGAAGAAATAGCCCCAACAAATATTGGTAAAAAGACTACACAGCTTATTTTGCCATTTAATCATCCTGACATTTCCTCTGATATTGCTTACAAGCAAATATCTGATCGTCTGCAAGCATTGGAATCAGAATCGTTGCTATTTTTGCATAATATTAAAGAAATTCAATGGAGGACTGAAACTGATAGCGGGCATTATCTATCAGAAATTGACGGTAATAAGGCAAGTTTGATCTCCCTAGTTAATGAAGAGGACAACCTGACAGAATTCTTTTTGTTCACAAAAAATATTGAAGTTGATGATACAAGGCTAAATATCATTGTTGCTTATCCATTAAATAGCAATGGGAAAATCGCTCCAGTACATGATTCTAAATTATTTGTATTCTTTCCAACGAATGAAAGAATCGGATTCAAATTTTTGGTTCACGCTCCATATAAAACGACCCCCAGCAGAGAGTCTATTCCTTTTGATGATAGTCAAAATCTGCTTATAACAGCGGAATTATCCGCTTTAGTCGCCGAAAGTATAATAGGCTTAAAAAATAGTGGCTTATTAAATGTTGAGGTTCTATCAATACTACCAATTGATTCTGAAAATGAACATCCAATATATTGTGCGACATTCAATCAAGTTAAGTCTATTTTTACAAATGAGGCACTATTGCCAACGGTAACTGGGGGTTATGAAAGCGCAGATAAGACCATACTAGCAAGAGAAAGAGAGTTAACTAACCTGTTGGAAAATACAGATTGCTCAAAACTTTTCAACAGAAAAATTTGGCTGAATACTGATATAACATACGATAAAACAAGGATATTAAGAGATTATTTGACTGGAGAGTTGGGTATACCTGAAATTACGATGCAAAAGTTTTGTTCCGAAATTACTGAAGAATTTATCAAGGTTAAGCCAGATAGCTGGATTGTAGAGTTTTATTCAAGTATTACAAAAAACAAAGCCCTTTATAGAGTTAGTGCAGGCTACCAAAAAAAGGGGGTTTTACGCGAGCGCCCAATTATTAGACTAGAAGATGGCTCGCATATTTGCCCTGAGAATAGTTCAGGAGACATACAGGTTTATCTACCAACAAAAGATGATTCGAAATTTAAAACAGTAAAAAGGGCTTTGGTTGATATTGACGAATCCAATGAGTTCCTAAAAAGCCTTGGTCTTGTAGCCCCAAGTCAGATTGCAGAAATTAAGGAATTCATTATTCCAAAATATCAAGGCGATATTATAGAGAAAGAAGAGTACATAGAGGATGTTAAATTAGTCATAGGAACTTGGGAGGACTCTAATCAGTATCAAAAAAATGAAATATGTGATTTGTTAAAATCATGTTGGTTTGTCCGTAGTAAAAATCAGGTGGGTGATATTTCTTTCCAAAAGCTGGAGGATACATATGTATATTTCAATTCAAAAATATTATTAAGTTGGTTTTCTGAAGGAACAGATAAAACAATTTATTTTATTCATATTGGTTTAGAAGTTACTAATGAAATTAAAGACTTTTTCAAGTGCCTTGATGTAGATGAAACATTAAAAATAATTGAAGAGGAAGATTCTGATTCAAATAAAGATAGTCGGTATGTTCAGCGTATAGATGGATTTAATCCAAATATCAAAATCAAAGGTCTAGAATATTCACTTGAAAATATCAATAAATCTCGCTCTACATTTTTGTGGAAATTTTTATTAACTAACAACCCCAGCAGGTTGTCTGGACGAACAAAAAGGAAAAACTACTTATACGAGGAATTTAGGATAGGAGACATCGAAAATACTGAAATATTGGAATCCTTGAAAGGAAAATACTGGCTATACAACAAAGAATCAATCCTAATTGAAAAGCCATTGCCAGAAATATTGCTCAATGACTTAAGCGACGACTATAACAAAGACCATAATAATATCGAAAAACTGGTTGAAGTGCTTGAGTTGAAACTCAACAAGGTTTCAGAGTTTGAAGAAGAAACTGGGTTAAAAGTTGTTAATAGAGAAGAATATGAAAAATATGAAAAATGGATGGAAGCTCAAAGTGATGATTTCGGTGAAAATAATGAAGAATCTGGTTGGAATCCTGACGTAAATCCAGAAGAAGCGAACATAAGTATTGATGAGTCTGACTTTCAAGATCATTCACAAGAAGATTTATCTGGCCAAGGCACAGAAGAAAGTTCTGAAACTGGTGATGCGGATAATAATAATGGTGAAGACGAAAGGGAAAGTGGTGACAATTCAAACAAACCTAAAGATAGTAAAGCGATAGGTGATTGGGGAGAATCTATTGCCAATACATACTTGGTAAGAAAGTTTCCAAACAACGAAGTAGTTTGGCTAAATAAAAGTGGGAATGTCGGTAAGGGATACGATTTTGTAATAAGAGATAATGGCGAAGATATTGCCTACTATGAAGTCAAAAGCAAAACAGACGAGGTACCGCAACTATTTCTAATATCTGGTACACAGTGGGGCTGGGCGAGGAAATTACATAACTCAAAGAAAGGCGAAATGTATAAAATTTTGTTAATTTCTAATGCGGGTAAAAAAGAGCCAAAAATTAGAGAAATAGTAAATCCTATTGAACTTTGGAATGCTGGGAAATTATATGCAGACCCAGTAAAAGTTGAGCTGTAGTAGTATGCAAATACGGGGTCAGGTCTTGTAATAACACACCAGCCAAGATACCCTGTCACTTATGGCTAGACCACTAAGAATCGAATATGCAGGAGCGCTTTATCATGTCACTTCGCGGGGCGACCGAAGGGAAAACATCTATCATGATGATGAAGACAGGTTAATTTGGCTGGAGATATTCTCTCAAGTCTGTTCGAGGTTTAACTGGCGCTGCCATGCTTGGTGCCAGATGGATAATCACTACCATATTTTAGTAGAAACAGCAGAGGGCAACCTGTCAAAAGGTATGCGCCAGCTCAATGGAGTTTTTACTCAAAAAAGCAATCGAAAGCACGGCCAAGTCGGGCACGTATATCAAGGGCGTTTTAAGGCCATATTAGTACAGCAAGACGCCTATTTATTAGAGCTATCTCGTTATGTGGTACTCAACCCCGTTAGAGCGGGAATGGTAAAAGACACGGAAGATTGGCCGTGGAGTAGTTATCAGTCAATGATCGGAAAGTCAGCAAAGCCTGGATGGTTGGAAACAGACTGGTTACTTGCCTGTTTTGGCAAACAGCGTAAACGGGCAATTGCAAAATATATTGACTTTGTTCGTGCAGGTATTGGGTTGCCCCCAATATGGGAAGCGCTGAAAAACCAAGTGTATTTAGGTGATGAGTCTTTTATCAATAGCATGAAGAGTAAGTTGGATGATTCAAAGAAAGATCAACTCGATGAAATCAATCGTTTGCAACGCCGGCCGATGGCGAACCCATTGAGCTGGTATCAAGATAAATACCCTGACAAAAAACAGGCTATGGCAGAGGCGTACCAATCAGGAGACTATACGATGAAGGAGATATCCCAAGACTTTAGAGTTCATTACTCCACCGTGAGTAGAGCGGTAAAGTCACGTGAGGAAGGTGCTTGATGCAAGACCTCGACCCTGAGATTTCCTTCTAGCAGCAGTTAAAGATTCAAGAATCGGCTAATCGGGTAGCCGGAGGTCTCTAACCTCCAGCCCCCACAACACCCTGCATGCCGCCTCCGCATAGGGCGTTTCATTAGCCATTTGGATAATGGAACTAGGAGTTTTGGGGACACAAAAGAGTTCTCTTTAATGATTGGCTCCTCTCGCGAAATTGTTAGTAAAATCTGAGCAAACTCAAAGAAAATGGCGATATTGAACTGAGGGATCGAAACATTATTTTAACCTCTCAACTACTCGAGCAATTACTATTAGGGTGTGTAGTTGATGCATAGTGACTTTTTACTTTATCGTATTTTATCAGAGGAGCTTTCATTACCTAAAGGCCTATTTTTTTTAAAAATTCATAAACTTGTCAGAACTGTCGAGCAACATTAGAATCACTACCCCCCAAAGACACCTCTGAGATGTATATGCGTAAACTGACAACATTTGTTTCAATCCTCGCCCTTTCTGGACTTGCTTTAACTTCTCCTGCGTTTGCTGACGGCGCAGCATTAGCAAAAGACAAGTGCAGTAGCTGTCATGGTGCAGACGGCAATAGCACTGATCCTAAAGTGCCTTCCATTGCCGGGTTTCCTGCTTCTGCCACTATGGATTCATTCGAGCAATATAAAAACGATGATCGTAAAGGCGACAAATACAAGCCAAGTAACGGTGATGAGTCAGATATGAATACCATAGCGAAAGCACTAAGCGAAGCCGATGTTGAGAAAATTGCCAACTACTATGCCGGACAGAAATTTAAAACTGCGAAGCAGTCAATTGATGCGGCACTTGCTGCCAAAGGTGCAAAGATTCATGAAGCAAACTGTGAAAAATGTCATTCAGAAGGTGGCTCATCTGCAGACGATGACGCCCCTCTACTGGCAGGGCAGTGGAAGGAATATCTCAGTGCAGAGTTTGGAAAATTAGCGGCAGGTGATCGCGATATGCCAAAGAAAATGAAAAGGAAGTTTGCCGAACTGGATGATGCGAAGATTAAAGCATTGGTTGAGTTTTACGCTAAGGGTCAGTAGTTCTTCCCCACCTGATTTGAAATGTAAGTTCCCTGACTGATTGTGGGAATCCATCTCCCCTGCGCTCGCCGGGGAGATATTCAATATTGTAACTACCCGGAACCATAAGTCTCTCACCAACGAGTATGACGAACGAAGCCTTTGTGCGCCACGCCTTCCTCAAACCCGTATAATAAGATGGACTTGCAAAATACTGGATAGGGACTACAAAACTAGTAGTGAAGAAAAATAAATTCATTTCATGGAAGGCGCAAAACGCTGAGTCAATACTCTACGGCGGTAACGCGTTGTATCTGGAGTTTCTCTACGAGCAATATCTGGAAGACCCCGAACAAATCGATCCGCATTGGCAGCAGTATTTTTCAGCCTTACCGAAAGTAAACGGTAATCTTTCTGAACAATCGCTATCAGCAATTCGAGCACATTTTCAGCACTACGAACCTGCCCCAACCAGCGCTACTACTTGTTCGGAGCCATTGGCCAATGCTCGAACCCGGGATCAGAAACAAGTACGGGTGCTTCAACTGATCAATGCTTACCGGTTTTTGGGGCACAAAAAAGCACAAATTAATCCTCTTGAGGATGGGTCGGCTGTTGATGTCTCTGAATTAACACTGGACCACCATGAGCTGTCCGGGTCGGATCTTAATACGGTATTCAATACGGGCTCATTGGTCGCACCCGATAAATTACCACTGGCTGCAATCATCGCTCAAATTCAGCAAACCTATTGCGGCAGCGTGGGTGTGGAGTACATGCACATTCCCAGCACGGATGAGAAACGCTGGATTCAGCAGAAGCTGGAAAGCGTTCGTTCCACGCCGGAATATAGCAAAAGCCAGCAGCGTTATCTGCTCGACCGCCTCACCTCGGCAGAGGTTTTGGAGCGATATTTACACACCAAATACGTGGGACAAAAACGCTTCTCGCTCGAAGGTGCCGAAAGCCTGATTCCAATGCTGGATGAGCTGATACAAAGCGCCGGCGCAAGCGGCATTAGCGAAATAGTTTTGGGTATGGCACATCGTGGGCGTTTGAATGTGCTGGTAAATATTCTGGGTAAATCACCTTCGTTGCTGTTCCAGGAGTTTGAAGCCGGTGTAGTCAACAACGAGGGGCGAACCGGTGATGTGAAATACCACATGGGCTTCTCCTCCAATATGAATACGCCTGGTGGGCCGGTGCATTTGGCGTTGGCCTTTAACCCCTCCCATCTTGAAATTGTTGGGCCGGTGGTCGAAGGTGCAGTGCGAGCACGTCAAGATCACTGGGAGCACAACCCGGGTAATCAGGTATTGCCGGTGGTGATGCATGGTGATGCTGCATTTGCAGGTCAGGGCGTGGTGATGGAAACGCTGAATATGTCGAACACGCGCGGTTTTAAAACACGCGGCACCATTCATATCATCATCAATAACCAAATCGGGTTTACCACCAGTTTTAAGCGCGATGCCCGCTCCACATCCTATTGCACCGATGTTGTCAAAATGGTTGAAGCACCTATTTTTCATGTCAACGGTGATGATCCGGAAGCGGTGGTTTTCATCACCCAACTAGCGCTCGAATATCGCATGAAGTTTGCTAAAGATGCGGTGATTGATTTAGTTTGCTATCGCCGTCAGGGACACAATGAAGCGGATGAACCCGCCGTTACCCAGCCGGACATGTACGCGAAAATTCGCAACCTTCCCACCACACGCGAGAAATACGCTCGCCAATTGATCGAGTCTCACAGCATCACTAAATCAAAAGCTGACGAGATGAAGTCAATGAGTCGGCAGCGACTGGAAAAAGGCGATCCAGTGGTGCCGCATTCGCTGGATGATGGCGCACAAAAACCCTACCCTGTTGATTGGCAAAAGTTCGCTGGTACAACCTGGGAAGCGCCGGCGAATACATCAATTACTCAGCAGCAGTTTAAGCAACTAGGCGAAAAGCTGACGCAATCACCTGATGATTTTCCGCTCCACCCCCGCGTCATTAAATTAATAGAAACTCGTCGACAAATGACTGCCGGCAAGCAATCTTTGGATTGGGGATTTGCAGAACTGATGGCCTACGCATCACTCGTGTCAGAAGGCCATTCAGTGCGGCTCTCTGGACAAGACAGCGGCCGCGGCACCTTTGCTCACCGCCATGCTGTGCTGCATGAACAGGTAGATGATAAATGCTATGTGCCGCTAAAACATATCGCAGCCAATCAAGGCCGGTTTGTCATTGTCGATTCACTGCTTTCCGAAGAAGCCGTGTTGGCTTTTGAATACGGCTACGCGACCACCGAGCCGGATACCCTGGTTATTTGGGAAGCGCAATTCGGTGATTTCGCCAACGGCGCGCAAGTCGTCATTGATCAATTCATCAGCTCTGGCGAGCAAAAATGGGGGCGGCTGTGTGGGCTAACGATGTTCCTCCACATGGGTTTGAAGGCCAGGGTCCAGAGCATTCTTCCGCTCGCCCGGAACGTTACTTACAGCTTTGCGCGCAACACAATATTCAAGTGTGTATTCCATCCACTCCGGCGCAGGTGTTTCATATGCTGCGTCGACAAATGATTCGCCCGTACAGAAAACCTTTAATTGTCATGACGCCCAAAAGTCTGCTGCGACATCCGCTTGCAGTGAGCGAAATGGAGTCACTTTTAGAAGGAGAGTTTCAGTCAGTAATTGATGAAATTGATGCATTAAAACCAGCCAAAATCACGCGCATCATTCTCTGTACAGGAAAAGTCTATTACGATTTACTGGAACGACGCCGCAGTGAAAAGCTCAATCACATTGCGATTATTCGAATCGAACAACTCTACCCTTTTCCCGCCAAGCAATTATGCAAAATCATTAATCGCTATAAAAATATAGAAAAATACATTTGGTGTCAGGAAGAGCCGCTAAATCAGGGCGCATGGTACAGTCAGCAACATCATCTCAAACAAACATTAAGCGCGGACAGCGTGATAGAGGCCGTCACCCGACCTGCATCAGCATCACCCGCTGTAGGCAACTTAAGCATTCATCGCCAGCAACAACAAACAGTGATTGAAACATCTCTGGGATTACAATAATGAACACCTCAATTAAAACACCACAACTCCCCGAATCAGTCGCTGATGCACTGGTCATCACCTGGCACAAACAACCCGGCGATCATGTCATCGAAGATGAAAACCTGGTCGATCTGGAAACCGATAAAGTGGTACTGGAAGTGCCTGCACCAAAAAGCGGCATACTCAAAGAAATACTCCAACCTGAAGGCAGCACAGTGACCGGCGAGATGCTGCTGGGGAAAATTGATACCAGTGAAACGACTCAGATCTTAACAACTAAAACAGACGACATTGAAACCACAAGCACCACCGAATCTTTCGCCTCACCTTCTGTTCGACAGAATTTATTAAAAAATAACCTGCAAGAAAGTGACATTACCAGCAGCGGAAAAAAAGGCCATATCACCCAAGACGATGTCGCCAAAAAGGTGACAGAAATTAGTGGCGTTACCGGCATCTACGGAACCCGTGAACAGCAACGCATCCCCATGACTCGCCTACGCGCACGCATGGCAGAACGACTTGCACAGGCGCAACAAACCTCAGCAACACTCACCACTTTTAACGAAATCGACATGCAAGCCGTGATCAATATTCGTAACCAGCACAAACAACAATTCGAGCACAGCCACAATGTGCGGCTTGGATTTATGTCCTTCTTTATTCAGGCAACCTGTGAAGCGCTAAAAAACTTCCCGGACGTCAATGCATCCATTGATGGCAGCGATATTATCTATCACGGCTATTTTGATGTTGGCGTAGCAGTCTCATCGAAACGCGGTCTGGTTGTGCCTATTATTCGCAATGCCGATCAACTCGGCATGGCAGGCATAGAACAATCCATTGTTGATTTATCCACCAAAGCCCAGAATGGAAAACTCACCATGGACGACCTCACTGGTGGCACCTTCACCGTTTCTAATGGAGGCGTATTCGGATCAATGCTTTCCACGCCGATTATTAATCCTCCACAATCCGGCATTCTCGGCATGCACAAAATAGAAAAACGTGCTGTCGTCATCAATGATAAAATCGAAATCAGACCCATGATGTTTGTGGCTTTATCCTATGACCATCGCTTAATTGACGGTAAAACTGCGGTGCAATTTCTCGTCAATATCAAAGAACTCATCGAAGACCCAACAAGATTATTACTGGATATCTAATAAGTAATAATCGGTACAGTGCCGTAGCATGTGCTGAACGACAGCGAAGCGCATCCTACAAATTCATTCGTCAGCTTAAAGACTGTTATTAATTCTTATATCAATGCAATCCCAATACGATGTCATCATTATCGGCGCTGGTGCCGCAGGGCTTTTATGCGCAATAGAAGCCGGTAAACACGGACGTTCCGTTTTATTACTGGAGAAAGCCAATAAGGCAGGGAAAAAAATTCTCATCTCAGGTGGCGGTCGGTGCAATTTCACCAACCTCTATACCGAGCCAGAAGCTTATATTTCCAACAACCCGCATTTCTGCAAAAGCGCCCTCTCCCGCTTCACACAATGGGATTTTATTGCATTAGTAGATTCCCACGAAATTAATTGGCATGAAAAATCTTTGGGCCAATTGTTTTGCGATGATAAAGCCAAAGCGATAACGACCATGCTGTTTCATCAATGCCAGAAAAATAATGTCACCATTCAAACCGATACCCGCGTTGAAAAAATAATGCATAAAACTGAATTTTCAGTATCTACCAATTCTGGAAATTACGACTGCCAATCACTGATCATCGCAACTGGTGGGCCGAGCATACCGCGCATGGGATCAACAGACTTTGGGCTGCAAGTTGCAAAACAATTTGGACTGCACAGCATTCCGTTTCGCCCTGCCCTGGTGCCGTTTACGTTTGCGCAGAAAGATCTCAGTGGAATATTGAAAGACCTGGCAGGTGTTTCCTTAAAAGTTTGCGTTGAGTGTAATCAACAGTCATTTACCGAAGGCATGTTATTTACGCATCGCGGCCTCTCAGGCCCAGCGATATTACAAATTTCATCGTATTGGAAAAAAGGAGATACACTGAGAATCAATCTGTTGCCAGAGTTGGATCTGTTCACTTGGCTCATTGAGGAAAAGCAACATCACCCCAATAAAATGCTTAAAACAAGCCTTTCTGAAAAACTACCGAAAAAACTGGTACAGCGATTCTGCGAAACTTTATTTGAAGATAGCCCCATTGGGCAACTGCCTGATATTAAAATACAGAAGATTTCTGACACCTTGCACAGCTGGGCAATTACCCCCTCAGGCACCGAAGGCATGCGCACCGCAGAAGTTTGTACCGGTGGCGTTGACACCGCAGAGCTTTCATCCAAAACATTTGAGTCAAAAAAACAACCCGGGCTATATTTTATCGGTGAAACCATAGATGTCACCGGACACCTCGGTGGTTACAATTTCCAATGGGCCTGGGCTTCCGGCTGGTGTTGCGGCCAGCAAGTCTAATTTAATCACCCGCCCCTATTGATTTTATTAACCCAACTACGAACTTTAACCCAATATTATAAAAATGGATCCTATTTCTCAAGCAAGTCTCGGTGCCAGTTTATCCCTGTCCTTTACTGAGGATAAATCAAAATATGTCACCGCACTCGTTATCGGTGCGCTTGCGGGAATGGCTCCTGATCTGGATGTCTTTATCCGTTCAGATACTGACCCCCTTCTGTTTTTAGAGTTTCATCGACAATTTTCCCATTCGTTAATTTTCATTCCTTTTGGTGCGTTGTTTTGTGCGCTGGTTTTTTATCCATTTGCACGCAAAAAACTAACCTTTTCAAAAATTTACCTGTTTTCTTTTTTAGCGTATGCGACACATGGTCTACTTGATGCATGCACTTCCTACGGAACGCAGCTATTTTGGCCATTTTCAAATCAACGGATCTCGTGGAATACAGTGTCCATCATTGATCCACTGTTCACTCTGCCGCTGATATTTTTTATCGTCTTATCAGTCATTAAACGAAATGCAAGGTTTGCCCGATTTGGTTTTATCTACGCGGTCATTTTCCTGGCTTCGGGAATGATACAAAAAAATCGCGCTGAGACAGTCATTTACCAGCTAGCACAGCAACGCGGACATCAGGTAGAACGCCTTCATATTAAACCAAGCTTTGGTAATCGACATGTCTGGAAGCTCATCTATGAGTATCAGGATCGGTATTATGTTGATGCCGTAAAATTGCTGCTAAAGACAGAAATATTCACTGGAGACTCAATCAGAAAACTGGATGTAAAACGCGATTTCCCCTGGCTACCGGAAAAAAGCCAGCAAAGAAAAGACATCGAACGATTCCGCTGGTTCTCCAACGATTTTCTAGCGGTGAGTCCACACAAAGAGCACTTTATTACGGACGTCCGATATTCTTTTGTACCCAATCAAATTAAATCAATGTGGGGCATAGCACTAGATGAAAAATCAATCAAAAACAATATGGATGCGCATGTTGATTATGAAATAAAAAGCCGCCCAGATCAGTCAACGATGAAGCAGTTTTATAAGATGATTTTTTAAAAAATCAATTCGTAACAAATTATCTTGCTAAAGAGCAGCTCTTGTATCTATTCAGTCAGAATAAGCATCTCGTACCCACAAGAGATAGAAAAATTCAGAGTTTGCAATCTTTCTATGAATAAAAAGATACCTAAATACTTAACGTTTTATCTGATAAAATAAAAGCACTTTCAACTTAGAAAAATCGGTTGGGCGCGGAAAAGACGCGCAAGCCATTGGCGTGCATGGTGAATCAGAAAAACTCGTAGTCACCTGATTGGTGATAAGAGATTTTTCTGATTTGCTAGGTGTGTCAATGGATTACGTGGACTTCCTCGATCCAACTGATTTTTCTAGGTTCAACCACAGCGACAGGATTAGAAATGCTAGTAGAAGACGTAATGAGTACCTCACTAAAAACGGTTACACCTGAGACTTCAATGGCTGAGGTCGTGAGCATGATGAGCCTTTACCGATTGAGTGGGCTCCCTGTGGTTGAAGATGAGAATAAACTCGTTGGTTTTATTTCTGAACACGACGTCCTAAGCCCCATGTTCCCTACTATGGAAGATGTTATGGGTGGTATTGCAGCCATAGATATGACCGCTGCATTAGAAAAATATGCCGATGTCGTCAGCATGAATGTTAGCGATTTAATGACAACATCAGTGATTTCTGTCAGTCCGGAGATGGAGTTATTAAAGGCGGCAGCGCGTATGGTCAGTAACCGGTTCAGAAGAATTCCGGTGGCTGTGAATGACCGTTTGATTGGCATGCTGAGCTTTGGCGATGTGCATAAATCAATTTACTTACAACATGCAAAAACACGCTTGGGTAATTAACATTGCCGATAAAAAAACGCTATCAGACTGCGGTATCGTTACTCGCCAGAGCAACACCTCAAATATCAATTACTGACCCCAGCGTTTGAAACGCTTTTTGCAGTAGGTCAATAGACTATCGTAATTTTCAAAGTAGCGTTTAAAACCATCTGTTGCGGGTGCATCAAACTCACAAAAATCATTACTGTGGTCCCGACAGATTTGTGGACGAGTGTGATAAATTCCGCAGCCGCCATCTTCCTGAAGGTGAGTACAGCTATTATTTACAAGCAAATACCAGCCATCAGTATCTTGATAAATCTGGATATTTTGATGGGAGATTTGCCACAATAAAAGGTCAAAATCAGCTTTGCTGCGGGGGGTGTCGATTGACTGCGTGATGTAGGTACAGCACTTGGAGTTAGTACAAAACCCACACTTTGTTTCGGCAGTGAGGTCAGCAACTGAGTCGGGGAATATTGGGATTGTTTCGGTCATATTCTTACAATTAAGGTGTTCGCATTGCGGGATATGCTGGGGCTGTTTTGATGCGCTTCGTGCCTCAGCACATCCTACGGTAACTGGGTGAAACTAACACTCGTCCCTAAGATGGCCAGTTTGGAATTTGTATTTTCTGCTTGATAGTGACTGTACCATTGCGATCTGGCTTACCAATCATCGGCAATAGATCTTTAATGTCAGCGGGCGCATCGGTATCCGGGGTTAATTTAATATTGGCTTTGAGTAAGCCTTGTGGACTGACATTTAATTTTCCCGTGGCTTTGATTGCGCCATCTTTACTGTCGAGTATGCCATCCAGCGCACCCTCTTTACCGGTGATATTCAAGCTCACTTGACCTAATTTAAGCTCTACAGGGGAGGTGATTTTTGCGTTCTCCCAAAGCACATCGGCATCAGCAGATTCCAGTTTTTGTTCTTGAATCGACAGCGATCGGATTGTGGCACTTATTTTACCTTCCGGCACGACCATCATATTCAGTGATGACAATGGCAGTTTGGCAATCTCTGCATCAAGAAAAGTATTGGTGAGTAAAACAGACTTGTCTTTTTTAATCACGGCATTGCCATCTGCATGAATGGCTTCACCGGATAATTTAAAGTCTGCATTTAAACGCAATAACAAGAGTGAGGTCGGGTGAATTTTCCATTCCACTTTCCCTAGCGATTGTCCCTGCCAGCTGAGTTGTGTTGCTGACCCTTTCCAGACGGTACCTTGCGCACCATTAATTGCCAGTGGCATCGATTTAGGCAAATAAGGTAATAGATAGTTAACCGGCAATGTAGCGATTAAAAATCCCGCGCACGCCAGAAAAAATAATACCGTGAATTTTAAAATTCTTTTCAAAGCACTATCCTTTTTCTCTGGAAAAAATCAGGCGGGCATTGACCAACCCTGGCGTATCGGTTTTACTGCTGCTAAATTGGCTAACAGCTGCACCATACTGCTGGGATAGCATTTCCACCCAGGAGATAAGCCGGCCAAAATCGGTATTTTTAAGTTCTACCGTAATTTTTAGCGAGCCTTGTGGTTCCATCCGAGTCACTGTTTTTCTGACGCCGGCGCGCTTGGCACTGGTTTCTACCGCAGTAATTAACGAGACTTTTCGGTTAGCTGAATTATTTTTATTCCCACCAGAACCTTTTAACTGTCTAATTTCTGCACGCGCATTATTCATCCAAACCAATTGATTTTTTTGCGCGCTAACGGATTTTTCCAGTTTTGTAGCACCACTAGCCACCGGATCCCAGACAAGCGTATATAGCAGTGTCAATAACACAACGATGCCTGCAACACCTATTAAATACCGCTCGCGAGTTTGTAAAGCGGTGAACCATTCCATCATAGTTTTTGCCTGATATTAATGCGTGCCGTGGCCTGATTGGCACCGGAATCAGCTGATTTTAATTCTGCCGTGAGACCATTGGTTGCAGCGAGCTTTTGTTTCAAACTATCGAGCTGACTGAGGCTGGAACCGACCACATCAAGACTCAGCTCACCATTTTTGTAACCGACTTTATCCAGTTTTATTTTGGATTGCTGATTGATGACGCGCGAGCTTAATGCCAGTAACTGCAAAAAATTATTCTCAGCCGTAGTACTGCCACCTTTCAGGGCTTTGAGCTTCTGTTCCATTTGCACACGCGGATTCACAATGCGTTTTGCTTGTGGAAACGTGCTGCGGTAGATTTTTTCTGCCTGCGCTTTTAGGGCAACCTGCTGTGCTTTTAACTGTGATTGCTGGAGCCAGTTGTGACCAAACCCTACGATTACCCAAACACCCACAAGGGCTGCCGCCAAACGCCAGGGCTTGAACAGCTTTAGTGCATCGGCCTGCTGATGGTAGCGACCTTGTAATAAATTTAGACTTTTGCGTGGATCCCAGCCCTGCGCAAGTACTGCAAGCGCACCACCGCGACAATCATACTGCTTGATCGGAGGCGCATCTGCGGTCGAAGTCGCCGGCCATTGCAGCGCTGTTGGGTCGCCGCCACAGTCCCAGAGTCTTACCATCGTCGGCGCTACGCCATTGAGTAACTGCGCGTCGATCATTGCCGACAAATTCACCGTTTCGGTAACAAAACCGCTGGCATGCCCGGTTCTCACCATCGCACGGCCATCGTCGATCAGAATGCTCCACTCCTCTTCGTGCCAGGGTAATGCGAGGACATCGGGGATCACCATTTTTGGTGTCACGCCCAATTCGCCCAGCTCCACCGTCCAATCGTTCATCAGTGTTGTATCCACTGCGACAACTTCGGCTTTATCACCCTCGCGATGGCCAAGTGCAAAATGGAGATCATCTACATCGGCTGCCAAGCTTTCTTCCAGCGCATAAGGCACGGCTTTAAGCAGTTTGGAGGTCTGTCGAATCGGCAGCTCCACCGAGGTCATCAAAGCCTGCTCCCCTGGGATAATCAATACCATCGGTTGATGCCCGCAAGCTTGCAGCGCATCCTCAAGCTGCCCGTGAGAAACTGCCTCGGGTGCCTGCCCCGGCGTCATGGAAAGCCATTGTGCTCTGCCGGTATCAGCTGGATCAAGCTTGGTAAGTTGATAGTTCATAATGGGTCGATCACTACTCTGTGCCGAATGATCGTGAAATCACTCTCATGGGGTTATTGCCGTCAAGCTCTATAATACTAAAACTGCGCAGTTTAGCGCGGCCAATTGTTGCCGTCGCTTCGAGCTGATAGTAGTTACTGCTCACAGTCATGCTTTTGCGTTTTTGCTTATCATCATCTTTTTTACCCAACCCCAGCGCCTCAAGGCTTGGCACCTCGGAGTACGGTCGGTTTTTCAATACTGCCTCGCTATTGGTAATCCCGATAGCAGATAGTACCGCTTCTGGTGCGGTATTAATGTTAACCGGTGTCAATCCCGATTCTTTTTGTGCTTTGCGGGGTAAGGTAGTGAGCAGTTTAATCGGTTTACCATCGACCGTCGTTTTCAACAGCTTGATGACATCTTCCGGCTTCATTTCGCGCAGTAAATAGAGTTCGCTGGTACTCTCCATCAACCGGTTCGCCGCGCGATAAGCGGGATCCAGACCAAAGTAGTAGTTATTTTCTGCGCCGCTCGCGCCTTTGACATCATTATTTTTATCCAGCCAATCGATCAACGCATTGATACGTTGTTTCTCGACACCTTGCGCCTCATAGATTTTCTCGATTCTCTCGATAGCGACGCCATTTTCTTTGTCATCGGCATCAATCATATCGTTAATATTGATCCCCGCCTGCAAATCTATAATGCGTCCTGTCACCACACCGCCTTCCACCGGCAAGGCGCGCTCTTCGCCGATCAGTAGATCGAGTTTATCGTTATCAATCGCCTGTTTGAGCAGTACCTTGCCAAATTCTTCTACACCCAATAGATACTGCCAGGCCTGGTCACGGGTATAGAGATTGGCGCTACGACGCAGATTCAGCTGCATGCTGGCACTAAGCGTTACCGCTGCGGTGGTGGCAATAGCAACCACCAGCAAGGCGCTGATTAGAGCAACCCCGGATTGCTGCAATTTGCCCACTAAGCGGCTTGCTTGAGGATGCCTCGTTTTATTCAAAATTTGCATCACTGCCCCACCACAAACAAACGTGTGATTTCGCCCCATTGTTCAGTATCCAGCTTCATCTCTATGGCACGCGGCAATGGTACCGGTTTATCTTGGGCCTGTGACAATGGTGGCCACTGCTGCTGCCAGTTGTTACTTTGATCGTAATAACGAAAGCTCAATTCTTTGACCTTTTCCAGCAGCGGAAGCGAGACAATTTTAGGGTTCGGGGCACGATCCAAATGCTGCCAGTATTCACGAATCAAGGTATCCTCATCAATTCGATATGCCACACGTTGCAGCGTGCTACGGGTTCTCTGTGCCGGATTTCTCCAGCCTCGCCGAGTAAACCGAATGATCTTCTCAAACGAGCCCCCTGATTTTACCGCAGGCTGTGTATCACCAAACTCATCGCTTACCGAACGATCGACAATCTGGGTTAAATCCTGGTGCATCAGACTCATCGCCAATTGTAGCTCCTGTAACGAGCGATTGACCGCCTGGGTTTTATGGCTGGCCGTTAGCACGCTGCTAAGGCCGCTATAGGCGATACCTGAGATTACCGCAAAAATTGCCACAGCAATCAACACTTCCAGCAACGTGAAGCCTTTGCTTTTATTGATATTGTGGCGCGATAACATCTTTAGGGCATCTCTAATAGGTGAGTTAAGACACTACTGTTTAGAAAGAAATCCGGTAACCATCGCCAGACTGGTACCTTTGGGATCATCGAGACGGCGTACTCTGACATCAACGCGACGCATACTTTTTTCTGGTGTTTCCTGGGTTTTTACTTCCCAGCGCCATTCCCTTCCCACCATTTCTGATTTGCCCTCTTTAATACCCAGGTTCGGAAATGCCTTGCTCAATCGCAGCTCTGCCATCTTGTTCATCGCGGCCCAGTGAGCAAAGGTTTTTTCCTGTAGATGTGCGGTATTGCGCGCGGCAGAACCCGCCGTATTCATTAATGCCGTCAGTGCAAACGCCAGCACTGCCAGCGCGATCAACACTTCGATCAGAGAAAAACCCTGTTGATTGATCCGACAATGACGTTTCATAATTTAACGACCTGATCTAGCTTGTATTTTTAGAGATGTCCTAACGGGGCAGTTCGGTACGCCCTAGTGCGTCAAACTTAAGCTCCACTGGCTCGGCATCAAAGTCCTCAATACGAAAGCTAATTGAAAACGGTGTAATTTCCCCGCTAGACATAATAAAGATGGGTGGCTTTTTCGGCAGGTCTTTATCCAGTTCCAGCAGCTGATCTTCCAGTACCAGTGAGAGCTTCAGATCCTCTGGCATACGGCGCTCTCGAAGTGCTGGATCATTCGCGACAGGTTGCCAGTCACCGCTGTCTTCCTCATCGCTGTAAAACGCATAACCTGTCTGGTTAAACGCCAATGCATATTCCCTGCCCTGTAAAATGGCTTCTTCACGTGCCACTCGAATCAGTGTCTTTAGCCGAGCCGATTCTTCATTGACCAGATCTGCACCACGATCACCAAACTGCAAGACGGCAAAGCTTGCCATGATACCGATGATGACTAGTACCACCAGTATTTCGATCAGGGTAAAACCGCGTGCATTTTTTGCAG
>CAZNYF010000042.1:0-18457 GCA_964577195.1 uncultured Thiotrichales bacterium | reverse complement strand
ACAAGCAGAGCTGGTTGTCACTGGCGTCACCGCACAGCTCGCAGGCATATCAATTACTGCGGCACTGCCTTGAGGATGATTGTGGATAAACCAGTAACCAATGCCTTGTACGAGGCTGTCGGTTAGCTCAACTCTAGAGTAGCCGTCTGCGATGCTATAGCGAAAGGTGATCCAATCTTCACCATATTCTCCGTTCACATCATCGCCGAGCAGCGCATCCAGAGTGCTTTCACTGGCAGCAGGTGCGCAAGGAATCGACAACTGAGTCCACTTGCCAGAAGGGATGATATCCAGGGGCGCGGCGGTGACCACAACATCATCAATGAACCACCCCAGGAACGCGTTGAATTCATTGTCGACAGAGTTAAACCGAAAGCGTATCTGGATAACCTGACCAGCGAAATTGGCTAACGAGATTTCTTCGCTTTGTTTCCAGATAGATGTTGAAGCATCCGTCGTGTTGAGAGAAAAAACCGTGACAGCAGTAGTGCCACCATCGGTTAAAACATCAACTTGAGTGATGTCGTAGTTACCATCAAAACTTTCTACGCCACGTAAATAGTCGAAAGTTAATTTGGAGTTAGCATCCAGGCCAAAGATGGGGGGCGAAATCAGATTGCCTAGGGCTGTGCCGCCAGTATCGTAGTTGCAGCTCGCTTCATTACCAAAGTAAAACGCATTGGATGCTGACGAAAAACCGGGCTGCGGGCTTGGGCAACTAGAGTTGGTCGATTTGTGCCACAATCCTTCAACCGTCCAACCACTGACATCCCCCTCAAAATCTTCATCTAACCCGTAAGTTCCCACCGCTACCAACGTAGAATCGCTCTTGGTCGCGCAATCCGTAGTCACCGTGACAGTGTAAGTCGTTGTCGTATTGGGTGAGACAGATATTTGCGCAGTGGTCGCGCCACCGGGAGACCAGCTATAGGTATGACCCACTAGTGCAGCTGTGCCAATCGTTGCTGATTGCCCAGCTGTGATGCCAACATCGGCACCTGCGTTCGCTACTGGCGCAGTTTCACCTGGCCCGCATTCACATTCTGCGGGTACGCTAAATCCATTGGTGGGAGAGGTGCTGTTTGCGCCGCCGCTAACGGCATTCGTCCCCAGACCAAAATCTGCAAAGGCTTGCCAGACCCGGCAGACATCTTCGCCACCATGCAGGTCGGTAGCGGCTTGAATAATGCCATCACGAACATCCGTAAATGCTGGAGAGCAGGTGGTGTTTTTCAAACCCTCGTTGATATAGAGCATGGCGCGCTGGTTTCCAGCATTGCCTTGAGCATTGTATAAATTGGCGTCAAAACCATGCTCATCCACCAATGCCCAATAAACCTCCCATGCCGCCTGTGCCCAAACCGAGCCAACTCCGTGCGGGATAGAAAGGCCATTGATTGATTCATAGGTGTGATTATTGATCGCCGGATTGGTACTGTAAGGCTGAGGACGAATGCCGCTACCGTTAGTGGATTGACCAATAAAATAGGTTCCCATCGGGCGTCTATCTGTACCAGCATCGCCAACCTCGGCAGTATAAACCAATGACCACCAGTCACTTAACCCTTCGCCTGGTTGCTGGTTATTATTCAGACAAGAAGAATTTGACGGGCCACCAACTAAACGGGTAGAAATACCATGGCCATACTCATGAATGATAACGCCACTATCAAAATCACCATCAACGCTGGGCGTAACATCATTACAAATAAACATTTGCATGGTGGGATTATTCCCGTCTGGTGGGGTGCCAAAATTGGCATTACAGGTGCCACTGCCGTCTTGAGCTTCGGCCTGTACCGCATCACTACCGTTGCCGCCTTTGCCAAAATTCAGTTCCTGAAAATTACCGCCTGCTTCATCAAAACCATACTGGTACTGAACATCGTGGATGATATTATTCCAGTAGAACAAGTTTGAAACTGCCGCATCTTTGTAACTTGAGGGTTGCTGGTTACCAAAATTGATCGGGAAATTAAACTGGCAATCGAGGGCTGCACCGCAATTTGGCTGTCCTGTAGAGGGACCGTCTGAGGCATTTGAATCTTCATAGGCATTGGCGTTATTGCCGCGAGTGATGGTGCGTGCCGTACCATCATTAAACCACCCGTTGGGTGAAGCTACGGCATCAGCAACATCAGTGACAATTGTACGACCATCTGCTGGTGGTGTGGTCACAGCATGATTAGGGCTTTCTACTGGCTGCGCAAATACCCGGTGTGTCGCGCTATTGATCCAGTCAAAACGCGTCCAGACATTGCCAGAATTGGCATCAATATTAAAATCATACTGGTGCTGAGCATCCAACGTCCGAATTTGTAAATTCCAAACCAGCTGTACTTGCCGTGAACTTATCGGCAGCCACATGAGCTTGGCGATGATCAAGTCTTTGGAAACATCATCAGCGCTGAGCGTAGTTGCCTGTTGAAAACCTCCTGCCTGACTCTCCACCTTGGGAATTTGTATCGCATTTAAGCCAATACTGTTGGCGGCATTCACTACCGCAGCCACGGGAGCCAAATCGGGTTTGGTGGTACTCACGGTTTTGGCCAAATTTCTCGAGAATGCGTTATTCACGCTGATAATTCGGCCAGCACGATTAACATTAATTTGCAAAACACCGTTGTAAACAGGAATGCCGTTGGCGGTTTGGCGCAGGTAGATGCGAGTCGCTCCGGAAACAGCAGAAAACACTTCATCAGTGATTTCAAAATTGGCTACGTCTTCATCCGTTAGCCCGAGTAACGCTGCGTTGTCGGCAATGTACTTTAAAGCAATTGCCTTGGGACTACCGTCTTTCGCAGCTGAAACATAACCGGTTTCATTGGAAATTGCGCGAGTGACACCACTGACAGGGTCGATATCTAATTTGAGGTTGTCACTTGCAGCTTGTCTCTTGGATGGGCTGTTGAGCGCAGCACTCTCTGATGTAATTCGTAGTGTTTTGTTGAACTGAATCCGAGCATCAAAATTACGATTATCACTACGTCCTTGAGGAACTGCAGAATAGCTGGGTGCTGGAAGTAATATACAGAAGATCAACGGCAGCCAAATCAGCATAACAGCCCGTTGATTAGACAGAGAAAACAAGGCGCGAGTATTCATGATGGTCCATCCGTGGCTATGATTAAATCGGAGACTGGCTTATAGCAGGTAGCGATGTTTGTCCGAATTAACATTTATCGAGTAAGGTGCCGTTCCTGCTGAGCACCTATTAGTGCGTCTAAAATAGACTTAACAGAACAGATTTATCGTGACGAACTTCACATTTCATATCTGGCTACTCAGTTCTCCAAATCACCTGATCGAGAACTACAGCGCGGGGATCTGCCGCTTAAATAGAACAACCCGGCGAGTACGACCAGATTCCACCATAGCAGCGCTCCACCGCCTGGTTTTGCTACATTGACGGGCTTAACAGCCAGTTCTGGCTCCAACACCGCACGGTTATCACGAAACTCAACATCGCTGGCTGATGCTAATTCTCCAGTGACCTCCAGGGGCTGATCCCGTTTTTTCAGGATTTTAAAATTGAGGCTTGTTCGGCCAACCTGAACCCGCTCCAGCTTACAAATAAAATTACCGGTTAGCAGATCACCCGCGCATCGCGGATCAATCTCGGTAATCGCTGCGTAGTTCGACAACGCCAGCCAGATTTGAACCTGCTCTGCGATAGATGGACCGAAATTTATAATTGTTGCGCTGAAAGAATCAACTTCAGTTAAATCACTAACTATTAATGGAGCTTTATCAACGCCTGTTAAAAAGCTCGACTGAATCGCAGCATCCAGGCCGTTTAATGGTACGTTTGCCGCTGCTGCAATGCTTTGATCTAACGATAACTGCCTCTCAATAATCAGGCTAAGGTCGGTGCCTGCGCCCACTGACAGGTTCGAAGAAAAATCAAAACCCAGAGACCCCGGATTAAATATTTCTCCCGCTCCATCATCGCAATTAGGATCAACGATAATCCGAAAGCTTTTGCTTGGTGAGGTATCCTGACCGCCATGTGCCGTGCCGCCATCATCCTGAATTCGGACAGTGACCGTCGCACTTCCTGAAGCATTTAAGCTACCACGAAAATATAAACTACCAGAAGGAATTGAAATACCTGGCTGACCTCCCAACCCAAGTAATCCTCCAAATAGCTCAGGGTTGTCATTTTCGACTAAAAAATCCAATTGCTGGGTTTCAAAGTCGCTGTCAAACAGACCCGTTGCCCAACCCGGAAAAGCCTGACCACCTGCATTTGTACAAACAGTAATAGTCTCAGGATTCGCTTGAAAACCCGGTGCACGATTAATCGCCCGCCGCAATGCGGCGGGAGCATCAATCAATCCGTGACCAGAGACATCATCAATGCCTTTGGCAGCGCGAAAGCCGGTTACGTCAATGGCGGTATTTTGTAAAATCGCAGTAATCTGAGACGGGTTAAGGCTGCTGTTATTGTTCCGTGAGCGCGTATTTTTTTGAGGTGGCATCCATTGCTGCAGCAGTGCAGTAACCGCAGCCGCATTAGGCGCAGCGGCAGAAGTACCAAAGAAGTTTCGGAGTCCATCAGGTTCGCCCAATTCGGGACTCTGAAATCGTTGATCGACGCCAAAGAAACTGGTGTTATTGCCATCAACCGAGGTAATGTCCGGTTCAAAGCTTGTAACGCGAGAGAACTTTCCAGCTCGATCAAATTGTATGCTGAGCGTTCCACCCCGTGCAGAAAAAGTTTCGGGATCAATGGCAGCGGTTTCAGTACCACTTCCAAATTCATGATCGTTAGTACCGAATGCCGGGGTGTCAAAAAACGGTACCGCAGCAACTGATACAACACCTTTCGCAACACTGTGTCCATACATTGTGGATGCACCAAATTCTGAAGTTCTATCAGTAATACCCTCGATCTCCGCTTGCCCTCGGGTAAAAAACACCACTCTAAACTCTAATGGAGTCTCATTATTTTGTGGAATGAAATTCTGTAGCCCCTGAAAATGATCCAATGATAAAAACACTGTCCGGGAGCTGACACTAAAATTGAGAAATGAAAGAATCTCTACCGCATCGCCTCTCGGCGCACCCGTGTCACCCTGGGGATTAAAAGATAGCGCCACCAGGTTTCCGCCAAAAGTTGGTACGGCAGCTGTCGTAGTGAGATAGATATCCAGATCAATTTCTGCCCCGGCGCCTCTGCTGATCGAATCAAACGGCTGATTCCATTGCAGTACGGCAAAAATACTCGCGCCTGGGCCCAACTTGATATCGAGATACTGATCGTTAGGGTTCCAGCTATGTAAATCTTCTCCATTGACTGGAAAGGCTCGATTATCGTTGGCTGGATTACTATCTATATAGTTGCTTCGGACACTGAAATTCGCGCTGTTCCCCGCTGAGGAAAAGTATGGAACGCCCGATTCAACACAGTCACTGGCTGCTTGCGCAACGATGCCTGCCTGATACATCGGTTCGGCAAAAAATTGCACATCATCCACTACCACCGTTGAACTTTGGCATAACTGATCAATCCCATCTGCAAAACCAGCCTCTCCGACAAACGCAGTGTTAAAAGCAATGGCAGCAGCCGGTGCTATATCGTGAACCAGCTCCGCCATCGCGCCACCTTCATCTGTGCGACCTGCAAGGTCTCTAAATATTGTGATTTGAGCGGGTAGATCACCCGAGTCTTGTGCCGGGCTATTTCTCAACGTACCCGCCACACCCGCAGCAGGTGTCGTATCCGAATCCCTATTTGGCCCACCCGCAATGCTATCTGACAAAATACCAATGGTTTGGCCAAGCCCATTGAGTGCGTTATTGGCACTGAGTAAATCCGAACCTAACGCTCGATCTGCAAGACTCTCCACTGACCCTGTATGTACAATGGCACCGTACTCAGGTCGGATTGACCTAACTTCTGGCAGGTTGGCGAGTGTAAATAACAGTTTTAAATCGACAATCTCCAGCGAAACCCGTAGATATTTCTCAGAAAAATGGCGTACTGCCACACCCTTAATCCCAGCTAATATTTGTTTCACATCCGTATCCGATGGATTCAGCACAACATCGAGAAAAACAGGTTCGCCGGACCGACCCTGTGCAGAGACTGTGCCTGACAACGGATGGGTTATTTCCAATAATGCTGTGCTAATTTTCGCCGCGTTGCGATGATCTGAAAAGCGCTCAATTTTTGGGTTACTCGCCCATACTTGGAGTGGTAAAAGCAGAACTAGAAATAGTGCTATCGGTATTTTCAAAAACGTCCAGAGACGATTATTTATGCAGGTAAATGGATTTAACTGATGCTGAAATTTTGAGTTCACCGAATTCTCGATTGCTCCTTATCAAGAAATAGAAGCAAGATTGATTCCGAATTAAGCACATCTAAACTAAGAGATTGATTTTCTTATACTAATTTCAGTTTTTAGCAGCCTATAGGTAAGAAATAATACTGAGACACTGTTAACTCAGCTTTACACTTCATTCGAAAATGAAAGTTTTTATAGATTATTCAATAGGTTACATTCAAGGATGAGTACTCAAAAACTGTACACTTCAAAATCTTGAGTTCACAGTAAGGACAAAACCGAAAAACACCTTTGTATTCTGTCAATTCGAATTCGAATACATCACATTTCGCCCTATCCCAGATAATTCCCTCTTAAGAATGCAGGCATTTATGCCGATGTATTGGCTAAGCCCTACTGATTTTATACATTCAGTAAAGCTGCTCTGGTGGTGATAACCCCTGCCAGGATGCCGAGGGTCACAATAAAAATAATATAAAGGACTTCAAATGCACGGACAGGATGCGCTGATCTCAAACTTTCCAACAGAGAAGGTACAGTGGCCTTTATGGTCAAGGCTTAAAATTGCTTTTGCAATTCTCATTGTTTTGGAGCTCCTTGTTGGACTTTTGGTCTTACGCTCAGGCAGCGGGTCTAATAGTTTTGGTGGACAACTCTTTTATTTTTCCGGACAAACAGCCTCGACCATTCTTTTTGCTCTGATTATTATCGGTACTATTGTCGGTTCTACATTATTTTTAACGCTAGGGCGCTTTGTAATCCGTTCCAGAAGTTTACTGAATCAAATGAACGATGGCATTTGCGTCACAGATAAAGACTGGAAAATATTAACTTTCAATCATGCGTTTTCTTCCATCACCGGTTTTCCTCCCGAACAAATCACTAATCAAATAAGCACACAAATTTTACCTGGTAGTAAAGCGCACAGACGAGCAAAACTCGGAGACAGATGGGAATGTGAATATGAAGGGCGACGACCGGATGGCTCTGTATATTGCGCCAACGTTTCTATGTTTGTCATGGCGGTAGAAAACGGTGCGCCAAGCAATTGCCTGATCACTTTGAGCGACACCACTGAAATTAAAAAATCTCAGGCGCATGTTCATGACATGGCATATAAAGACGCTCTCACAGGATTAGCCAACCGCGCACAATTATTACGCCACCTTAACGAAGTGATTGAATCTGCAAAAAAAGCTCAGTCCAAATTTAGCCTGATTTATCTCGATCTTGACGGGTTTAAAGATATCAATGACTCTTTGGGACATGACGCAGGAGACGAAGTTTTATGTGAAATTAGTCGCCGCCTGACAGACGTTACACGAAAACGTGATCTGGTCGCCCGGTTAGGAGGCGATGAATTTTGCATTGTTTTAGACTCTGTAGAAAACGAAGAGAGAGCAATGTTTGTAGCCAATCGCTGTCTACAGGAAATAGCCAAGCCACTTGAAGTCTCTGGACGTACGCTCCACCCTCAAACCAGTATTGGTATCGCAATTTTCCCAGGTGATGCCGAAACCAAAGAAATGATTTTACAAGCAGCAGATACCGCCATGTATTCCGCTAAAAAATCAGGTAAGCATCGCTTTTCTTTTTATACACCGGAATTAACAAAAGCAGTAGAACGAAAACTGGCACTGGAACATGATTTACGTGAAGCACTGGATAAAAAACAGTTTGAGCTTTACTACCAACCTCAAGTATCCCTGAAAGCTCGAAAAATCGTTGGGGCTGAAGCGCTCATCCGATGGCATCATCCTGAAAAAGGGCTAGTTCCTCCGGATGAATTTATTTCCATCGCAGAAGAAATAGGCATAATCAATCAAATAGGTGACTGGGTTATTCAGACTGCTTGTCATCAGGCTAGTCTCTGGGCAGATGTTGGTCTGCCAGAATTTAATATCTCCGTGAATATTTCCGGTTCCCATTTCCGTTCACCAAAATTAGTCACCACCGTCAGTAATGCGCTTGCAGATTCTGGGCTCGACGCATCCCGCTTGGAGCTAGAAGTCACCGAAGGTGTCATGCAAACATCGGGTGACAGCATCAAAGTCTTTAATCGAATTAAAGAACTCGGCGTATCCATTGCAATCGATGATTTCGGGACTGGCTTTTCTTCTCTAAGCTCACTTAAAAATTTACCGTTGGATTGTCTGAAACTTGATCGTGAATTTGTTCACGACATGCTCGATAAAAAAGAAAATTCCGTCATCATTGCCACCATTATTGGCATGGGGCAGGCACTGGGGTTAGAGATAATTGCCGAAGGTGTGGAGACACTGGATCATATCCTTTATCTTCAAGGACTCAACTGTGACATTATTCAAGGTTACTATTTCAGTCCGCCAGTCCCGGCAGAAAAATTTCCGGCTCTATTGAAAAAAGATTTTCTCTCAAATAGAAACGACAACAACAATAGTAACCAAATACTCACTCACGAGAGCATGTAATTATGTTACAACTGGCATCTAATTCAGTACCATTGCTGGATAACCCCTGTGAATTAATACACAGTCAAACGCAGCTTAAAGTCCTACCTGCTGCAGTACCCGAATTACTCAGTGCATTAAATGATAATGACATTGGTTTTGTCGAACTTTCAAAAACAATTTCAAAATTCCCGGCCATTGCAGCCCGCTTACTGTTTCTATCAAACTCATCCTGGGCAGCACCTGTTAGTGAAATTACATCAGTAGAAATGGCCTGTGCAAAACTTGGGCTTTCTGTCGTCAAGAGCGTCAGTATTGCACTGGCAATCGCTGCCCCTTTTGATCCGGCTCGCTGCCCGGCTTTCCGTACCGAAGAGTTCTGGGCAACAGCATTACTGGTTGCCGACGCAGCCGCCTGGCTGGCCGAAGTCTCCAGTGAAATAGATGAGGACAAAATTGCTACCGTACATACCAGCGCGTTACTGCATAATTTGGGGTTATTGTGGATGGCAGATACCTTACCTAATAAAACCAATACCGCATTTGAACAAGCAGCAACGCAGCCTGATCTGTGTGTAGCACAAGCTTTGCAAAATCATTGTGGAGCAGACTATTGTGCCATCGGCGGTTGCCTTGCAGAAGCCTGGGCACTCCCCGGCCCGATTTTGGTCGCAATGAAACATCATCTTGATTTTAATTATTCAGACACCAACTGGCAGATAGCTGCGATTACTGGATATGCTGCCAGTATGGTTCATGCGCTTGACCACTCGATAGAAACACTGCCTGAAGACTTACGACTTGAGCGATTGGGTATTAAGGCTGAGCCTCGAGACGAAGTTTATGAGCGTCTTGAATCACGCTATGAAAAAGTCAGAGAAATGGTCAAAGTACTTTTTTGCTAGTTTTTTGTTAAAACCTAGTCTGGCAGGCAATACCAACATTCAAGACCGATTGCCGAATTGATGGCGTAGTAAAGTTGCCAGCACGCCAAAGCAATGACTAAAACTCCTGCAAGCTGCCTGACTTTAGATTGTTTTAAATAGGCACCTATTTTAGCAGCGAATACCCCCATCAAAAGCAAATTGGGTAAGGTTCCTAGCCCAAAGGCCAGCATAATTAAAGCACCTTTTACGGGATCAGCTGCCGTGATAGCCCAGACCAGCATGCTATAAACCAGCCCGCAGGGTAGCCAACCCCAAACGCCTCCCAGCATTACTGCAGAGAGTGGGTTTCGCACAGGTATCAATTTTCGTCCCAACGGTTCGATGCGCTTCCAGACACCCAGTCCGATACGTTCTATTTTACTCAGCCCGTACCACCATCCCGCCAGATACAAGCCCATCGCAAACATCACCAGCACCGAAATAAATTGCAGTGAAACCCGGATTTGCTGTAATCCGGTTAAATCCATCGCCAAACTTCCGAGACCGCCTGCAATCAGCCCCAGTAATACATAACTGGCAATTCTGCCAAAGTTATAACCCAACAAAATTAATACATCCGGGCGAGAATTCTTTTGTTTCCCGACATTGGGCGTCTCAATCCCCATGGATAATGCTGTAACGATACCACCGCACATACCGACGCAATGAACACCGCCTAGCAAACCCATTAATAATGCCGTGACATAATGACTTTCAAAATTCATGAATATCTCGCCAAACTGCTAAAACCATGCTATTTTCCGCGAAATTTCTTATGACTATTACACGGAGAAAACAACATGGCAGCAAAGAAAAGTGCTGATAAAAAGAAAACCGCAGCTAAAAAACCTCTGACTAAATCTGCGATTCTAGCGCATATTATGGAAGAAACCGGATATACACGCAATGAAGTTCAAGTGGTATTTGACTCCTTAAACGGCCTGATTGAATCACAAATGAAGCCTCGTGCTGCAGGCATATTTACAATCCCTGGCCTGATGAAAATCAAAGTCGTTAAAAAGGCTGCAACCAAGGCAAGAAAAGGTACCAATCCGTTTACTGGTGAAGAAATGATGTTCAAGGCCAAACCAGCCAGAAGAATTGTAAAGATATCGCCTTTAAAAGGCTTGAAAGATATGCTCTAGCAAGAATTGATTTAGCGGCCAGAGTCTTCACCCTGACCGCTAAAGTCTATTTCGGATTGGACTCGCGATAACGATTATAGCTTTCCATTAACTTGTTTTTAGCGCCTTGCGCATCTTCCCAGCCTTTTATTTTTGCCCACTTTCCTACCTCAAGTGCTTTGTACTGCTCGAAAAAATGTGAGATTTCATTGAGCAGTGATTCAGGTACATCTTTAATATCTCTCATATCTTTATATAACGGAGAAAGATCATCGGTAGGCACGGCCAGAATTTTGTAGTCAATACCAGATTCATCTTCCATATCCAGCATACCCAATGCACGGCAGCGAATAATAACGCCACTTAATAAAGGTACAGGCGTCATTACCAGAACATCAATCGGGTCATTGTCTTCAGACAAGGTATGCGGTACCAGACCATAATTGGCCGGATAGTGCAGCGACGTACCAAAAAAACGATCGACAATTAACGCACCACTGGCTTTATCAAATTCATATTTAACCGCGCCGCCATCATTGGGAATTTCGATTAATACATTGAATTCTTCAGGTAAATTTTCACCCGCACTGATTTTATCAATGTTCATAGATTTTTCTCACATAAGTAGTTTTTAAAAAATAAATCGTTCCCTTCTGGCGACGACACATTTAAATTTGGTTGCTAACGAATAGGCAGTTGCAGGTGATTTTAAAAAGGTTTCCAAAACAGTCCCCTAGCGTTTTTGATAGATCTCAACACCACGATCAACAAATTCAATCGCTTTTTCTTTCATCCCTTCAGACAAAGCCTGTTTTTCTGACATCCCCTGTTGTCTCGCATATTCACGAACATCCTGGGTAATTTTCATTGAGCAAAAATGCGGTCCACACATGGAACAAAAATGTGCCACTTTTGCTGAATCTTTTGGCAGCGTTTCATCGTGATATTCACGTGCCCTTTCTGGATCCAGAGACAGATTAAACTGATCATCCCAGCGAAATTCAAAACGCGCTTTGGATAACGCATTATCTCTTAGTTGAGCACCAGGATGCCCCTTTGCCAAATCGGCAGCATGCGCAGCAATTTTATAAGTGATAATACCATCGCGCACATCCTGTTTATTAGGCAAGCCGAGATGTTCTTTAGGCGTTACATAGCAGAGCATCGCTGTACCGTACCAGCCGATGTTCGCTGCGCCGATAGCCGATGTAATATGATCATAAGCCGGTGCAATATCGGTGACTAATGGCCCTAAAGTATAAAAAGGTGCCTCAAAGCAATCCTTTAATTCTTTATCGACATTCTCTTTCACCATTTGAAGCGGCACATGTCCAGGGCCTTCTATCATCACTTGAACATCATGCTCCCAAGCAATTTTTGTCAGCTCGCCCAAGGTTTCCAGCTCTGCAAACTGCGACTCATCATTGGCATCAGCAAGACAGCCAGGACGCAGACCATCGCCCAGACTGAATGAAACATCATAGGCTTTCATGATTTCGCAAATATCTTCAAAATGTGTATAAAGAAAATTTTCCTGGTGATGCGCCAGGCACCATTTCGCCATGATAGAACCGCCACGAGAAACAATGCCGGTGAGGCGTTCAGCGGTCATCGGTACATAAGCCAGGCGCACACCCGCATGAATGGTGAAATAATCCACGCCCTGCTCTGCTTGTTCAATTAAAGTATCGCGAAATAATTCCCAGGTCAGGTCTTCCGCTTTACCATTCACTTTTTCTAATGCCTGGTAAATGGGCACGGTACCAATTGGCATTGGCGCATTGCGTAAAATCCATTCGCGAGTTTCGTGAATATTTTTACCGGTGGATAAATCCATCAGAGTATCGCCGCCCCAGCGCGCTGACCAGACCATTTTTTCAACTTCATCTTCAATTGAAGATGTCACTGCAGAGTTACCGATATTGGTATTTACTTTCACCAAAAAATTACGCCCAATAATCATTGGTTCTAATTCCGGGTGATTAATGTTGGCAGGAATGATGGCGCGACCACGAGCAACTTCTTCGCGAACAAATTCGGCGGTGACTTCCGTAGGAATATCCGCACCAAAATTTTCACCAGGATGTTGGCGGAGTAGTTTCTGATATTGGGGATCATTGCGTAATTCGTTTAAACGGATATTTTCACGAATCGCAATATATTCCATTTCCGGCGTAATAATCCCTCGGCGCGCATAATGCATTTGCGAGACATTTTTACCGGCTTTGGCGCGACGTGGCGCTCGAATATGTTCGAAACGCAGACTCGCGAGCAAAGGATCGCTTTCACGTTCTTTACCAAAGGTAGAACTTGGGCCATTAAGTATTTCTGTATCTCCACGCTCTTCAATCCAGGGGGTCCTCACTTCTGGTATACCAAGCATCAAATCAACGCTGACATCAGGATCAGAGAATGGGCCGGAAGTATCATAAATTGGCACCGGTGGATTGATTTCATCTCCCATAGAAGAGGATGTGGGTGCGCAATTAACTTCACGCATCGGTACGCGGATATCTTTCCGAGAGCCTTGCACATAGATTTTTTTTGAGCCAGGAAATGGCCGGGTCACATCCGCTGAAAGCTCAGATGTTTTACGTATGAAATCTTCAGGAATCGCACTCATAATTATCGCCGTTATATACAGTAAATTTTAGAGATATTACGAAGGGACTAAATTCTGTCATCTGAAAAGTAATGAAGAACATACGCCTCCCTTCGCGAGCATTATCTCGATCAGGTTCCAAGGGTCTGTCTCAGCCCTGCTATTGTGGTTTTGATACCTACCGGCAGAACACCCCTGACGTGTTTAATAAATCATATCACAGGCACTCGTGCGCGAGTACCGAGCAGCCTACTCGGCGGATGCGTGGATACTTATTCATGACTGTGTATAATCAGGTTCTTTTCATGTATGGGAAGCTCAAAACGTGTCTGACGAAGCTACTTATTCCTCCTCATTGGGCGTAGAAGAAATTATCGCTACCATCAGCGTCTTGGTTCTTGCCTCGATTTTTATTGGCTATTACCTGTGGCCCAGCACCGATACGACGGCAGAAGTCACAGCGACGCTTGCTCAACCCGCTATTGCGCCCCTGGCTTCTGCCGAGACAAGTGCAATGGTGCCATCAACTGATGAGCCAACTCCTCGGAAGCAGTCAATTTCACTTTCAGGTGAAGCTGAAACCGGCGCTCGGGTATCGGTAGATATCAATGGTGATCAGCGCCAGCAAGCGCTCGCCGACAGCTCAGGAAACTGGTCACTATCGACCACCTTAGACCAAGCTGACAAGATTGAGATCGAAATTAATGCCAGCGCAACAAAGAGCACATCGACAGAGCTTGCATCTCCTCCCCGGCAATTCTCACAAAATCAGATCGCTAAATCAGAAACGGTTATCACGACCAATGACGGCGTAGAAGAGATCACTCAATCAGCCTTCAGTCAAGCGCCTGTTGCCCGCGATGGTGAATCCAGAGAGACCTCGGAATCAGGTTTTGCCGATATCAGTGATCTGACCGCTGCCACCGAGCAAGCTCCTCTCCAGAGCGCCATGATCAGTCCGGAAACGGTACCCGAACAAGCACCTGAACCAGCTGACCCAACCGCAGGCCTTGATATTACAGAACCCGTGATCACCTACCTGGATCGTGACCGGACTACCAATGAGCTGATCATTAGTGGTTCAGCGCCAGATTCTGAAAGCCACGTTGTATTACTGATTAACGGTATCACCACCAATCCCGTCAAAATCAACTCAAAAAACAAATGGCGTTATCGCTTTAAAGCCGGGCCCGGTGAGTATTACGTCCGTGTTACACCGGCAAATGCCGATGGCCCCATTGTACGAGCCGATGCGCTACCAACGCTCTACAATATATCGCTCGCTCCCGTCACGCCTGACTCTACCGAAGCAGGCGCAGAAATATCTCTGCTACCGGGTGAGTTTATGCGTGTTGAAGCAGGACAGAACCTGTTTCAAATTTCGCAAAAAACCAACATCAAAGTCTCTGACCTAATGCTGGTGAACGGTATTAGAGATGAAAAATCAATCAAGGCTGGGGATGTACTCTTCATTCCAACCGGGCAATAACCAAAACCAGCTAAATAGCGGAAAATAGTCACTATGGGAAATACAAACTTCGAACTCGAGCGCTCCAATATGATTGAGCAGCAAATACGCCCCTGGGACGTGCTCGATCCCAAAATCCTGACAACCTTTGAACAAGTGCCACGTGAACGGTTTGTTGCTGAAGATCAGCAGGACATGGCGTTTATGGACATCGAAATTCCGCTGGGACATGGCGAGAGTATGTTATCGCCAAAAATAGAAGGCCGCATCCTCCAGGCTCTGGATCTAAAACCATCCGACTCAGTACTGGAAATTGGTACCGGTAACGGTTATTTGACTGCCTGCCTGGCACATCTAAGTTCTGCTGTTTTCAGTGTTGAATTACATCAGGATTTAAAAGACCAAGCGGAAGCAAATCTGGCTTCGCAATCAATTAACAATGTCACTCTATGGACAGGCGACGCCGCTAATGGTTGGCTCGAAGCCCCTAGAAACTACGATGCTATCGTCGTCTCCGGCTCCCTGCCTGACTACGACCCCTGCTTTGAGCAACAATTAAAGACTGGTGGCCGACTGCTAATGTTCGTCGGCAATGCACCTGTTATGAAAGCCATGTTAATCACCAAAGTTAGTGATTCATCATTCTCACGCGAAAGCCTGTTTGAAACGGTGCTTAAACCACTGGTTGGCAGAGAGCCCCGGAATGTTTTCAAGCTTTAGCGCAGCTCTTTTTTAGAGACGCCCTTTTTATCTATTAAAATTAAAAACCAAGACTAATTCCACCACGAATACTCAGCGGATCAGAGTATGGGCTGCCCTCATCACTGTGAGAAAAATTATACAAAACGGTAAAAAAAGCAACGGCATTACCACCCAGCGGTGAACGAACTCCTCCCCCCGCAAGAAAACTATTAAATTCGCGCCGATCAGTGGTCGTATTGGTGACTGCAAATTCATTATTCAAATGCTCAACATCAGCTTCCAGATAAAACTGGGGTGTCAAAAGATAACGCCCGAAAATTGCAGTTGCATAATCATTAGTAGTGAGATTTCGGCCCTCTCGAGAATCTTTGCGATACACATAAGAAACGCTCAAACCTACCGAGGTTTTTTCATTCACATTCATGCCGACAGAAGGCGATAAACTCACAGTATCAACAGCGCCAAAACTCGCACCAATACCGCCGCCATAATAAAACTTAGAATCAGAATCGGTAAAGCCAACGCTCACCTGAGCATTGGCAAGTACAGGGAATAAAAAGACGGTTGCTAAAAATATTTTTAACTTTATAGCTGTTTTTTGTTTTCTGGTGACAAGAGATTTTTCTGCTGCGCAAGCTGCGCTTTTAAGTGGCACAGATTTCTCTGATCTAACTGACTTATCCAAGTTTAACATCAGTTTACCTCTGTAACTGTAGAGTATTCATCGTACCACTAATGAGCACTTGCAGGCAGATGGGCCTCAGATGCCTCTAACATTCCTGCCTCTGGGTCGTTATAAATATCCACATCCAATTTACCCTCTGATTTTGCGACAATCGAAGAGACAACCGCATCACCTGAAACATTTACAGCCGTTCTAATCATATCCATTAAACGATCAACACCAAGAATTAAACCAATACCTTCAATCGGTAAACCGACTTGTGCAAATACCATCGAAAGCATAATTAAGCCAACACCCGGCACACCCGCGGTGCCAATAGATGCCAACACTGACATTAAAATGACTGTTAAATAACCACTAACACCTAAATCAACATTATAAATATTGGCAATAAATACCGTCGCAACACCCTGCATAATTGCGGTACCGTCCATATTAATTGTTGCACCAAAAGGCACGGTAAATGAGGCAACTGAATTATTTACTCCCAGGCGTTGTGTGACAGTGCGAAGCGTCACGGGAATAGTCGCATTAGAGCTGGCGGTACTGAATGCAAACACCTGTGCATTTCTGACTTTTTTCAAAAACATGAGTGGATTCAAACCAGAAAACAATTTTAGAACAATCATTAACGTGACAAATAAATGCACCATCAACGAGCCCGTCAATACTGCAACATATCCCGCCAATTGCCCCAATAAATCCAAACCCAAATTGGCTATAGATTTTGCTATTAACGCAAACACCGCATACGGTGCAACAGCCATCACAATTGTCACCATTTTCATCATAATCTCATTGCCGACTTCAGCCGCCTCGATGGCAGACCGGGCTTTTTTCCCAACCATCAAAATGCTAATACCCAGCAAGATTGAGAAAAATATAATCGGCAACATCTCACCATTAGCCATCGCATTGATCGGGTTTTTGGGAATGATATTGATTAACACATCGGTCAATGGCGGCGAATCTTTTCCCGCAAAGGTGGCATCCGTCACTTGATTCATGCCTTTGCCGATACCTGAAACCGCGGCGATCGTAATTGCAGTGGCAATCGCAACAGCCGTCGTCAACATATACAGCGCAAATGACTTAGAACCCACCCGCCCAAGCGTACTGAGATTACCAATCCCGCACACACCACAAATCAGTGAGAAAAATACCAACGGCACCACCAGCATCTGCAAAGCGTTGACAAACAACTTGCCAATGACATGGAACAAACCATTCACGATATAGATATTAATAAAACTTCCTGTCTCATTGAGTCCTGCGAGGTTAAATATCAATCCAACGAGAATACCCAATCCCATGCCGATAAGAACCTTAACGGTTAGGTTCGCTTTTTTAGCTTCAGTCATTATTATGTCCCTTTAGAAATAGCTGCTAGTGGTAGCTGTTGAGTTTACCACTGAATCCACCTCTCTTTGCTTGAGTCACTTACCAAATGATGTTTGAACTACCTGTTTGGCAGCTCGCGTTGCTGAGCCTAATTTTCGTATGGACAGGGTTTGTCCGTAGTGCGCTGGGATTTGGTGGTGCAGCACTGAGCCTACCCTTCATGTTGCTAATCCTCCCTGACCCACTGCTTTTTCTGCCCATGATCGGTTTCCACCTGCTATTTTTCTCAGGACTGACATTATTCAATCGCCTGCATAATGTTGACTGGCTCTATCTACGCAGCGCCATCAAAATTATGGCTCTGCCAATGGCGGTCGGTATTCTGGGACTTCTCAATCTATCTAGCGATATCCTCACGGTACTGGTGTTCTCAATAACCCTTTTTTACGCCCTCACCTACCTGTTCAACTATCAAATAACTAGTAACAACCGCTGGATCGACGCTGCATTGCTGATTCTAGGCGGTTATGTGGCAGGCACATCATTGATCGGTGCTCCATTAATTGTCGCCGTCTTCATCCGTCATATCGCACCGGAGCGGCTCAGAGACACCTTGTTTGTACTCTGGATTATCTTCGTTCTGATTAAAATGATCGCCTTCGGCATAGCCGAAGTTAACCTGCAATTTGTCCCAGCACTCATCATGTTACCCATCGCAGCAATTGGCCATTTCGCCGGTCTCAAAGCCCACGACGCGATACTCGCTACAGGTGGCGTAAAAATGAAAAGGATAATTGGTGCAGTACTTGCGAGCGTCACCATCTTCGGGCTTTACAGAGTTTTAGCAGTCACGTTCTAACTCTAAATGGCAACACGGATTATTCTCC
>CAZNYF010000041.1:6029-18621 GCA_964577195.1 uncultured Thiotrichales bacterium | reverse complement strand
AGGACATTGTTCACACCCAGAAAGAACATCATTCCAGCGGCTTCAAAATCTGCACGGACATTGACTACGTTGTAATCGGGTAGCAACCCGACGTTGCCATCGGCACTTTCTTCCACGGTATTTGCGCCGTTAGAAAAACGTTCATCAACATAATTACCATCAACGCGTAAAGAGAGTTTTTCAGATGGCTGGAAAGTCGCGCCCCAGCTGAGGATGTTTTCTGGTGCAGAAGGCAATCGATTTCCCTTATTAGCACCCGTTTTTGCTTCAGTATCTACAAATGTGTAGTTAATATCGAAACTGAGTTTTGGCGTTGCTTCAAAGACCAAAGAACCTTCAAAACCCTGATGACTGGTTTCACCGGCATTAACCTGAACACCTGCTTCCGAGACAATCTGATTATCAAAATCAATTGAGAAAATACCCGCATCGACTGCTAGATTTTCTAATAGCTGACCACGAAATCCAATTTCAAAATTCGTCCCAGTTTCTGAATCGAGATCTCTATCTGTTCCAGTTGTGGGGTCTACTGCTTCTGAGAAACGTGGTGGCTCAAAAGTTCTATAAAGACCTGTGTAAATGTTTCCTATATCTCCTAGCGCATAAGTAAGACCAATCCCACCGACAGTTTCTGTCGTATCAGCGCGATCTTCTGCACCAACCGGATCGCCTCTTAATCCAACATTGATTTTTTGTTCAATAATTTCCTGCCTTAAACCTGCAATTACCGTTAGTTGATCCCAATTATATTCTGCTTCGATATAAGGAGAAAATGCTGAGGTTATGAGCGTTGACTCACGATCTGTTGGGCCAGTCAGAGCAGTTGGTGTTGCTCCTATGCGACGAACATCATTCATGTTCTCAAAATGAACACGAGCTCCAACAGTCCAGTCACCGCCCAGAATATCACTGGCACGTACCCTTGGCTCAACACCAAAAACAACAAATTCACGTTCAAAATGACGGTTAGCAGTAGCCTCTGAATCAACAGCATTCGCAATTTGCCAATCTCTCTCAAAGAAACTCAAATAAGCAAGCGACTCAAAATCAAAGTTATTTACCAAGGGGATATCAAAGTGGAAATCTGCCGAAGCACGACGGCCTTTGAAAATATCATTTGAACGCACACTCTGGGTTGGGTCAGCCTCAAACTGCGCAACACTCAAACCGCCGGGAGTATTGGAATGTTCGCGATAATAATTAAAGCGATACCAGGTATTTCCACCGCCAATTGTGGGTGATGAAACTTTCACTGTGAAATCATGGGTATTGGTGTCCGTATTTTCTCTAACGGTCTCACCAAATTTGTTCGCATAAGAAAGCAGATAACCTGTGCCATCATCGTCACTATCGCCCGCTGATAAATAGGTTGAGAAAAGCCCACCTTGACGGATAGTTTCTCGTAACCGGAAGGTTCTCTCAGCAGGTGGCTGGTGCGTAATGAAATTAACCGTACCGCCAATATTACCGGGGCCGTAAAGCACCGAGGCGCCGCCACGAATCACTTCGATGCTACTGACATTTTCCACAGGAACATTGTAGTAAGCAGATTTATCGCCATAAACGGCGGGTTGAATTGGCACACCGTCTGCCAGCAGCAAGGTTCCGGATCGGCTGCGATTCGGAGACAGCCCACGAAAACCGATATTGGGTCGAAGACCACGCCCGTATTCGCTGGGTGCGAAAATGCCAGGAACCGTCTTAAGAACATCAATGGTGGAAAGCGGTTTTAACTGATCGATTTCTTCTTCAGAAATCACCGTTGCAGCACCTGGGTGTTCTTGAAGCGACCTGCCTGTTTCAGAAATCCCCTTTTTAAAGGCTTTATCTTCAACGACGATGGGCTCTAGTAATTCAGCCTGAGCATTTAGAGAAAGGCACATAGCTGCAGACATGCAAACTGCAATTACCGGTTTTTTTTGGTTCATGTTTGTTGTTCCTGAGTCGGATTTTAGTATTGTGAACGGACTAGAAAAAAAGACGGATTAAAAGCCTGTCAGTCCATTGACATATCCAATATGTTTTCCCAGAAGCGTCTCGTTAATTCGTATCAACTATCTTTTATAAGAGGTGTAATTTCTTGGTCAATACCTCGTAAAAAATGCGGGCTAGACGTCGCAGGACAATCTGGAGTTTTCTGAAATTTGGCGATTGCCACCACATGCAAATAGCACATTAATCTAAATACGAATCAATATTATATGCGTGTTTATTTGTATTTGCAAACACTGTGCCATCTTATCCATATTAAATGTGTCTGAAGGCTCGACTTGATTCCAATGTGAAATGAGCTGGTGATAAAAACCGTTCTGTTCATGATAATCACCCATGGTGACTCACATGAATACTCGAAAATCCAAACCCTGGAAGATCTCCAGGCGTTTCTTTACGGCGCAACCGTGATGGAGTCTTCCATTGAGGGCAAGGACGAACGCTACCGCTGGATAGAACAAACGCTGTACGGGTTAAATACCGATCACGCAGCCGAACAGAACGCGGTTTAGTGTTACGTTATCCGCAACGGGTCAACGGTTATTTCCGCCAAACATCACTCGATTGATGGCGCAGTAGCCACGGTAAAGTCAGGCGGGCTCAGCGTACTACTGCTGGATTTATCCGTAATAAGGACGCAGGGTGCTGTATTATTGTTATTGGCTGAAATCGATGAGCTGAACGGTACGCCCTGTGGCGCTGCCGCCAAGAAGTTAAATTACCTCCAGCATAGCCGAAGGCTTATTAGATAACGACCTCCCCCACACAATACGAATAACGATATTTCGTTATCCAGACTATTTAAATCCATCCTCCAGTTGACCGTCTTTCATAAAATGGATTTTGTCTGCAAACTGCTGTGCTTCCTGAGGATTATGGGTCACCAGTATCCCGGTCATGGCTTCATTTTTTAGAATCGTGCGGACTTCGTTTGCAAGCGATGTTCTCAGATCGGTATCGAGACTGGAGAAGGGTTCATCCATGAGTAACAGACGAGGCTTGGGTGCCAGCGCGCGAGCCAGTGCGATTCGTTGCTGCTGTCCGCCAGAAAGTTTGTGTGGATAGCGTTTGGCAAGAGCGGGTAATTGCATCAGTTCCAACAGCTCGTTGACCCGTTTCAGTTGCGCCTTATGCGTCATTTTTTGCAGCCCGAAGCGGATATTATCCCTGACATTGAGATGAGGAAAGAGTGCAAAGTCCTGAAACATCATGCCAATATTTCGCAGCTCGGCGGGCAAGCTATGCTTGCTGCTACTCAACACTTGCCCGTCTAGCCTGATAAATCCGGTTTGAATTTGTTCAAACCCCGCAATGGCTCGCAGCAGTGTTGTTTTACCACAGCCGCTTGAACCCAAAAGACCAGCCAGCTCCCCGGCATTGAGTGAAAAGGAGATGTCTTTTGCGATCATCTCGCTACCATAGCCGATACTGACAGATTCAAGTTTAAGAAACGGTGCGTTATTCATGATGATGATTGATGCTGAGGCGGCTGATCAATATCACCGGCAGAATACCAATGGCAACAATCAGCAAAGAAGGTAGTCCTGCATCAGACAGTCGTTCATCCGAGGCCAGTTCAAAAGCGCGAACCGAGAGTGTATTAAAGTTAAATGGCCGCAGAATAAGAGTTGCTGGTAGCTCTTTTAATACATCAACAAAGACCAGTAATAAAGCTGCCAGCAAACTGCCGCGCAATAGCGGCAGGTGAACACGGCGCAAAATGCCAGCAGGGCTTTCACCCAATGAGCGTGCAGCATCATCCATTGAAGGCTTGATTCGAGCAAGTCCATTGTCTACTGCCTGCAATGATACCGCGAGAAATCGCACCGCATAGGCAAATAGCAATATGAAGATTGAACCACTCAGCAGCAAGCCAGTGGACAGGTCAAAATTAGCCCGCATAAATTCATCAAACCGGTTATCTAGCCAGGCAAAAGGCAGCATCACGCCAACGGCGATTACAGCACCTGGAATTGCATAGCCGAGCGACGCGATCTGAGCTGAGGTACGCACAGCGGCGTTTGGTTTCAGTCTTCGCGCATAGCTGACAATCAATGCCAGCACCAAGGTGATCAATGCAGCTGCCCCCGCTAGTGACAAGCTGCGCAGCGCCAGCATAATGAAGTCGGTATTCAATGCCTCTTCGGCAGTGAGAAAAGACCATTGCAAGAGCTGCAAGGCAGGCAAGAGAAAACCCAGTAAAATGGGTAAAAGGCAGGCGGTAAAAGCCAGCCATTTCCATCGACCCTGAAGCGATTCAGGCTGATGATAAATGCTTCTTCGACCAGGCTGGAAATGGCGCGCTTTGCGTCGTGACCAGCGTTCCAGCAAAATCAATGTCAATACGATGGTCAGCAGTAAAGCGGAGAGCTGCATCGCGACAGTGTTGTCCCCCATTCCGAACCAGACACGAAAAATACCCGTTGTGAATGTGCTGACGCCAAAATATTGCACTGTGCCGTAGTCAGCCACCGTCTCCATTAGCGCCAGCGACAAACCGGTCACAATCGCTGGCCGAGCAAGCGGTAGCGCAACCCGCGTGAATCGTCGAAATGATCCTATCCCCAGCGAACGCGCGGCCTCATAAGCGGCAGGTGGCAGTTCAGCAAAAGCTACTCGGGCAAGCATATAAACATACGGATATAAAACCAGCGATAACATGCAAATAGCACCGCCCAGAGAACGTATCTCAGGAAACCAGTAGTCTTGTTGTTGCCAGCCAAATGCATCGCGCAATCCGCTTTGTAGTGGACCGGCATAATCCAGTACTCCAGTCCAGGTGTAGGCAATAATGTAGGCAGGCATCGCCAGCGGAAGTAGTAATGCCCAGGCAAACAATGCTCGGCCGGGAAAGCGATAACGGGCGACTAGCCAGGCGGTTGTCACGCCGATGGATAAAACACCCACGGAAACACCCAGAACAAGTAGAACGGTATTGTAGATGTAGTCCGGTAAAACGGTGTCGTATAAGTGCGTCCAGATGTCGCCAAAAGGCGTGAACAGGCTTGCGACAATGGTCAGAATGGGGATCGAAAATAGACCTGCGATCAATATCGCAGAGAACGTCCAGTACTTCAAAAACTAATCATCTCAATCAGAGAGATGGAGCAAGCGTTTACAGACTCCTAGGCGGCAAATTGGCATGCAGCAGAACCAGGGCAATTCTTGGCGACGGTTTCATTGAGTAGTTTGCGTGCGCAGTCACCACAACGTCCACAACAAGTAGCCACCTTTAACTCGGCGCTTAATTCATCCATTGAATCAATGCCTTGAAGAACGGCATTGCAGATATCCGTATCTGATACTCTGTTGCAAACACATACAACCATTGCGGCTTACCCATATAATCTTTGATGAGGTGATAATAAAACGAATGCGAACGATTTGCAATAGCTGATTACCAATGAGTATTGTTGGCATTTTTCCTTTATATATCAACTACTTAGCTTGACATTTTCAGTCATTAAGACTATTCTTTGCAATATCAACAGCGTGAGCCACTCCACATCTTCGGATAGCCAACGTTTCACTACTACAGATGAGGAGAATTAAACGTGCAAGGCGATCCCGCTATTCTTGACGCATTAAACCTGTGCCTTAAAAATCAGTTAACGGCAATCAATCAATTATTTCTTCATGCCCGAATCTCAAAAAACTGGGGTCTTGGCGAATTTAACGGATACGAATACAAGCGATCCATCAAAGCCATGAAAATGGCGGATGAAATAATCGACCGCATCTTGTTTCTGGAAGGACTACCTAACCTGCAAGATCTTGGCAAACTTCTCATTGGTGAAGACATCCCTGAAATTCTCAGCGGTGATTTACAGATGCAGCTGGATACTCGCGTTAATCTATTGGCAGCCATCGCATCCAGTGAAAACATCAAGGACTACATCACTCGGGACGAACTCAGTGAAATTCTGGAAGATACCGAAGAACATATCGACTGGATAGAATCCCAACAGTGGCTGGTTAAAGAGACCGGTATCAAGAACTATCTACAGTCTCAGATGTAACGAGGAGAACAACATGAAAGGTAATAATAAAGTCATAGCACAACTACAAAAGCTGCTAAATGGTGAACTCGCCGCACGAGATCAATACTTCGCACACTCACGTATGTATGATGATTGGGGCTTATCCAAGCTCTGTGAGCACAGTGAACATGAGATGGAAGAAGAGACCGAACATGCCGATTTATTAATTAAACGTCTGCATTTTCTCGAAGCTCAGCCTGATTTTACGCAGCAAGACCCTGTCAATGTCGGTAAAGATGTTCCCGAAATGCTAAGAAATGATCTCGATTTGGAATATGCCGTGATTGCAACGCTTAAAGAAGCTATCAGCATTTGTGAAACTGAGCAGGATTATGATTCCCGCGCCATTTTGATCAAACTATTAGATGACACAGAAATGGATCACACCTGGTGGTTAGAAAAACAGCTTGGTTTGATTGATAAAATTGGCCTACCCAATTATTTACAATCTCAAATGTAGCCAAAGGTCCCTCGTCATCTATTCTTCGAAAAAGCCCAGCTTAGCTGGGCTTTTTTATTAGAGCCCTAAAACCTGCCAACACAAATAAAAAGCGCGGCTACCGCGCTTAACGAAGCGGCCTGGTTTTCCTTGATTTATACCCGCCTTTTTCATTAAAAATCAATATTTTGCGCAAGCATCACGCAAGCATGAGAACCCACCTTGCTCTGATAAGGTGCAAGATGCGAAAAAATGGTGCAGCTATCGATCAAACAAAACCGGCACGATATAGGATATCACCACTTTATGGCGTTAAAACAATAGGTTATAAAACCCTTTACTCGCATGACAGGTTGGCTCGATATTTGCTTGATTTAGATGGTTAACCACGAGTATTCCACCAACGGAGAAAATCTACCATGTCCTATTTAGAGCCGACAGAATTTGTCACCAAAATGGTTGATGCAGGCGAAGCCAAAGCCTACATGTCGACCAAAGACACCTTAATTCGATCATTTATGGCGGGCGCTACTCTGGCGCTTGCTGCTGTTTTTGCCATTACAGTCGCTGTGAAAACTGGGTCACCACTACTAGGGGCAGTACTTTTCCCTGTTGGTTTCATTATGCTCTATCTGATGAAGTTTGACCTGTTAACCGGGGTATTTACGCTCGTACCTTTAGCTTGGCTTGATAAAAGACCAGGAGTAACCGTTAATCAAGTGCTACGGAATTGGGGCTTGGTCTTTATTGGTAATTTAGCCGGTGCTTTGAGCGTCGCAATAATGATGTCTTTCATTCTAACCTATGGCTACCATACCGATGGTGGCGCGATTGCAGCAAAGGTAGGTAGCATTGGTGAAAGTAGAACCCTGGGCTACAAAGAACATGGATTGTCTGGATGGATCACTATTTTTATTCGTGGAATGCTGTGCAACTGGATGGTGTCTATGGGAGTGGTGGGCGCCATGATCTCTACCTCGGCGAGTGGTAAAATGGTGGCGATGTGGATGCCTATTATGCTGTTCTTTTATATGGAGTTTGAACACTCAATTGTCAATATGTTTTTATTCCCGTTTTCAATGATTATGGGAGGTGACTTTACTGTTGTAGATTATTTAGTTTGGAATGAGCTTCCGACTATTTTAGGAAATTTAGTAGGTGGCCTGGTATTTGTAGGCTTGCCCTTGTACTACACTCATATAAAAACCGGTCCAGAACGCAACTTGTAACTGAGTTTTCTAGGTTTAATATACAGAGAGCCTCTTTTTTTAAAAATCGAGGCTCTTTTTTTTGGTACGCTCTTTGTGTTCAAAATCCCTGGAACTAAGTGCACAATTTTTTATGAAAAGTAATGCGTGAAAAACGTAGGCAAGGGCGCGAACAGGAGCGGAAGCTTTATAACGCCGCTATTCGCAAGAAGTTGCGTGCTATAAACGGGGTATTCTCGAGTATAAAGAGTATATGTCTAATTCATTAAAAATTTCCATTGGGCAACATTCGGATAAAGGGCGCAAGAAAATCAATCAGGATTTTCATGGCGCTTATATCCCGACAGAACCGTTACTCAGCTCAAAAGGCATTGCCATCGCAATCGCTGATGGTATCAGCAGTAGTGACGTTAGCCAGATTGCTAGCGAGACTGCCGTGGGTGGTTTTTTATCGGACTACTATTGCACCTCAGAATCCTGGTCAGTAAAGACGGCGGTGCAGCGTGTGTTGTCCGCTACAAATTCATGGCTGCATTCGCAGTCACGCAGCAGTCAATTTCGCTACAATAAAGATAAAGGCTATGTGTGTACATTTAGTACATTAGTACTCAAGTCAACCACAGCACATATTTTTCATACCGGCGACACCCGTATTTATCGTTTATTTGATAATTATCTTGAGCAACTCACCGAAGATCATCGACTCTGGATTTCGCCAGAAAAAAGCTATCTTAGTCGTGCCTTAGGCATTAATGACAAGCTTGAAATTGACTATCTGGCACTACCGCTAGAAATTGATGATGTATTTATTCTGGCAACAGACGGTATTTATGAGCACGTCACCGACAACTTCATTATTGACACCCTCAGCACGCACACTAGCGATCTGGACAAAGCTGCCCATATCATTCTGGATGAAGCATTAGAGCAAGGCAGCACGGACAACCTGACTCTGCAAATAGTCCGAATTGAAGAATTACCAAATCAGAATGCCGGCGAACTCCATCAACAATTAACGACCTTGCCGTTTCCTCCTGAATTGAATGCACGCATGCACTTTGATGGTTACAAAATTATGCGTGAGGTCTATATCAGTAGCCGTAGCCATGTCTATTTGGCGATGGATATTGAGACCGAGCAACAGGTCATCATTAAAACACCTTCCATCGAACATCAAAATGATACGCAATATCTAGAACGATTCCTGATGGAAGAGTGGATCGCGCGACGCATTAACAACGCCCACGTATTAAAGGCCTGCGAGCAAACCCGGAAACGACATTTTTTATACACTGTAACCGAGTTCATCGAAGGACAAACGTTAGCGCAATGGATGACTGATAACCCGAAACCAAGCATCGAAGTCGTGCGTGGAATCGTCGAACAAATTGCGCAAGGTTTACGGGCTTTTCATCGTCAGGAAATGATTCATCAGGATCTTAGGCCCAACAATGTCATGATTGACCAAACCGGCACTGTAAAAATTATTGATTTTGGCTCGACCAGTGTTGCAGGAATCATGGAAACCTCCCATCCGCTAGAGCAACAGCACATACTGGGAACAGCCGCATTTACTGCACCAGAATACTTTTTGGGCGAAACCGGCACACCAAGCTCAGATCTTTTTTCTTTGGGCGTAATTACCCATCAATTGCTATCCGGCAGGTTACCGTATGGAACTGAAGTAATAAAAGCACGGACCAAATCGGCACAGCACAAGTTAACCTACCGTTCAGTTTTAGAAGATGACCGTGAAATTCCAGCGTGGGTAGACGAAGCTATTAAAAAATCGGTTCACCCAAATCCACAGCAGCGCTACTCTAAATTATCCGAATTTGTTTATGACCTGCGCCATCCGAATAGTAAATTTGTCGATAAAACCCGCTCTCCCTTAATGGAGAGAAATCCTGTTGTTTTTTGGAAAAGCGTGTCTTTTTTCTTACTTGTTATGGTAGTTTTTTTGTTAAGTCGATAATCCTCTTACAGAATTTAAATGACGCTTTCTTAATGCAGAGATGGCAGATTTCAGGAAGGATTAAAAGAGGAAACTATTCTATTTTCTCAAAAATAGTGATGTTTTTTATATTCATGATTTAATTAACAAGTGTTTCCGAATTTATAGAAGCCTTAGTCTTTACAGCTTATGCCTTTTTCTTCGATTAGATGCTCGTATCGTTTATCTGTCAGTATCCTTAAAAAGCAAACCATATCATCTATGTTTTGTTGAGACATTTTCCGCCCATCGCGTAACTCAGTGAAGTTAATCGTCGCTGTGACTTCACCCTCTCGCCAAGGCGCGCCAGTCTCGGGGTTCTCTACAAACACTGAGTTGGTTAAAAAGTGGTCGTAGAATTTGATTACGGTTTCTAAATCCCGAAACACACCATTGTGCATATAAGGTTCGGTAACGGCGACATTACGCAATGTTGGCACTTTGAATTTGCCTTTTTCCGCGTCATCTGTGACGGCAGGGTTGTCCAATAACCCATTGTCAATAAAATCATTGTCTTTGCCGTTTAGCAGTCTCACGGCCACATTGATAGGGACGCCTATGTTGTGGAACTCGTAGCTTGAGAAAGTCTCCTGTTTATTTTTACTGGCATGGAGTTGATGGCAAGTTGCACAGTTGGTGAATTGTTGCGAGAAAAACAGTGCTTTTCCCGTTGATTCCTTAAAGCTCAGCTGATAAGCGTCTGGATCTGTAGTACTGAGGAGTGAACGATCATATTTTGAGTCAAACGGGGAAAATAAATCTGTTTTTTCAAACTGTCCAATGCTTTCTGCCATAGCAGCATACGCAGCTTCAACGTCATCAAAAATGGCATCGTTATAGAGACGTTTAAAAGCCTCAACGTAATCCGGGTTTTCCTTGAACCTCTCAACCACAGTGGTCTTATCGGCGATACCCATCTCGATTGGATTAACGGGTGGCCCACTCGCCTGCCCTTTCAGATCAGCCTCCCTTCCATCCAGAAATTGACCACCGATAAATCCCTCGTAGTCCGGCTGATCACTATTGATTCGCACGCTGGTTCCAAAATGAAAATCAGGACTGAATTTGGCATACGCTGCTGTGGGCGAATTCCTGTCCCCCAGCGAAATACCGTCATCACCCAATGAAACAGCGCGTATTTTGCCATCACTACCCAGCCGCGCATCAATAAAGGCGTGCTCGGGTTTATGACACGTGGCGCATGACTGCGTCCGGTTTTGGGAGAGATTTTTGTCTGAAAACAGACTTTCACCTAATGCCACTTTGGTTTCGAATAGCGGCGCTTTAGATGAGCCACCACCACATCCTGCCAGTATGAGCATGGTTAAAACGAGAGCCACTGCGCTTGAATAATGGGTCATTAGATTCACTTTAAGTCAAAAGAATTGAGAGCATTGATTGAGTTTCCATACAAAAACGGTGCTGTAGCTGAATTTAGCAGGATAGTCGATAACTGCGCAGCTGAAAATGACGTGGTCAACATCTCATAGATAATAATATTGTAGTTGACAATCATAATCATTATTATTTAGAGTGATATTTCTAATATCTTTGGTTTTGCAAGTAGCCAAGTCACATTTTGATAGTGAAGTCAGAGCAAAGACCCCTTTTTTAATTGATTTAACAGGAGTCCAGTCCGGATGAAAATGAAGATTCTTGCTGTCGCGATGATTGCTTCAGCGCAACTTACAGGTTGTAGTGATAGTGATCCCGCGCCAGTAGTAGAGATAGATCCCATTAACCTTACCAAGGTTCAGGACGTACTAAATACCAATGCTGACATCGCCTTGGCTGCCTATACAGATTCGGTGATCACAGCAGAAGCCTTGCAATCAGCACTGGCTACATTCAAGACAGCTCCTACTCAGCCCAACCTTGATGCAGCCAAATTAGCCTGGCTTGTTTCACGGGAGCCTTATGGTCAGACCGAGGTTTACCGGTTTCGTTTAAGCCCGATTGATTCTACAGACTACTCATCTGAAGATGGTCCCGAAGGTGATATTAATGCTTGGCCACTGGGCGAGTCTTTAATTGACGCAGTTGTTACCGGTACAGACTTTGGTGATGATCAGGTCGGTGTGAGTGCGAACGGCATCGATTTAACCCCACCAGATCAAAATATCATCAATTCGACAATGACCATTAACGCAGCTCTGATTAGCAACACAGCAACAGCCGATGATGAGCATGACGTTATTGCCGGTTACCATGCCATTGAATTCATGCTCTGGGGACAGGATTTGAATGCTGACGGCAGTGCAGATACTGATACAGCCGGTAACGGTGAGCGTGAATCAGCAACTTATGACAGCACCCGCTCTACTGGTGGACACCGTCCACTAACCGATTTCACTACAGCAGACAATGCAGATCGTCGCCATACCTATATGGAAGTTGTTGCTGCCAAGTTGGTGAGCGATCTTGAATCAGTTCGTGATGGCTGGGCAGCAGATGCGGCTTACCGTACAGCATTCACCACGGTGGCTACTGAAACTCAAGCCAAGCAAAAACTCGCCGAGATTTTGACCGGTATGGGTACTCTGGCTGAAGGTGAACTCGCCGGTGAGCGTATGCAGATTGCATTTGCTTCAAACTCTCAGGAAGATGAGCATTCCTGCTTTTCTGACAATACCCATCGAGATATCGTCTTAAACGCAAAGGGCATCTTAAATAGCTATTATGGCGACTATGCCGGTTATGACAGTAACGATGATGGCGTTGTTGATGTCACCACAAATGCTGTGAATGGCTACGGTCTGGATTCTTATCTTGCAGATGTTTCAATCACCACAGAAGCCGCTGATCTGGTAACCAAACTGACGGCTACCGAGACCCACTATATGGCTATTGATGCATTGGCGCGTAACGGTACCCCGGTTGATGTTCAGATTCTGGAAGCCACTGCGGCCGAACCAATGGC
>CAZNYF010000041.1:0-5929 GCA_964577195.1 uncultured Thiotrichales bacterium | reverse complement strand
ATCGTGCCGCGTCCCTCGTTTATGTTACCAGCCAATAATCTGCCAGAAAATCAAAGACCAGATTTCCATGCTGGCAAAGCATTAGCGCATCAGCCCTGGGTCAGAGCACCTACCATAACGACTGCTCGTGACGGATTAGGCCCAATCTATAATGCGCGTACGTGTTTAATGTGCCACATCAATGGCGGTCGCGGGCTCATGCCAGAAGACAATGATCAAATGTTGATTCAGGCCTTCCTGCGTCTTAGTTTGCCGGGAGAGGATAAAACTCATGGCGTTGTGCCAGAGCCTGTCTATGGTGACCAGCTACAGTCTCAATCTGTTTCTCTGGCGCATCAATTACGATCGAGTACTTCGGCTGATGATTTTAAGCGTAAAGAAGTTGCGCCGGAAGCTTATGTGTTTGTTGATTGGCAGCAAAAGGAATTCACCTACCCGGATGGTGATAGCCTGAAGCTCCGTTTTCCCCAGTTTAATATCAAGAACCTGGGCTACGGTGAATTCCATCCAGATACGTTAATGGGCTTACGTAATGCGCCACCAATTCATGGTGTGGGTTTGGTGGAATTGATTGCGCAAGATGCTATTGACGCATTGGCAGATCCTGATGATGTTGATAAAAATGGCATTTCCGGCAAAGTCAATCAGGTCTGGGATTTTGAAGCAAAAAAGACCACCGCTGGACGCTTTGGATTAAAAGCGAACAAGGCAAGTGTGCGTTTGCAGACCGCCGCCGCATTCGCAAATGACGTGGGAATTACTAACCCTATTTTCCCCAATCAGCCCTGTACAAATCAACAGGATTTATGCAAAAAAACGCCGAGCGGTGTGGATAAACCAAAAAATGGAGGCGTTCCGGTCGAGCTTCCAGAATCACTATTGAGCCTGGTCGTTAATTTTACTCGAAACCTCGGTGTCCCAGAACGGAGAAGCGCTAATGATCCCCAAGTGATAACGGGCAGAAGCCACTTTTACCAGACCGGGTGTCAGCTATGTCACCGACCCAATTATGTGACGGCCGAATCTGAGGAGCTGCCACATTTATCCGGGCAAATAATCTGGCCCTATTCCGATTTTTTACTCCACGATATGGGCGAAGGTCTTGCCGATGGCAGGCCAGACTATCTGGCGAGCGGATCTGAATGGCGGACACCGCCACTATGGGGCGTAGGCATAGGTCAGTGGGTCAATGGAAACCCTGTCCTGCTCCATGATGGCCGCGCCCGAAGCGTCGAAGAAGCCATTCTCTGGCATGGTGGTGAGGCAGAATCGACTAAACAAAGATTTGTTCATCTTGATCGCAGGGAACGCGAAAACCTGATTAAATTTGTAGAGTCATTATGAATTTTAGCATCATGAAACCAACGATAATGACACAAGATTCTCTCTGTAGCAGAAGACGGTTTTTAGCGAGTATGCTCGCTTTGGGCATTTCACCAAAGCTCCTCGCAATGCCCTCATCAGCAAGCACCAAACAGCAACTGTTTATCTCTGCTCAGGGAAACCAACCTGATTTATACGGACTGAGCTGGTATGGCAAACAATCCCGTCAACTAAAAACTGTGCTCAGTGGTTTTAGAGGCCACGGCGCAACTCAACATCCTTTGCGCGAGCATTCTGTTGTTATGTTCGGGCGTAGACCGGCGACTGTCGCGTTTGAGGTGGATCTGCTCAAGGGTAACATTGAGAAAGCATTTCACTGTGCTAGAAACCGGCATTTATTTGGTCATGGTTGTTTTAGCCAAGATGGGAAAACCCTCTTCACCACCGAAGCAGATATCTCCACCGGCAAAGGGAAAATCGGTATTCGTGATGCGTTAACGTATCAAAACATTGGAGAGTATGAGAGTTATGGTATCGGCCCGCATGAACTCAAACTCATGCCGGATGGAAAATCCTTGGTGATTGCCAATGGCGGGATTCATACGCACCCTGAAACCGGTCGAAAAAAACTCAATCTGGACTCCATGCGTTCGAGTTTGACGTATGTCGATGTTCAAACTGGAAAAAAACTCGATGAGTTCAACGTTATCGAACCTAAGGCCAGCATCCGACATTTAGATGTTGCAGAAGATGGAACGGTCGCCATTGCCATGCAAGTGCAGCGAGCGGTTACCGGGCATGAAAAGATCGTCCCCTTAGGTGCCATTCAGAAACCCGGGGAAGCGATTCGACTGCTGGAAAATCCAGAAACCCTGATCCTCAAAATGGACGATTACATGGGAAGTGTGGCAATCAATAGTCAGAAGCGGCTCGCTGCCTTTACCAGTCCTCGCGGCAATCTTGTCGCGTTTTGGAATGTCGATAGCGGGCAACTGGCAGGCTACCACCAGTTACAGGATGTTTGTGGCGTGGCGGTAACAGATGACCAGCAGAGCTTTGTGATCAGTAGCTCTTTCGGTCAGATTAGAACCATCAATGCAGCCACGTTAAAAGAAGACAAAACTGCAAGAATTCGATTACCGGAAACGCACTGGGATAACCATCTGCTGGCTATTTCACTTTAGAGACGCACTTTAAATAAAATTGGAACACTCATGCTAAACCTGAAAACACTTTTAATTACCCTGGTTTTTACCACCGTCATCACTGCCTGTGGTGACAGCCATAATCAGGTGGAGGGCACGACAGGCTCGTTGTCTTCGGCCTTAGAAGACGTGGTCAATAAAACCATCTTGCCCACAGTGAGCAGCTTCTCTTCTCAAGCGAACCAATTTAACAGCAGTGCAGACGCATTTTGCAATACGCCCTCTACCGAAACCTTGGAGACCCTGCAACAAGGCTGGAAGTCGCTGTCACGACAATGGTACAAATTGGCTATTTACAATTTTGGCCCGGTTAACAATGACCTGATTTTTCCACGCATTAACTTTATCGACTCACTCAGACTTCGCGGCACCAACTACACTCAAACCGTGCGGGATGAAATTACCAAAAATCTGGCAAGTGATAAAACTCTGGATGCAGCATTCTTCGATAAGCAGACCTTTCAGCGTGTCGGATTATTAGCGCTTGAATCTCTGGTATTTGAAACAGCCGCTGGCGAGCATTCAAAAATCAGTACTGAAATCATCGCTGAATATGAGAATTCCACAAGAAAGTGCGAGATTCTTAAAGGTTTATCGAATCAAATTGTAAAACACGCAACGGATATTCAAAATGGCTGGAACATAGCCCACAATGAGACGGGTAAGCCTTATAAAACTGTTTTTCTCAATAACGAGCTGGAAAGCGGTACGCCAGCGTTGACTGAGTTTATAGTTTCAATCCAGGGGCATTTGGACTATTTGCAAAAACGAAATGTAGCAACAGTTGCCGCCCAAATCGCAGATTATTCTTGGGAAAACATTACCGCCTCTATTGATGAGGTGGATGCTGTTTTAAGTGGAACCGAACAAACCGATATCAGTTTTTTTGGTTTAATGACGTCTGCCGGATTTCAAATTGCAGTTGATTCAGTTAAAGAAAATATCGTCAGCATCCGCCAAAACTTACAGGACAAAGATGCCGAATTACTTGAAATTTCTCTTGGCAAGTTAGATGGAAATTTTAAACGTGAAATCCCTAGTGGGCTTGAAGTTCAACTGGGTATTAATTTCACCGATGGTGATTGAATTCATCCAATGATTCTCGAACTCAAAATTATTTAATGAAGGATTTTCACATACGACACAGATCTAAAATAATTTTACTACTCAGCTCATTCGCAGTCACTTGAATTTGGCGATGAAGAAATTGAACCTGGACGGGCTTTTGCAGTGGTAGTTTCTGATTCGCTGTTATTGGAGTTATTCTCCTTCAAACTCTCCGTACAAAATTAGCGTATGCCCGTCAATGCGGAACCCGTGTTGTTTTGCGATCTCCATCTGCCGAGCTTCAATCGCTTCATCCATAAACTCAACGACCTTCCCGGTCTTGGTTGAAACCATATGGTCATGATGATCACCTCGATCCAGTTCGAAGACAGCCTGGCCACCCTCAAAATGGTGTCTGATGACAAGTCCTGCCGCTTCAAACTGCGTCAGCACGCGATAGACAGTAGCTAAACCGATTTCTTCTCCCGAAGCCATGAGCGCCTTATAGACATCTTCAGCTGTGTGGTGATGTATTTTAGCTTTTTCAAGAATCTCCAAAATTTTCATTCTGGGCAAGGTGATTTTTAAACCTGCTTTTTTTAAGTCTTGACTGTTCATTGATTGTCTCATTGGTGGTGAGAAGTTAGTTTAACCTGAATGGCGTACCGAAACCCATCTAAAGAATCCAAAGTAGCCGCCCTCTTTCTTCTCCTCTACTCACAAAATAATGTGATGTAGTCCACATTTATATTGCTATTACACATCATTCGCATGACTATTATCTCGATTCATATCAAAGCCCCCAACCTCTGGCTCTTAGCCTCGGCAGGTAGCCACGCACATTCAATCTAATACCGCTCGTGTAGTTCACTCTCCACGACGATGCCTGATTTAAATGATTCAGGCTCAACGCTGCTGTTGCCCGATATCAATGTGGCAGAACTATTCTTTACCGGCGATGAAACCCTTTACGTTGCCACCAAAGCAATCAAAGCAGATCCCGATGCAACACCTCAGCGCTTATCAGCTTTGGTGGCGATCTTTATACCAATGGTACAAAACCTGATGGACAACCCTTTTCCATCGCCATAAAAAACCCCAAAGACCCACAAAAGCAACTGGCTGTGATTCAACTTCAGGATCAAGGTCTAACCACCTCAGCTCACTATGAGCGCAGCACAAAAATCGAAGGGAAAAACTATTCTCATATTATTGGCGATATGAACGGAAAATTAAAAATACTCTCAGCCACAGTTATCTCGGATTCGGTTTTAACCAGCGGCATATTTTCAACTTCGTTGATGCTAGATAGCTCACTACAAGTCAGCAACGAACGAGGGTTAATCCTCATCGACGATCAGCTACGACTACATCAGAACATTATTTCCGGTTAAAACAAATCACTGCCTTCCGTTAAAATGTAAGACTTCAAACTTGACCTGACAGTTACCAACGATGATTGAAATTACTCCAATGATTGCGAGAACATTCTTCAACATATTGTCTCTCTACAAATATTAAAAAAAGCAGAGAATGAGACATTCTCTGCTAATACCACCAAACTATACGATCCCTGTAGGCCACGCCCGCTTAATGACTCACTGACTCATCAAAGCAATCATGTTGGAGACCAGTGAACTGTATTTAACTGGCTTATCCACCATTTATATACGGACAATGTACTAAGGGATAAGAAACTGTTCTTCTCTACTAAATAGTAATACACTCATTTATACTATAATTAACACTAATGATTTGTATTCTTATTTAATATTAAAGGAACCTGTAAAAATGTCAATGATTAACAAAACCATCCCTGAATTTTCCGCTGAAGCATTTCACAATGGCGAGTTCAAAACCATCACCTCGGAAGACGTCAAAGGACAATGGTCGATATTCCTGTTCTACCCTGCTGATTTTACTTTTGTCTGCCCAACCGAGCTGGAAGACATGGCTGCTTTCCATCCTGAGTTAAAGGAATTAGGCGTTGAAGTTTACGCTGTATCGACTGACACCCATTACGTACACAAAGCCTGGCACGACACCAGTGAAGCCATTAGCAAGGTTACCTACCCGATGATTGGCGATCCTACTGGCATCATCACTCGTGGATTTGATGTCATGATCGAAGATGAAGCTCTGGCATTGCGTGGCACCTTCCTGGCTAACCCGGACGGCGTGATCAAAGTTGCTGAAATCCATGATCTGGGAATTGGCCGTTCAGCAAAAGACATGGTTCGCAAGGTTAAAGCGGCCCAATATGTTGAAACCCATGATGGCGAAGTTTGCCCTGCTGCCTGGGAAGAAGGACAAGACACATTGACCCCAAGTCTTGATCTGGTTGGAAAAATCTA
>CAZNYF010000040.1:0-18782 GCA_964577195.1 uncultured Thiotrichales bacterium | reverse complement strand
AACGCCTGATTACAAGGTGAGAACACTCTATGGACTCATTCCTTATGCAAATACTAAAAACTATTTCTCATTACCCACCGATAATATGCAGATAAATTACCATCAGGTCGATGTAAAGCAATTGGCTAATGACGTTGACGAAATCAAAAAACATTTGGGTAACCCCACGGTTGAAGATTTCCAACACCTGAAAAAAATTGAACGCTGGGGGCGGTTTTCAGCCTTTTTAGGCTATGCCATCGCATGGATTTACCCCTTTAATATACTGGGCGCTTTGCTTATCAGCATTGGAAATGTGAACCGCTGGGCGAATGTCGCCCATCCAGTGCTTCATGGTGCTTATGACAAAGTCCCCGGGATTCCTCACCGGTACACCCGCAAAGGGTTCGCTCGGGGCTGGAGGCGTTTCTTTGACTGGATGGATTGGATCGACGTCAAAGCTTGGGATCAAGAACATAATAAAATGCATCACTATAATCTGGGAGAAGCCGTAGACCCGGACAATATAGAAATTAATATGGAGTGGCTACGAAACTCCAAGCTGCCCATGTGGCTGCGCTATATCCTTGTTATTCTATTCGCAGGTATCTGGAAACCAGCATACTATGCACCTAACACGATAAAGATGCTGGCAAATGCACAAAGACGTCGCAGTGGGGGGGAACAATACGAGACTTTTTTTCGCGTTGATGCGTTGAGCCCATTCGGTAAAGATGGTTATCTGCTGTGGATGCGCTGCTATCTGCCCTATATTGGATTTCGCTTCATCCTGCTACCGGCATTGTTTTTTCCGCTGGGATTAGATGCTGTAGTCAATGTGCTACTGACATCGCTGCTGGCGGAGTTCATTGCGAATCTGCACTCATTTTTGATTATTATCCCCAATCATTCTGGTGATGATATTTACCGTTTCGAGCAACCCGGCAAAAGCAAGGGAGAGTTTTATTTGCGGCAAATTATCGGTACCGTAAACTACAAAACTGGGGCAGATCACATTGATTTTATGCACGGTTGGCTGAACTACCAGATTGAACACCATTTATTCCCCTCCTTGCCATTAAACCACTATCAGAAAATGCAGCCCAAAGTAAAAGAAATCTGCAAGAAACACGGTTTACAATATCGCCAGGAATGCGTCTTCAAACGCTTACGTAAGACTTTGGACTTAATGGTGGGTAAGACCGATTTATTAGTCATTAGCCACGCTAGATAGCTAATGTCGGATGATTTTCCCCTGGCGTATAGATCATCAACCCACAAATTGTTTCCTTGGCTTCGTCAATGCAGGATTAACGGGCTGTCGCCTCTATTCTGATAACGACATCAACAGCTTGGGTGCAAATCCATCTCCGGTTGCCAAGCCTGCCGCCCAGAATCCACTCCAGCTTTGAATGGTGGAGGTGGCACTCAACGACTCGTATCCGCTACCGTTGTAATAAAAAAGGACATTGTGAACCACGCCAGCCGCTTCGGCTTCATCTAGCGTGCAGCCATCATCATCGCTACACACACCCGCATTCGCGCTAATGCGTGCTGTGCTTAAATTAGACAGGAATTCGAAGGGATAACCTGACATGCTCCATTGGACGTTTCCGGCTTGTGTCGGAATGCTGATTTCAAAGCAGCCTTTTGGTGAAGCACATTGACTGATGGCTTGAACCGGGGTTTCCCTGATGGAGATAGGCAAATCAATACCCACTGTACTGCCAGTCTTTTGTATTGCCCAATATCCCACGCCAGGCACGAGATCATCGGTTAACTCTACACGGTAGTAAACGTTACTAGCGGCGTTAAATCCAAATAATATCCAGGTAACGCCATAGTCATCTGCGGGCAAATTGTCAGCGAAAACTTCGGATAGTGTTTTTTGAGCGCCCAGATCAACCGGCATGCTGATTTGACGCCAGCTGTCGTTGCTGAGTTGATACGGCGCACACATATCCCCATTGCCATCGTCATTAGAATCGGACTGGCGCGGGTTGTGCCGGGTTGGACAATTGTCTAATGCATTCCAGTAGCCATCCTGATCATCATCAATTTCTTCAGGCCAATTCTGGTTGCCGTCAACAGGTAAGGTGGCTTTGCCGAGAAAGTCGCCGTTTTGTCCGGTTTTGCAGTAGCCGCTTGAGGCACTCATAAAGAACTCTCGGGGAACCGTGGGGTAGTTAAAACTGGCGACTTGTGTCGCGGCTTTGTCGCTGTAGGCAATGCCCCACATGTTGAGGTAATCGCGAAAATCCAGCTCGACAACGGTTGACCAGGCAATAAGCATGTAGTCGTTATTGCTGATGCTTCTTGCTTCGTTGTGGGTGTAGTTGGAAAAGCCTAAGGAGTCTTTCTTGGCTGCCCAGTTATTGCCATTGGTACGTCGGAACTCTCTATCATGGATATGGGTTCTTGCCAGTAAATGCCAGCCGTTCTCCAGTTGGCCCGCTTTTTGAGTACTCATCATGGTTTGAATGGTCATCAATACTTGGGTGTTCCAGTTTGAATTTTCCCAATAGTTCGTTTGCATGTACTCAGAAGGATTGGCCTGCCCAATACTACTTTGCAGAGCGGTAAAGGCAGATTCAAAGGCGATGCCTTGGCATTCAGGCGCGCCGCCGGTGGTTTCATGAAACTTTGATTTTGTGTAGTAGGAATAGGGGTTGGTCTGTGAGTGCCTTTCCCAGCCGCTAAATTGGAACCGTGGACGTTCCAGCCCATGCCCTAACTCGTGTACGTCGCCATGCCCAATAGGACTAAAGTTCCAATAGGCATCATAAGGGTTACCGGAACAGCCGTAGCCACACGATGCTTGGTCAGCATTCATGTGTTTAACGAGATCGAGGTTGTCGATGCTCCAGCCCTTCGCTGCGGCAAAGTTGTGGATCTCTGGCACAACATCGATGCCGGGGCCGCTAAAGCCCGCAAGTACATGGGGGAAGTTACTCATGTAGCGTTCAGTGCCAGCGGCTAAGGCTTGTGCGCTGCCCCATTTTTCATCGGCTACAGATTGGCGCATTTTTTCCAGTGTTGAGTGAACTTCAAAACCCGAGGTGGAGATCTCTGCCCAATCATAATCCCCTGCTTCAATTTTGGCAGTAAAGCTGGCATCATCTGCAGCACCGCTCCAATAGGCATGCTCGCCAATATTCTGAAAAGTCACTTCGACCGGCAAGTCATTGCTACTAAACCTGAGTTGTATCGGCCCGCCGTAGGTAGAGGTGAGTGCTATGGTTTCACCAGGGGCGATTTCGAAATTCTGACTTTGCAGGTATTTGGGACGATTGTATCCACCTGTTTGATAGAGATGCGTGGAACCCTCCCGCAGTGAACTAACGAAAACGTGAACCGTGAGATCGCTGCTGTCGTTGCGGGTGACTTGAAAGGTTTTCCCCGGAATGGCGTAAGCGCCGGTGGAACGAAAGTTCTTTTTGCTGATGAGATTCACTGTACGCGTCGTGGGCGTAACGTGGCTGAAATCGCTGCGACTATAGTTGCCCATATCCGGCTGTGCGGGATTCAACAGTCGATAGTGATACGCGGCATTGTCTGCATACAAAGACTTCATGAAGACCGTGTCGTTGGTGCTGATTTTGTCCATGGGATACTGAACATCCTGACGCAGCCTGTCACCAATCAAGGCCAGCAATTTTTGCAGGCGTAAGCCGTCTTCTGCGAAAATATTTCGCTTGCTACTGTCCAAAGCCGTCATAAGCAAGCGGACGACAGCGGCGCCTTGCAGAAATTCAGTGTCTTGAGGTGAGCCTTTGGTACAGGAGTGATTGCCATCGCATTGGCTCCAGTCAAAGGCATAGTCTGCATCACGCAGGTGTTCGAGCATTCTTTTTAGCGCGGCAGAGCTTTCTGGCAAGGTAGTGATTTCTTGAGTGATGTTGTAGCCGACCAACTGGGGCCTTGACCAGTAATTATCAGAGGCGTAGGAGACGTTAAGCACTGAAAAAAGCGCTCGTCCCAAGGGTAGTTGATGTCCATCATAGTGTAGGTACATGACGGGAATGCCGTTATTCATCGCCTGTTGGACGGCGGCGGCGATGGCTGACGTATCTCCCGATCCCCCTAGGTATTGAGAAATAATCAGCAAATCTGGCGTGACACTTAAACACCCTGCCAGTGCTGCTGCGTCGCAGGCATCTGCTGCGTTGTAGCTCACTTGCCCACTGTAGTGGCTGTCTAACCAGCTTCTGATGGACAGCTCGTCGGGGAAAACGAAGCTCTGGCTTGCATGGGCGATGACGACGTTAAAAGGTTGGGTTTTAAGGTCGCTCCGTGCCGTGAGCCAGCTCATAGAGTTCTCCATGAGCTGATGCATTTGAGCGTTGAGCGATGCAGCATCTCGGTAGGCATTTCGAAATGGGTTGCCGCCCAGTACCATGTAGCGAGAGGGGCTGTTACCTATGATGCCTATGCTCTTTTTGTAGACAGTATCATTTTCATTAATTATCGCATCGGTCTGTAGAAAAGTAGTGTTTTCTCCCACCATTGGCAATAGGGTCGCAGCATCATGGCTCGGATTCCAATCTATGTTGGTTAAGCTAGAGCCATCACCTTTGGCGCTACCGTCTGCGTTAAGATTAAACAGCTGCGCTTTTTCGTTCAAAAGGAACGTTGTGCTTGCGTTAAGCTCATCAATTGCCGCTTGAATGAGGCGGTTTACGTTTACAACCTGACGGGCATCACCTGTTTGCAGCGCCGTTTCAACTGCGTTTCCTGTATTGCTTGTGTTGACTGCCAGAGTCGCTGCTGTTGAGTGATGACCAAAAGCGTCTGTCGCGATCACCTGATAGTGATAGGTGGTGTTGGCAGAGACGTTATTGTCGATGTAGCCCAGTACATTCCCTGCTAACGTTTCGATCAGTTCTCCGTCCCGATAAAGCAGATAGGCATTGACACCGACATGATCGCTAGAGGCATTCCACGCCAATTGTATTGAACTGGCGCTGACGGAATCAGCGCCTAGCACTGCTGGCGCTGTGGGGGCGACACTATCAAGAATATAAGGTGGGATAACCTGTGTACCCGTGATAATCATTCGGTTTACTTCGCCCGTTTTTTGTAGCGCAACTGCAACGTGATCTCCACCACTACCCTCTTTATGCAGTGCTTCGATGTAGTACAAGCGACCAGCCACCAGATAGATTGGGTTACTTTTTTGGGAGGCGAATCTTGTCCATTGATGGGGGGATGTCCAGCCGCTAACCGAAGCAATAGGGGATCCTAGATTGGCTGGATTTGTGTCGACGGATAGGCGTAGTTCACTCTCGTTGTCAGAGGCAATCCAGAAGGTGTACTCCGCGGACTCCGAGACACTGAGATAGCCGCTAACACGCTGTCCGTAACTGCCATAGTCTTGGCTTGGTGCCTCGAATTCCGTCAGTATGCTCGTTTGAGATGGATTGGAGGGGTAACTGGGGTTTGAAGTAAGGTTGATTACTTGGTTACCGCTGATGTTTGTCCAGTGCTCGAGGTAGATTCCTGTTGTGTTGGCATCAACCGCAGGAATGACGAAAATGTTCACGGTTGCCTCAGTGGTGAAGCTTCCATCGCTGACAGAAACCGCCAAGGTATGATGGACGCTTGCGCTGCGATCAATGAATCCGATCACCGTGAGTTCGCCGGTGACGGCGTTTATTTGAAAAAGGCTGCTGTCGTTAAGGCTGTAGGTGAGAGTATCGCTGGCGTTGGTATCAGTCGCTTTTACAAAACCCACGGAAGTACCTTGAGTCGCTTGATCTCCTACCACGTAATGCCCAGCATCTCCCTGAATCACCGGAGGAACCTGAATGGCTGAGTGGGGAATGAGCATGGAGGCGGGGATCACGTTCAAGCGAGTATCGCCTTCTTTTTGAAGCGTCACGGCAAAATGAGGCACGGTTCCATTGTTCTTTTTATGTAAAGCCTCAATATTGTAAAGACGTCCACCCAGCAGTGGGATCAGCTCGCTTTTAATCACCCGTGCGTTGTCCCAATCGCCAGGATCCACCCAAGTAGTGGTCTTTGAAATAGGCGCGGACATACCTGTACGGGAGATCTCTTGTGCCAGCCTAAGCTCAGTATTGCTGTCGCCAATCGCCCAAAAGGTGTAGTTACCGGAATCAGGGACTTTCAGATAGCCGCTGATTCTTTGGCCATAATTTGTATCGGTTCCCATACCTTGCTGAAAATCAGAAATGACGCGGGTGCTGGTGGGATTGTCGGGGTAACTTGCATGGGCTATCAGATCGCTGATATCCCTAGTTGTTGAAACATCTGCCCAGTGCTCAAGTAAAAGACCGTGGGTACTTGCCTGAGCTGCTGTAGTGATAAAAATACTCTGCGTCGAATCGACACTCTCTATGCCATCATTTGCTGTGACGATAACCCGCTTGAGGGAGCCACCCTGTGCAGAAAGATCACTCGCCGCTGTGATCTCACCCGTTGATGAATCAACCTGAAACGGACTACCTGCATCAGCAATCATATAGGTCACCGAACCACTGGAAGCGATGGCTTTTACATAGCCAACAGACGCACCGAATACCGCAGTCTCGTCGATAGAATAGTGACCGGAACCGCCTTCAAACAGAGGGGCGGCCGTAGCCGGTAGCCCTATGATCGCGAGGAGGAAGAAAGTAATAGTCGCTCGATTCAACATAATTCACATCCATGTAGTATTGAAGAGTAATGCCCAAGAACACAGTAATGGACAGTCAACGGCATCACAATTTAGCTCATCGAAAGACTACTGAAAAACTACTGTAGGCGTAATATCAGACGCTTGCGTGAAGTAAGTCCGCACATCGCGAAATCAATTAGTCCCGATAGACTAAGTCACAAATGTATGCAAATACGTGATACCGGTCACACTTAACCGCCGACCCAGTTTTGTAGAAACCAGAGAACTTAATGACAAACTCGTGGCTTTTGCCATAGAACGGCGAAGAGAATGGTGCGATCAGAGGCAAAAGAATTACAGTACAAACATACTTTGAGTTCCTCAGCGTTGGTGATTTTGCTATTCCATATATTGCGATTCAACTACAAGTCTGCTCTAATCAAAACAACCGTTTTAACCAAAGAGTAGCGCTATGGAAACCATGCCAGCACTAAAAGCAAAGACACATTTCGGTCAATTGATTGAGGCGGCACAACGACAGCCTGTCACGGTTACCAAGCAAGGACGGCCAGCTGTTGTCGTCATGTCAGTGCATGATTTTGATCGCTACCAACGCCAGGCTGGTGAACGCTTGTTGGGAGTGATGGAGCGGATTCAGTCAAAAGCAGCAGATGCCGGACTCACAGACAAGAAGCTGGAACAATTGCTAGCCGATGATTGTTAAAAGAGCCGTTGTTGATACTAACGTACTCATCAGCTCAGCTTTAACTGATGGAACACCTTTTAAACTTGTTCGCCATCTGATCCAAAACAACGCACTGCTTTTCTCTGTAGAAACCATCGAAGAGCTTTCAAGCCGACTGATGCGAAGCAAGTTTGATCAATACGTCAGTCGGGTAGATCGAGAAGAGTTTCTTGAAGAGCTATCGCTATCAGCTGATTGGGTAACAATTACCGGCGAAGTATTAGGTTGCAGGGATCGGGATGATGATAAGTTTCTTGAAACAGCAATCATCGGTCAAGCCGACCTGCTGGTTACTGGTGATGCTGATTTACTATGTATGCATCCATTTAGAACGCTTAAAATTTTGACCCCAGCGGTTTGTATGGAAAATACCTCTAAATTTTGAAATGTGGCTCTCGAAAGACCTCGTGTTTCATGCTCGCCAGATTCTAGTACATCAACCAGTTCAAAGTGTCGGTATCAGCGCAAACCAACGTGTTCAGAACAAGGCATTGCTGTGAAGCCATGGTTGTTCCATGTCGAGCAGCAATAACGTAGTGCTGGACGCGTTGGTTTGCGCCCTTCGGGTGAGCCTTCAAGCGGTCATCTGTGGCTTAATTTTTAATCGCCAGAGAACCACTATGTCTCATAAAAATAAAACCACATCTGACCGCTTGATGACTCACTGATACCGACACTTTGGACTGGTTAATGTACTAGGATAGAAAATTAACTTATCGCTACTGGACTACGCCTTATCAAAATGCTGAATATCTGAAAACTTTGTAATGATCGATTTGGAATAGTGATCTGGTTTCTTGTGATTAACTTGGACTAATGATGTTTTTGCAATCGACTCAGCTCTGCTTCCAGAGATTGAATTTTATGTTGTTGCCGAACAACAATAGAGCGCAAAGACTTATAGTTTTCTAGACCAAGAACAGAGGAGTCGTCTTGCTTTGGAGGATTGGGAACACTCACTTTTTTCATACCGTTGCCGGTATTCGTCACGGCATGCTGCCCCTTGGGTTTCCGCAAATCAGATTGACTAATATAACGACTAAGATTTATAAAAGATTGCTTTTTACCACAAGCGATACACTCAAACCGCCCACTATAGGGAAAAATAACTCCCTGACCTGGACGTCTTTTGATGCGCTCGGAGTTTCCCATATGCGATCCGCAGAATTTACAAGGTACAGAAATATGATGGTGACTCATTAAAACTCCAAAACAATAAGAACCTCTACCTTTTATACCAATTTTTCTACAGCTTATCGGCACTACACGTGATAAAAGCCAAACAATCTCTGGGAGTTCCAGTCTTTTTTGTGACAAAGATCAAGCTTTGACAAGGCAGATACGAGAGAGCTAGAACAACACAACCACCTTTGAAAATCCCACCAGGCTGCCTATTCAAATGTAACGCTAAGTATCTGAATTCATGTCACGATTGTACAACCCAGCATCAATCAATACACTGTTCTCTAACTTCTAGAAGCTACCTGTGCAGGTTTATTTGTGGGCTGGATCATCTCTTACCGCTGGTGGATTATTTTCGCATCGCTGATCGTGACTGCATTGGTTGCCAGTGGCATGCGGCATCTCGCCTTTAATCCAGACAGCCGCGTCTTTTTTAGCGAGGAAAACCCCCAACTGGTTGCACTGGAGGAACTTGAAAGCACCTTTGTTAAAAATGAAAACGTGTATCTGGCGCTCAAGCCTACCTCAGGCTCAGTCTTTAATCGTAAAACTTTAAAAATCATTACGGAGTTAACCGAAGCGAGTTGGCAAATCCCCTATTCCAGTCGCGTTGATTCAATCTCAAACTTTCAGCACATGGAAGTCAGCGGTGATGATCTCGCAGTCGATGATCTCGTCACTGACCCTGAAAATCTAAGTCCGCAGCAGATTGATAAAATTCAGGACATTGTATTGAACGAACATGCACTGGTCAGTCACCTCGTCAATCCGGCTGGCACCATGACCGGAATCAATATCAACATTCTCAAGCCCGGAAAATCTCTGGATGAAGTGCCTGAGGTTGCCAATTATGTCGCGAATTTAATTCAACAGTTCCGCAAAGATTATCCTGATCACGAATTTTTCCTCACTGGCTCCGTGCCATTTGATCAGGCATTCAGCAAAGTCAGTCAGGACGATACGGCCTCGCTGGTGCCGCTGATGTATCTGATTATTATCGTTGGCATCGGGCTACTGCTGCGCTCATTTTCCGCATCGTTTGTCACCCTGGTGGTTATCGGATGTTCCACCGTGATCGCAATGGGCATCATGGGGTATTTGGGAATCATGATCACCTCGCCCACCGCCGCCGCACCGGTGATTATTATGACGCTGGCCGTTGCAGACAGCGTGCATATTCTCTCGACCCTGTATGCCGAAATGCGGAGCGGGATGGAAAAACATGCAGCAATTCTTGAATCACTACGCGTCAATCTCAAACCCGTTTTTATTACCAGTCTAACAACCGCCATTGGATTTTTGAGCATGAATGCCAGTGATGTACCGCCATTCCGCGAATTGGGTAACATCGTTGCGATTGGAGTCCTGGCAGCATTTGTATTCTCGATTTTGCTGCTGCCAGCCATTCTCGCCGTATTACCTATTCGAGTTCGGAACAAAAAATGTCATAGCACGTTAGTCAGTGAACAGTTCGCCAACTGGGTCATTGCTCATAGAAAAAGCCTGCTAATGGGTACGAGTCTTATCATGGTGTTCATTACGCTCGGTATTACCCGAATCGAGCTAAATGATAATTTTATCGAGTATCTCTCAGAAGACTACAAAATCCGTAGCGACACAGAATTCATCGCTGCAGAAAAATTAACTGGCCTGGATTTAATAGAATATTCCGTCCCTGCCGGTACATCAGGTGGTATTACCAATCCGCAATATTTACGCAATCTCGATGCACTCGGGAAATGGTTTGAGCAGCAGCCGGATGTCATCACCGTTGCGACATTTGCGGACACTATAAAGCGACTAAACCGCAATATGAACAACAACAATCCAGGAAAGTATTCAGTGCCAGAATCCGCACAATTGGCTGCGCAATATTTATTACTCTACGAAATGTCGCTGCCCTACGGCCTGGATTTAAATAACCGAATTGATATTGATAAATCAAAAACCCGCTTAACCGTACTACTGGAAAGAACCTCAGCCAAAAGACTTCGCGATCTGGACGAACAAGCCAGAGCCTGGATGCAAAGCAACTTGCCTGAGAAAATGTTCAGCTACGGTACCGGGCTTTCCGTGGTGTTTGCACATATTTCAAAACGCAATATCGACACCATGCTAAAAGGCCTCACCGTAGCGCTAATTCTGATTTCATTTATTTTAATCTTCGCCCTGGGTAGCGTGAAATACGGCATTATCAGTCTGATTCCCAATTTATTCCCAGCCATCCTCGCATTCGGACTGTGGGGATATATTGAAGGTCAGATCGGCTTAGCTGTCGCCGTGGTCGCCGCCATCTCACTCGGCATCGTTGTTGATGACACCGTGCATTTTCTCAGCAAATACCTGCGCGCTAAAAAAGAAAAGAACCTCTCTACAGAAGACGCGGTGAGATATTCATTTCGCACCGTCGGCATCGCCATCGTCGTCACCTCTATCGCACTGATGGCAGGCTTCGCGATCCTCACCCTGTCCGGTTTTTACGTTAATTATTCGATGGGGATACTAACCGTCATCGCCATTCTGTTTGCCCTGCTCACAGACTTCCTTTTCCTTCCACCGCTACTCATCGCCGCAGATAAGAAGTAAAGAGATAGACGCCACGAAATACGCGGAATTTAAAACGCTTATTTTCATGTATTTCTGTGGCTAAAAGTAGTTTAAGGGCATCTCTAATAATTGAAGTGTGATTTAGGGAATGCAGTAAATAGCGAATTTTTTACCCAAAAATGAGGAGAATATAAATACATGGATGTATTGTAGTAGGGCAATGCAGGAGCAATTGCCGAGTGAGCTATTTGATGAGTTTTTGAGTGAAAAAGGTGCTGTTTAATGCGTTTCATAAATCGTGCTTCTATTTTTAGAGGTGCCCTTAAGACTAATCTATAAATCGTAACCACGCTCATCGTGGTAAGCAATATCCAGACCCACGGATTCTTCGCTTTCATCAACCCGCAAACCTACCATCCATTGAATGACTTTTAAGATGATCACGGTAGCAACAATGGTATAAATACCGGTTGCTGCAATACCGATGACTTGAACTTTTAATTGCTCGGGTATGGAAGTGATCCCTTCTGCAAAACCCTGTCCGCTGAACAATCCTAATTCTGTAGAAGCAAATATGCCGGCAAGGAATGTTCCGAGTATTCCGCCTACACCATGGACGGAGAATACATCGAGTGAATCATCAATATGGAATTTACGTTTAATCGCCATAGTGGCATTAAAGCAAACAAGGCCAGCGAGCAATCCGATCACTAAAGCACCTGCTGGTCCAACAAACCCTGATGCGGGCGTGATGGTTCCCAATCCTGCAACCATGCCTGTCACGGTTCCGAGTGCCGTCGGTTTTCCAAACTTAACCCACTCGTAGCACATCCAGGTAATTGCAGCAGTAGCCGCTGAGATATGCGTGACCAGCATCGCCATTGCCGCATCACCATTTGCAGCAAGTGCGGATCCGCCGTTAAAACCAAACCAGCCTACCCATAACATGCCAGCACCGGCGATGGTTAATGTCATATTGTGTGGTGGCATGGCTTTTTTAGGGAAGCCTGTGCGTTTACCCACCATTATCGCGGCAACAAGTGCGGCAAAACCCGCTGTAATATGCACAACCGTACCACCAGCAAAATCGAGCAAACCCATTTTTTGTAGCCAGCCACCGCCCCAGACCCAATGTGTGATGGGCGCGTAAACAATGAGTAACCAAAAAATAGTAAACAAAAGCACCGCAGAAAATTTGATTCTTTCTGCAAACCCGCCAATCACAAGCGCAGGTGTAATAATCGCAAAAGTCATTTGAAACAATGCAAACAGTGGTTCAGGAATATCTCCGACAAGCGAATCTTCCATCACCCCATTAAACATAAACTTGGATAAACCGCCGAAATAATCATTGCCATCACTAAATGCAATACTGTAGCCCGCAACCAGCCAGACGATAGTCGCAACGCCTGCTATGGCAAAACACTGCATTAAGATCGACAGTACATTTTTGCTGCGAACCAAGCCGCCATAAAATAATGCCAGCCCCGGCAATGTCATGAATAAAACCAGCGCGGTCGCTGTCAAAATCCACGCGGTATTAGCGCCATTTAAAGTTGCTTCTTCTGCCAGTGCAGGCGTGCTGAGCAGTAAGCTGCTGAGTAAAACGAATACCCCATGTTTGAGTTGCATGAGTATCTCCTTTGGATTTAAGAGTAGTAGTTTTAAGTGGTGTGGTATGTGGTGGATAACCTATATTTAATTCAGGTTTTGCAACCGGCTCAACTTAAAAAGAGCCTCGGTAATAAACTCTAAAGTGCCTCTGGCCCTTGCTCACCAGTACGAATACGAACGGTTTGCTCAAGATTGGCAACAAAGATTTTACCATCTCCGATTTTACCCGTGCGCGCCGCGTTGGAGACTGCTTCAATCACAGATTCTACCTGCTCGGCAGTGACTGCGATTTCCATTTTTACCTTGGGTAAAAAGTCCACCACGTATTCAGCGCCGCGATACAGTTCGGTATGTCCCTTCTGTCGACCAAATCCTTTAACTTCTGTTACGGTAATACCTTGAACGCCGATTTCTGACAAAGCCTCTCGCACATCGTCCAACTTGAAGGGTTTTATAATTGCAGTCACTAATTTCATGGGGGTTCCGGATGGTTTTTTGCGAAGCAGTACATACTAGCAAATTAACCGGGTGCTATCATCAACGACGCTTTACAGATAAAGGACAGCAAACCACGTGTTCGCAAAATTTTTCAAACGTGAGAAAGAAACCACAGTCAACGCCTTAGAACCCTCAGAAGATAAAATTTCTGTGCTATTTGTGTGTATGGCGAATATTTGTCGCTCACCGACTTCTGAAGGTGTTTTCACCCAATTGGTTGAATCCAGTAATCTCACTGATCAAATTGAAATTGATTCCGCTGGCACTATTTCTCAATATGCTGGCAAGCCACCAGATCATCGCGCCCAACATGCCGCTGATGAGCGCGGTTACGATCTGAGTATGTTTCGCTCCCGTCAAGTTCAGAAAACCGACTGTTCCGGCTTTGATCACATCATCGTGATGGATGATTCCAATCTCCTGGACGTCCGCTCTGTTTGCCCAAAGTCTTGCTGGCCGAAGATTCAGCTATTTATGGATTATGTACCTGGAAAAGCGGGGCATGATGTACCTGATCCGTTCACCGGTGAGTCTGATGATTTTGACTTGGTGCTGGATTTGGCAGAGCAAGCAGCGGCGGGGTTACTTGCACATATTCGGCAAGTAAACGGGATTTAGTTTAAATATTAATCTCGCTATAAAGCAGCTTTAAATGTAAAAGCCCACGCTCTAAGAACGTGGGCTTTCTAGTGTAGAACAGGCGCTCCGAGAAGCGTCCTGGCAACCCTTAAGGGCCCTCTAAAAATAAAAGCACAATTTATGAAACGCATTAAACAGCACCTTTTCACCCCAATCGCACCGCCATCCTGGCTCCTTGCGAAATACCTTCCATCCTTGGACATAACTCGTCGAATAGCACACTCGGCAATTGCTCCTGCATTGCCCTACTACAATACATCCATGTATTTATATTCTCCTCATTTTCGGGTCAAAAATGCACTATTTACTGCATTCCCTAAATCACACTTCTATTATTAGAGATGCCCTTAACTCGCTTTACTCTCCCCTGATGAAGAAGGTTCAGGCTTAGCCGCTGCGGTTGGCTTAGGTGCCTCCGCAGGTTTTGGTTTTGGTGCTGCTTGGGGTTTCGGCTCGGCAGCGGGTTTGGGTGTTGATGCGGCTGGTTTCGCCTCCGCTGCTGGCTTCGAGGTCGGCTGCGGTTTAGCGGGTGCCTGTGGTTTGGACGCCGCTTGTGGCTTGGGATCGGCCTTAGGCTGCGAAGAATCTTTCGGCTTCGGATCTTGGGGTTTCGCATCCTGAGGTTTCGAACTGGTCTGCGGCTTTGCTGCGGACTGCGGTTTTACATTCCCATTAGATTCAGGCTTTGCTTCGCTCGAAGATTTTTGATTGCCTTGTGGCGCTGAACTTCCAGTAGATTTCTGCTCAGAACCCTTCGCTACACCTTGCTGATTTTGATTTCCCGCCTGGTTTTGTTGCCCTGGCTGGTTCTCATTTCCGGCCTGACTCTGCTGCGACTGCTGATCATTATTGCGGTGATTACGCCGCCCGCCTCTGGGACCGCGACGACGATTATTACGCCGGCGGGGGTTTCCTCCACTATTGTTGTTGGAGTTTCCAGCCTGCTGCAGTGAACCTTGCTGCTGGTCAGTAGTTTTGTTCTGCGACGGATCTTCAGTTTTGTTCTGCGACGGATCTTCTTTTTTCTGCTGCGACTGATTGCCTGAATTTTGTTTGGCATTCTGCGGCTTCCGCTGTTGCGATTTGTTCTGTTGGTTGTTCTGTTGGTTGTTCTGTTGGTTGTTCTGCTGCTTGTTGCGTTGATTGTTCTGTTGATTTCCGCGCCGGTTCTGGTTTCCACGACTACGCTGATTATTATTATGTCTACCGCGATTTTGCTGTGGGCGCCGTTGCTGAGATTTCTGTGGCGTTTTCTTCTCCTCAGTTGTCTCTTCAGTAGCAGCTCCAGCGCCAAACAATCCTTTCCATAGCTTGACGAATAAGCCGGGTTGCTCGGACGCTACAGCAGGCTGGTTAATCTGCGCTTGTTGTGGCGACGGCGCAAAGCCTTCGATTTTCACGGACTGAACCGCAGCCTGTGCAGAAAGCGGCTCCACTCGGTCTTGTGACGTAAAGACTTCCGGCTCTTTCTTTTCAACCAGGTCGTAACTGTTTGCATTAACACCAGCGTGCTCTTTTTCAGAATCCTTAAGTCGCTCCAGTAAATAATGCGGACGCTCGTAGTTTTGATCCGGTACCAGCACAATTCGAACCTTTTGCAGCTTTTCCATCTCGGCTAGATCTGCACGCTTTTCATTGAGTAAAAAGGTCGCAACATCTACTGGCAGATGCGCAAGTATCGTGCCGGTATGATCCTTTGCGGCTTCCTCTCCCAGTAATCGCAAGATCGAAAGTGACAATGATTCTGCGCTGCGCACGGTGCCGTGCCCCTCACAAACCCGACAAACTTCCTGACTGGATTCACCCAGTGAAGGGCGCAACCGCTGACGCGACAACTCCAATAAACCAAAGCGAGAAATCCGGCTGGTACGGACTCTGGCACGATCCATTTTTAATTCATCACGCAGCCTGTTTTCCACCGCGCGTTGATTCTTACTCACTACCATATCAATAAAATCAATAACGAATAATCCACCCAAATCCCGCAAACGCAGCTGCCGCGCAACTTCCGAGGCAGCTTCCAGATTGGTGTTCAAAGCAGTGTCTTCGATATCACTACCCTTGGTCGCACGACCGGAGTTGATATCAATAGAGGTCAACGCCTCGGTATGATCAATCACAATCGCGCCACCGGATGGCAGCGTCACTTCACGCTGAAAGGCAGACTCGATCTGTGATTCAATTTGAAAGCGGCTAAATAAAGGCGTTGCCTCATCGTAGAATTTCAACTTGTGCAGGTTATGCGGCATCACCTGACGAACAAAATCTGTAGCCTGTTGAAAAACCTCAGGCTTATCAATCAAGATCTGACCGATATCTTTGTCGTAATGATCACGCAACGCGCGAATGATGACGCTACTATCGTGATAAATCAGAAACGGTGCGGATTTTTCCTTGGCAGCCTTAGAGATGGCTTCCCACAGCGTTGTCAGGTAATCAAGATCCCATTGCAGCTCTTCGGTGCTACGCCCGACACCCGCTGTACGCACAATAGCACCCATATTTTCTGGCTTATTGACCTTGGCAAATGCATCACGAACCTGTGCTCGATCTTCTCCCTCGATGCGGCGAGAAACACCGCCAGCTCGTGCTTCGGTGGGCATCAAAACAGAATAGCGACCAGCGAGACTCACTTTGGTTGTGAGGGCAGCACCTTTATTGCCGCGCTCTTCTTTTTCTACCTGAACGACCACTTCTTGCCCGGATTTGATCGCATCCTTTATGGAAGGACGTTTATCAGATTTGAGTGCGGCTTCGCTCCAGTAGCTTTTGGAGATTTCTTTGAAGGGTAAAAACCCGTGACGTTCGGAGCCATATTCTACAAAACAGGCTTCAAGGCTAGGTTCTACGCGAGTGACTTTGCCCTTGAATATGCTGGATTTCTTTTGTTCTTTGGAAGGAACCTCAATATCGAGGTTATAAAGCTTCTGCCCATCGACAATGGCGACCCGCAGCTCTTCCTGCTGCGTGGCATTGATTAAAATTCTTTTCATTTAAGTTCTCGACGTCCGCAGCAATCCCAACGATCTGCTGGGGCTAAATGCCTTTCACCGTATCTTTAAGCGGGAAGACAAGCCGTATTGCGCTAACTATTGACCATAAAAAGCGGCATGTTTTATTCCACCAGAGGCGGGATCAAACGGACGTATAATTCGTAAAAAAAAGCAGCATGTCTGGATTCGTTGTGAATGCAACAGCTGCGGGACGGGTCGCCTGATGAGCACTAAAATTTATTGTTGCGCTCAGAAATTGGTTAGTTTCTGATCAATCAGGATAGACCTTAAAAATCTGCGTCGGCTACAATACCGATAAAGACTGACACCTAGAACGTAAATAATGCATTCTCAGGCAGTCTTCTTGCCGCGCTAATATAGCAATTCTATATCCCGCCATCAAGCTACTGATTTGCAGGACATTACGCTTTCGGAAAACCTATGGATGCAAATTACCAACCAGCCCGCACAGTAGTGCTCGATGAGAGCCGCGCGGGACAACGACTCGACAATTTTTTGTTTGCCCAATTTCGCCAGTTGCCCAAAGGACGGGTCTATAAAATGCTGCGCAAAGGGGAAGTACGTGTCAATGGCGGACGCGTCAAACAGAGCTATCGGATACAGGCTGGCGACAAAGTCAGACTTCCGCCGGTAGTTTTAAAGCCACGAGAAGATTCCGGACGAGTGCCCGATGCATTGATAGATAAAGTCGTCAGCAATATCATCGAGATCAACGACGATCTACTCGTATTGAACAAACCTTCCGGCATCGCCGTGCATGCCGGATCCGATGTTAAACACGGCGTCATCGAAATATTACGCCAGGCAAGAGAGAAGGACGCGTTTCTAGAGCTTGTACACCGACTCGACCGTAGTACCTCCGGCTGCCTGTTACTAGCGCGCAATCGTCAGGCACTCATTCAACTTCATGAACTCTGGCGCTTAGGCGAAGTCAGCAAAAAATATCTGGCGCTGCTGTCGGGTCGCTGGCATGGCGGCATTCGACGGCTGGAGCATCAACTTAGTATTGACAGCAAGCGTTCGCAAAAAACACGTGTCGATCCAAAAGGCAAACTGGCTATCGCTGAATTTAATCCCCTCCAAACTTTTGCTGATGCCACGCTGGTCGAAGTCACTCTGGAAACAGGTCGAACCCATCAAATCCGTGTCCAGGCCGCAGAAATTGGACATCCGGTACTCGGTGATGATAAATACGGCAACTTTAAAATTAATCGAGAATGGCGTAAACGGGGTTTGAAACGATTATTTTTGCACTCAAAGACGCTTGGGTTTCGCTGGGGAGCAGAGAATCAGTTTCAGAACTTTAATGCACCCTTACCTGCCGAACTGGAAGCCTTGCTGAGCACTCTAACCTCACATAGTGCCTGAACGGAAAGTAGCACTACTGCGACCTATATCTTGTAGCGGAAATCTTGTGCATCTGGAACGGTCTCGCTACGCGCCACTTTTCGTTCAGGCACTAAAATAACGATGAAAAAATCATACGATCTAATTATTTTCGACTGGGACGGCACCTTGATGGACTCCAAGCTGCATATCGTCAGCTGCCTGGAACATTCATTGCAATCCGTTGGCCTTGCCGCACAACCAGAAGATGACCTGTCCCGCGTGATCGGCCTGGGTTTGACCGAAGCCATTACCGCTCTGCTACCTGGTTCTGATGACCAAACCATCGTTGCTGCATGCCAGGCGTTCCGAGAGAAGTTTCTCGCGGCTGACAAGTCCTCTAGCCAGCTTTTCCCTGATGTTGAAACAACGCTGACTAAATTACGTCGGGCAGGGTATTATTTAGCAGTCGCTACCGGAAAATCACGCGCCGGATTGGATAAAGTCTTAAATGAAAGCGGCTTGAGTGAGCTATTTTCAGTCACTCGCTGCGCCGATGAAACACGCTCCAAACCCGATCCACAAATGCTGGAAGAAATCCTCACCGATATGGATACAT
>CAZNYF010000039.1:9008-18832 GCA_964577195.1 uncultured Thiotrichales bacterium | reverse complement strand
AGTTGTTGCTTGCGTTGTGATGATGAAGTTCCTATAATCCCGCGCATTGAAGCACTGCGATGGATTTGCAGTACTAGGGCTTCAGTTTAGTTCAGCGCTCGAAGCCCCTCATCAGGGGCTTTTTTGTTGTTCTGATGTGCAGGATTTTAAATTGGGCCTTTGAGGCCTTTTTTTATTTGAGTTTTAGATTGAGGTTGAGTTAGATCGAAAATTTACAGGAAATTATTGAACCCGTGGTTCGCAGTTTTGATTGTGAGCTCTGGGGTATTGATTTTCGAGCCTTTAATAACTCGGCGTTATTGCGTGTATATATAGATAAGGATGTGGGCGTCTCGGTAACCGATTGCTCGCGGGTGAGTTATCAACTGAGTGGTGTGCTGGATGTTGAAAATCCGATTGATGTGCCCTATACATTAGAGGTGTCATCGCCTGGTGTTGAGAGACCGCTGCTTACTGCGGAGCATTTTGCGCGGTATGTCGGTGAAAAGGTCAAGGTGCGATCGCAGCGACCGATTGATAAACAGCGTAACTTTCTAGGCACGGTGCTGGCGGTAAAAGATAATACTGTGGAACTGGATGTCGATGGCGAGACGGTAGAAATACCGTTAAGTAATTTATCGCGCGGCAAATTATTAGTGGATTTTAAAGCGCTCGGCAAGGGTGCTAAAAAATGATGAAAAAAGACGATGAATAAAGAAATATTAATGGTGGTCGATGTTGTCTCTGCTGAAAAAGAAGTGGACAAGGAAATTATTTTTGAGGCGCTCGAGGCCGCGTTAGCGTCAGCTACACGCAAAAAATATCATGGCAAAATTGATGCCCGCGTTAGCATTGATCGTGAAACAGGCGATTATGAAACTTTCCGTCAGTGGGAAGTACTCGATGATGAAGATCCTGAATTTGAAACCCCCGAGCTACAAATTTTGTACAGTTATGCATTAAAGGATCATCCCGAAATCGAAGTAGGTGCCTATATTGATGAATCTATCGACTCCGTTGAGTTCGGTCGGATCGGTGCGCAGACTGCCAAACAAGTCATTGTCCAGAAGGTTCGTGAAGCTGAACGCAAGAAAGTCTATGAAGCGTTTAAAGATCGTGTTGGTGAGCTGATTATGGGTACCGTTAAACGTACCGAACGCCGTGGTACCTTTATTGATTTAGGTAATGGTGTCGAAGGTTTTGTACCGCGCGAAGAGATGATCCAACGTGATTCGATGCGTATGGGTGATCGTGCCAGAGGCTATCTTTACGAAGTGCGCGACGAAGTCCGTGGCCCACAACTAATGATCAGCCGAATTTCCCCCGAATTACTGACCGAGTTATTCACGCTGGAAGTCCCGGAAATTGGCCAGGAGCTGATTGATATTATGGGCGCTGCTCGTGATCCGGGTTTGCGCGCGAAAATTGCGGTGCGTTCCAATGATCCACGTCTCGACCCTGTCGGTGCTTGTGTCGGCATGCGTGGTTCACGGGTGCAAACAGTTTCTAACGAGCTGGCAGGTGAGCGAGTTGATATCATTTTATGGGATGAGAATCCTGCTCAATTTGTCATCAATGCCATGTCACCTGCAGAAGTGAGTTCGATTGTTGTTGATGAAGACAAACATTCAATGGATCTGGCGATTGCTGAAGATAAACTCTCCCAGGCGATAGGCCGCAACGGACAAAACGTACGATTGGCCAGCCAGCTAACCGGCTGGGAACTCAACGCGATGTCTGAAGAGGAAGCGGAAGCCAAAGGCGAAAACGAAGCGCGCAAATATATGACCGTCTTTAAGGAGCAGCTTGATGTTGATGAAGATGTAGCCCTAATCCTGGTTCAGGAAGGCTTCACGACTGTCGATGAAGTGGCCTATGTTGATGAAGCGGAAATGCTCGCCATCGAAGAGTTTGATGAAGACATCGTTGCCGAGCTGAGAAATCGTGCTCAGGATGCGTTACTCACCAAGGCAATTGCTTCTGAAGAAGTGCTTGAAGGTGGGACGCCAGCGGAAGATTTACTGGAAATGGACGGCATGGATGATGCCACCGCAGCGTTGTTGGCTAAGGTCAATATTTGCACCATGGAAGACCTGGCTGAACAAGCGGTCGAAGATATCATCGAGATTGAAACCATTGATGAAGAACGCGCCGCCGAATTAATTATGAAAGCTCGCGAACCGTGGTTTGCAGCGGCAGAACAGGAGGCTTCGTAGCAGTAGCCTGCGGACAGACATCACTATGAGTAATGTAACAGTAAAGCAACTTGCCGAAGTCGTCGGTACTCCCGTAGACAAACTATTGGAGCAAATGAAAGATGCCGGTGTTGAATTAACCGCAGCCGAGCAAGAAGTCTCGGATGAACAGAAAAGGGCGTTACTCAACCACTTGCGTCAGAGTCACGGTAAATCAGATTCCGCCTCATCCGGTAAGAAAATTAGCTTAAAGAAACGTAGAAGTGTTTCTGAAATCAAGGTTGCCGGTCGTGGCGTTGCGTCCCAGACTGTCAGTGTTGAAACACGTAAGAAACGTACCTTTGTTAAAGGTGGTGTGGCGAAAGTGGCTGCACAAGCAACTACATCGCCTGTTGCTGCTGAAGCGCCGGTGGGTAAAATGGCAGAGCTTACTAAAAAGGTTGAACAAGAAAATAAGGCGCTCGACGAAAAACGTCGAGAAAACCAGAAAACCGAGCAGCTGGAAAAGGAAGAGAAACAACGCAAGGTAGCAGAAGCAAAAGCCCAGCTGGAAGACGAAGAAAAGAAAAAAACCGATGCACGCGAAGCTAAAGAAGCACGTTTTGCCGCAGAAGATGCGCTTAAAGACGCACCGAAAAAGGAAACGACTGACAGCAAACCCAAAACGAAGAAAAAAGCGGGTAAAGGCGATGCCACTCGTTATGGCCGCAATGAATTACACGTTGGCGGCGGTGCTGGCGCTGGTCGTCGCAAGCCCAAACGCAGACGCAACCCAGTGGTGAATGCGCCAACCAAACATGGCTTTGAAAAACCAACAGCCCCCGTTGCCAAAGAGCTGCAGCTTGGTGAGATGATCACCGTCGGTGATATGGCTCAACAGCTGTCAATTAAAACTTCAGAAGTTATCAAGGCGTTGATGGGTATGGGCGTGATGGCGACCATCAATCAAAGCCTTGATCAAGATACTGCATTATTGGTGGCAGAAGAACTTGGCCACAGCGTCAAGCTTGTCGAGGATAAAGGGCTTGATGAGCAATTAACCGAATTGGCTATTGCAGACGACGAGCGTGAACAGTTTCCTCGTTCGCCTGTGGTGACCATCATGGGTCACGTCGATCACGGTAAGACATCGTTGCTCGACTATATTCGTAAATCTCAAGTAGCAGCGGGCGAAGCGGGTGGTATTACCCAGCACATCGGTGCTTATAAAGTGCAAACCGATCATGGCGAAGTCACTTTTCTCGATACACCTGGACACGCGGCATTCACTGCGATGCGAGCCAGAGGTGCGCAGGTAACGGATATTGTGATTCTGGTTGTGTCGGCTGACGATGGTGCGATGCCTCAGACTGTGGAAGCAGTAAAACACTCAAAAGCCGCGGGTGTGCCGCTGGTTGTTGCTGTCAATAAAATTGACAAAGAAAACGCAGATCCTGAAAAGGTACGCAACGATTTATCGCAACATGAAGTCATTCCGGAAGAGTGGGGTGGTGAAAATATTTTTGTGAATGTCTCTGCACACACCGGTGAAGGTGTCGAAAAACTGCTTGAAGCGGTGTTGCTGCAGGCTGAATTGCTGGAATTAAAAGCACCCACTGAAGGTTTGGCGTCTGGCACCGTGGTTGAGTCCAGTCTCGATAAAGGCCGTGGCCCGGTTGCCACAGTGCTGGTTCAAAAAGGTATTCTGAAAACCGGCGATACGATTCTCTCTGGCCATGAGTTTGGTCGTGTTAGAGCGATGTTTGATGAGTCTGGCAAGCCGGTAAAAACTGCAGGTCCATCGACGCCAGTGGAAGTGTTAGGACTTTCCGGTACGCCAAATGCCGGTGACGATATGATCGTCGTGAAAAATGAGCGTCGAGCCCGAGAAGCCGCACAAGCGCGTCACGAGCAGGTTCGTGAGAACAAACTCGCAACCCAGCAGGCGTCGCGTCTGGATAACTTGTTCAGTCAGATGCAAGATGGCAAGAAAGCCGTTGTGAATGTATTCGTTAAAGCGGATGTACAGGGTTCTGCCGAAGCTTTACGTGATTCACTGCAACAGATTTCTACTGACGAAGTGCAGATCAATATCATTTCTGCCAGCGTCGGTGGTATCAATGAATCCGATGTGAACCTCGCCGTTGCTTCTGGCTCGATCATGATTGGTTTTAATGTTCGAGCTGATGGCACCGCCAGAAGACTGGTCGAAGATAACAATGTTGATCTGCGTTATTACGATGTGATTTACAACGTTATTGACGATATCAAGGCAGCCGGTTCAGGCTTGCTGGCACCAGAGCTGCGCGAAGAGATTGTCGGTATCGCCGAGGTTAAAGATGTCTTCAAGTCATCGGCTTTTGGCGCGGTCGCCGGAAGTCTGGTTACAGAAGGTACGCTGAAAAAAGGCAATCCTATTCGAGTGCTGCGTGAGAATGTGGTGGTCTACGAGGGTGAGCTGGAGTCGCTGCGTCGCTTTAAGGATGATGTTAACGAAGTAAAATCAGGTGTTGAGTGTGGTATTGCTGTGAAGAACTACAACGATGTCCGTCCTGGTGACCAGATCGAAAACTTCGTCCGTACAGAAATCCAACGATCTCTATAATGCTCGTTCCTAAGCAATGTCGTTAGACAATTCTCGTAAAGTTCGTGTCGGAGAGCAAATCCGCCGCGAACTCTCGCACCTGATTAGCCGCGAACTCAAAGACCCGCGCATCGGCATGGTAACCATCAGTGATGTGGAAGTCTCAGGCGATTTTGCGCATGCCAAGGTGTTTTACACGGTATTAGGCGAGGATTCAGCCTCGGAATCAACTCAGCAGGGTCTGGAGCGCGCCGCCGGTTTTATGCGCCGCCAATTGGGAAAAGAGTTAACCATTAGAAGAACTCCTGAACTCCATTTTGTGTACGACTCAACGCAGGAAGAAGCTGCCAGGCTCGATACGTTGATTGTTAAAGCGCGTAGCCGCGATAGCATCGAAGAAGATGATTCTGACGAAAAAAGCGGGAACAATTCGGAATGAGCCGCCGCTCGAAAGGGCGTGATATTAGCGGCATCCTGTTACTCGATAAACCCGCCAACATCAGTTCCAACAAAATTCTGCAAAAAGTTAAATGGCTTTATCAAGCCAAAAAGGCGGGGCACACAGGTAGCCTGGATCCTCTAGCCACCGGCATGCTGCCTATCTGCTTTGGAGCCGCCACTAAAATTTCATCATTTTTATTAGATTCCAGTAAGCATTACCGTGTCATTGGCACGCTAGGGGCAGCAACAGATACTGGCGATGAAGAAGGCTCAGTGATTGAAGAATGCGCCTTGCCTGAGCAGAACGAGGCAGCAGTAGAAAAAGTTCTCGATCAATTTCGCGGTGAAATCAGTCAAATTCCGCCGATGTATTCTGCGCTCAGACACAACGGTAAACGGCTCTATGAGATCGCTCGTCAGGGGGAGACAGTTGAACGTCCTGCTAGAGATTTAACGATCTACTCAATAGAGCTAGTTGAGTACGACAAAGCCACTATCGAACTGCAGGTACATTGCTCCAAAGGCACTTATATCCGTACCCTGATTGAAGACATCTCTAAAAATCTGGGTAGCTGCGGACATGTTCATTTATTGCACCGAACCGTTGTCGACCCTTTCGATGCAACTGGCCTGGTCAGTTTTGAAACAATAGAGGCTGCTGCCGAACAAGGCCACGAGGCACTTGATCAGTTGTTACTCCCCGCAGACTCCGGCTTATCACACTTGCCCGAAGTACGACTTTCTGAAGCTCAAACCGAGGCTGTACTTTTTGGTCAGGCGGTTGAGCCGGATAATCTGGTAGATGAAAAATGGCTGCGTATGTACAGTGACAAACAACAATTCCTCGGAATTGGTAGCGCAACAGAAAGCGTACTTCGACCTAAACGCATGTTTGTGAATCAAGGGTAATGGCCGTTTAAATTATTCGGATGATCTCGGCGACCGCAGATTTTTTTAGGTTTGATTTAAGGGCTATCTCAGACCGTGCTAACCCTGTACTCTTCGTAGCCCAATTCATTACCTGCGAGCGGCATTGAGCGAATTTATTCCCGGACAAAGATGGGTCAGCGACGCGGAAGCTGACAAAGGATTAGGTACCGTTATCAAGGTTGATGGCCGGATGGTAACACTGGCTTTCTTAGCCACAGGCGAGAGTCGCATTTACGCGTCGCAAACTGCGCCTTTAACGCGCGCAATATTTCAGCCAGGAAACGTCATAGTCAGCCATGAAGGCTGGGGCATGGTGGTTCAGTCTATTGAAGAAAACAATGGTTTGGTGACGTATCACGGGGTGCTTGATGATGGCGCAGCCGCGAAGATTCACGAAGGTGATCTAGATAATTTTCTGCAATTAAACTTGCCTACAGATCGCCTTTTTAGTGGTCGAATTGATAAACCAAAATGGTTTGAGCTGCGTTATCAAACGCTGCTGGAAATGAACCGTTTGGCGCATTCAGAAATCTGGGGTTTAACGGGTGTCAGAACCAGTCTGATCCCACATCAAATGTACATTGCTCACGAAGTGGCTAATCGCTATGCGCCGAGAGTTTTACTGGCGGATGAAGTGGGACTGGGCAAGACCATTGAAGCAGGTTTAATTATCCATCACCAGTTATTGATGGAGCGCGCTCAACGGGTATTAATTGTTACGCCAGGGCCATTAGTGCATCAATGGCTGGTGGAAATGCTGCGGCGTTTTAATCTGCATTTTAGTGTTTTTAATGAAGCGCGTTGGGAAGGACTTGTCGGCGATGGCGAGATAAATCCTTTCGACAGCGAGCAGCTGGTGTTGTGTGATTTAGAGTTCTTTACCCAGCACACTGATCGGCTGGAAAAAGCACTTGCCTGCCAGTGGGATTTACTGGTGGTGGATGAAGCGCATCATCTCGAATGGACAGAAGAAGATGCCAGCGCAGAATATCTCTGCATTGAATTATTGGCGGAAATGACCGCAGGTGTTTTGTTACTCACGGCAACGCCGGAGCAACTCGGCAAAGCAGCACATTTCGCACGTTTGCGATTGCTGGACCCGGATCGTTATCCATCGCTTAAAGCATTTATTCAAGAAGAAAATGACTACGGCCCGGTGGCGAAGGCGGTTGAAGCCTTAATCTCGGAAAAAGCATTACCTGCAGAGATTAAAAGCTTGTTAGATAGCACATTAGTCGAAGGGGATAACCGCAAACATCTCGATGTACTGGCAAATAAAAAGAGCACCGATGAGCAGCTTGCCGAGGCACGGGATGCATTGGTGGAACACCTGTTGGATCGGCATGGAGCAGGACGGGTTTTATTCAGAAATACTCGATCTGCTGTGAAAGGTTTTCCGCAAAGACAATTAAACCCCTATCCTTTACCCGCGCCGGATGAGTATCAGCAAATTTGGGAGGATGACGCCGGGGAAAATAATATTCAGTTTCTTATTTCTCCCGAGTTGGGGTTTCAAAATATTTCAGACACGCTGTGGACGGATTTTGATCCACGAGTGCCTTGGTTGATTGAACAGCTCAAAGCGATGGGTGATGAGAAAATCTTACTGATTACCGCCAGTGCTGAAACGGTGCTTGATTTATCTAACGCGCTACGCCTTAAAAGCGGTATCAACGCAGCAGTTTTTCACGAAGGCATGAGTATTATCGAGCGAGATCGTGCAGCCGCTTTTTTCGCTGATCCAGAAGATGGTACACAGATTTTAATTTGCTCGGAGATTGGCAGTGAAGGAAGGAATTTTCAATTCTCCCGGCATTTAATTTTATTTGATCTACCTTTTAATCCTGATCTGATGGAGCAGCGCATTGGACGACTGGATCGTATCGGTCAGCTGCACGATATTCAAATTCATGCCCCTTATTTAACGGGCAGTCCGCAAGAAACTTTATTTCACTGGTATCAGCAGGGGTTGTCAGCATTTGAGCATCCCTGTCCCGCAGCACACAGTGTGTTTTCAGAAGTTGGCGAGGAGTTAGAATCAGTATTATTTTTGCCTGATGAAAAAAGTATCGCAGCACTCATTGATAAAACCCGCCTGAGAACCAAGGCATTGAATGATGAATTACATGCTGGCAGAGATCGTCTCCTTGAATATAATTCCTGTCGTCCCAAACGCGCGCAAGCATTGATTGATCAGGCCGTTGATCAGGAAGATCCTGAACATTTATTCAACTATCTAGAACGTGTGTTTGATTGCTACGGTATAGATTTTGAATCGCATAGCCAAAACAGCTGGATTCTACGCCCCGGGCCTTATCTTGAAACCGGATTCCCCGGGTTGATGGAAGAGGGCATGACGATCACCTGTCATCGCGAGACTGCGCTCTCCAATGAAGATCAGCACTATTTGAGCTGGGAGCATCCCATGGTCACCGGCGCGATGGAAATGACGCTCGGCGCAGAAAAAGGCAACACCGGGTTTACCGCAATCCAACATCCCGGCATCAAGCCCGGTTCTGTATTATTAGAATGCCTCTACGTCGTTGATACTCCATCCACAAAAAACTTAGAAACCCGGCGCTATTTGCCGCCAACTGTGATGCGTTTTGTCATTGATCAGCAGGGCAGAGATGTTGCCGATGCACTCACCCACGAGAGAATCTCAGAGTGCAAAGTTGATGTGGATAAACACACTGTGAGAAAAATTGCCAAAGCCTGTATGGATGACATCAAGCGGCTCGTACCTGTCGCTGATTCATTGGCTGATCAAAAAGCCCCGGCCATTATCGAGCAAGGTCAGAACAGAACCCGCGACATGCTGGGTAAAGAAATTGATCGTCTCAAAGCACTGAAGTTAGTTAACCCCAATATCCGTGACGATGAATTAACTTACCTCGAAAACCAGCAAACGCAGCTTTTGGCAATGCTGGAAAAAGCCGTTGTGAGGCTGGATGCCGTGAGGATGATTGTTGCGGGATAATTTATGCGACGAAACGCAGTGTGAATTTAATCTCGTTCACACTTTAATCAACAGACCTAACGTTTTCTAGCCAAAGTGAGTCCGTCGGCGACTGGTAATAGACTAATATCAACACGTTCATCTTGATGAATAAACCGATTGAATTCACGAATCGCCACGGTATCTGCATCATTCTTATCAGCATCAATCACATCACCACTCCAAAGCGTGTTGTCGATAGCGATCAGCCCTCCGATCCTCAACAGCTTTAAACTATTTTCATAGTAGTGCAGATAATTTTCCTTATCGGCATCAATGAACACAAAATCAAAATTGATTGGATTTTTGTCAGTCAATAGAGCGTTTAAGGTTTTCATTGCAGGTGCAATACGCAGATCAATTTTGTGTTCGACGCCAGCCAGATGCCAGTGGTGTTTGCCTATATCAGTCCATTCTCGATTAATATCGCAGCAAACCAGTTTGCCATCATCCGGCAATGCCAATGCCACAGCTAAGGCGCTATAGCCCGTAAACGTGCCAATTTCTAATGCGTATTTTGCGCCTAAGATTTTGATCAGCAACGACATAAACTGGGCCTGATCCGGTGCGATCTGCATGATTGCTTCGGGTAGCTCAGCGGTGGCTTCTCGCAGCGCCGTCATAACCGGAGGTTCTCTCAAAGAGAAATCCAGCAAATAGTCATAAAGCGGGGGAGTGAGGTTAATGGTTTTATTGGACATGTGAGCACTATACGCCG
>CAZNYF010000039.1:0-8908 GCA_964577195.1 uncultured Thiotrichales bacterium | reverse complement strand
TAAAGCGGGGGAGTGAGGTTAATGGTTTTATTGGACATGTGAGCACTATACGCCGGGACTAAGGGACTCGTTCCTAATTTTATGGCCTAAGCAAGACTGGCTTAGAGCGTTATTAACCCGATGCCAAGTGTACTGATGAGTGAAACACTTCATGGCTGGCATTGATTTTGGTGAATATCTATTGGGGAGATGTACCGAGGTACTGATCGTACTATTTATCGTAAACCGACATGATTGATTTTAGTTCGGTCAAGACCTGTTGTTGATCCTTGGGATTAAGCTGCGTGACTTCGGCAACATGCTGCTTTTCTTCCAATTTGCGGATGGTAGCGTTGACTTCATCACAGCCCCGACTACACAGCTCTTCTATTGCAGATTCCACGAAAACACCATTCAGGTTACTCATAAATTTCGGAAGTAGACATTTGTATATTATTATACTCTAATAAAAGAATACTGCTAGAACAATTAGCTACTTTAGAGTCTAGTTATCGGTAAAAGTTCTCGTTTTATAAGGAAACCGGACACAAAAAAGCGGGGCAAAGCCCCGCTTTTATCTTACTTAGATCTACTATTTACTAGAACGACTTAGTTCAGAGCAAAGTTAGACTGAACAACAGTAGACTGCTGGATGCTTGAAGCATGACCGGCATTTTGTGAAACAACTGCGATACCAGAAGCACCAGAGAATGAAGAGCTGATGGTGTTGCTAGTACTGTAAGTGCTGGCTTCGCCGTTAGTGATAGGAGACAGTGCGCCTTCAGTGAATCCACCTGTTACAGAAACTTTGTTGCCGCTGACAGTTGAATCCAGGTCAGTTGTTGCAATTGCTTGATCTGCACGGTTTGCAAACAATATGTTCGCATCGCCTGCAACGTCAACCAGATTGCTAGAGTTAACATCGTTGTAAGCATCCAGCATTTTAGGGCTGAAAGAACTGGTCACTGTTCTGTTGTAAGAGTTCTTATCAGTCAGTGTGACTGGAGACAATGCGCCTTCAGTGAAAATACCAGCCTGGTTGCCAGAAGCATTGATGCTGCCGTTAAGTGCTTCGTCAGCCATAGCAGAGAAGCTCATGCCCATAGAAACAGCGATTGCAGTAGTAAGTAGTACTTTTTTCATTGTAATTTCCTCTAATTTTATTCTTATTATTTTGTTCAGAGCGTCTTAGACGCATCTGATTGGGTGATTCAGAAAACGGTTTAGATACTGCCGTTAGACTGAACAACCACTGCTTGAGTAACCGATGTAGCGCTGCCGATGTTTTGCTGAGCAGTTGCGATACCACCATAGTTATTGAAAGCGCTTTGCATAGTGTTAGCGTCTGTACGAGTGAACTTGTTTGCGTTGACGATTGGAGATAACGCAGCTTCAGTGAAGCCACCGTCGATGGCTACTTTGTTGCCATCAACTGTGTCATTCATGTCGCTACTGGCAACAGCCTGGTTCAAGTCATTAGCACTCGCTACGATGGCATCTTCGCCAATAGAAGTACTGTTGTGAGAGTTGATGTCGTTAAAGCCATTGGTAACCGCTGCGTTGAATGAATCATGCGTGTTTGCGTTATTAGAAGCGTCCTGACCACTAGTGATAGGAGACAGTGCGCCTTCAGTAAAGACACCGTTGCTTTGGCCGTCGCCGAGGATATCGCCGTTAGCTGCTTCATCGTTAGCGAGCAAAGGCATTGAAGCGCCCATAGCGAAAAGCACAGTGGCTGAGATAAGAGTTTTTTTCATGTTATTTCTCCAGGTTTTATTATTATTGTCGCGCCAACTCTTTTAAGTTTGAGAGGTGTGGCACGAACTTTAAGGATAGCGGGGCAAAGCCCCGCTGGTGTTGATCTGACGTTCTTAGTAATCGTTCAGGCTAAAGTTAGACTGGACAACAGTAGACTGCTGGATGCTTGAAGCATGGCCGGCATTCTGTGAAACAACTGCGATACCAGAAGCGCCAGAGAATGAAGAGTTGATGGTGTTGCTAGTAGTGTAAGTGCTCGCATCGCCGTTAGTGATAGGAGACAGAGCGCCTTCAGTGAATCCACCCGTTACAGAAACTTTGTTGCCGCTGACAGTTGAATCCAGGTCAGTTGTTGCAATTGCTTGATCTGCACGGTTTGCAAACAATATGTTCGCATCGCCTGCAACGTCAACCAGATTGCTAGAGTTAACATCGTTGTAAGCATCCAGCATTTTAGGGCTGAAAGAACTGGTCACTGTTCTGTTGTAAGAGTTCTTATCAGTCAGTGTGACTGGAGACAATGCGCCTTCAGTGAAAATACCAGCCTGGTTGCCAGAAGCATTGATGCTGCCGTTAAGTGCTTCGTCAGCCATAGCAGAGAAGCTCATGCCCATAGAAACAGCGATTGCAGTAGTAAGTAGTACTTTTTTCATTGTAATTTCCTCTAATTTTATTCTTATTATTTTGTTCAGAGCGTCTTAGACGCATCTGATTGGGTGATTCAGAAAACGGTTTAGATACTGCCGTTAGACTGAACAACCACTGCTTGAGTAACCGATGTAGCGCTGCCGATGTTTTGCTGAGCAGTTGCGATACCACCATAGTTATTGAAAGCGCTTTGCATAGTGTTAGCGTCTGTACGAGTGAACTTGTTTGCGTTGACGATTGGAGATAACGCAGCTTCAGTGAAGCCACCGTCGATGGCTACTTTGTTGCCATCAACTGTGTCATTCATGTCGCTACTGGCAACAGCCTGGTTCAAGTCATTAGCACTCGCTACGATGGCATCTTCGCCAATAGAAGTACTGTTGTGAGAGTTGATGTCGTTAAAGCCATTGGTAACCGCTGCGTTGAATGAATCATGCGTGTTTGCGTTATTAGAAGCGTCCTGACCACTAGTGATAGGAGACAGTGCGCCTTCAGTAAAGACACCGTTGCTTTGGCCGTCGCCGAGGATATCGCCGTTAGCTGCTTCATCGTTAGCGAGCAAAGGCATTGAAGCGCCCATAGCGAAAAGCACAGTGGCTGAGATAAGAGTTTTTTTCATGTTATTTCTCCAGGTTTTATTATTATTGTCGCGCCACTATTTTAATTATTAGTTACGGCGCGGTTGCTATTGCTGAACTACTTTTATTCTTGTTGATTTATGTAGTTCAACTGTTTTACGGATCACTTCCGAACGCCAGTACTAATGCATGCGCTGTGCCACTGTTGATAACATATTGATATTAATATAAATAATTCTACCTGCCTGGAGTGGGCGGTGTGTTTTTAGGCGCCAAGGGTAGGAGCAGGTGTAAACTTTGGTTTACTAAACTCTAATGAAATTTGAGTAAATCCCCGAATTCATTAACCGGAGAAATTTGTCTGCTGAGTGTTAACTAATCTTTACACAAATCCAGATGTCTCAAAGAACAGCATTTTAAGGACTCAGCTACCATGGCTACGATTGATGAAAAACTGTGACTGCTCAGAAGTTGTGCTGACAGCGGAGATTCCACTTGGTTAAAGTATTGCCGATAATTGGTGCCATTTCACCCTTGAACGGGCAAATGCCAAGACTCAAAGATCTACGTGTAAACAGGCCGGTTTTGCTCGGATTCAGGAACGTTTTAGGGCCGTTATTCCCCAAATTGGATGATTCAGTCTAAACTTGTGTCATGTCAGCGACTCACTTTCACCCCGCAGTAAACGCCTGGTTTTTGCAAAAATTTGGTAAGACCACCAAAGTTCAGCAACGGGCATGGCCATCCATTCAATCAGGTGCCCATACATTACTGGCTGCGCCGACAGGTTCTGGTAAAACACTTGCAGCTTTTTTGGCAGCCATTGATGCACTGATTGTTGAAGGACTAGATCGTGGTCTGGAAAATAAAACCCGTGTGCTTTATATCTCTCCGCTCAAAGCACTCTCTAATGATATCCAGCGCAACCTCCAAGAACCAATTCAGGGGATTCGTGATGAGCTGTTGATGCTCGGTTTACCGGATGTGGAAATCAACGCCTGGGTACGAACCGGCGATACTCCGCAAGCGGAACGCGCCAGAGCTGCGCGTAACCCGCCACATATCCTGGTAACGACACCTGAGTCGGTATACATATTAATGACCTCAAAATCAGGCCGTAAAATGCTTAGTACAGTGGAGACGGTGATTGTTGATGAAATTCACGCGTTGGCTGGGAATAAACGCGGCTCTCATCTGACTTTATCGCTAGAGCGACTTGAAGCACTGACAGCCACACCTTTAAAACGAGTTGGCATCTCGGCAACGCAAAAACCCATCGAAGATATGGCGTGCTTTCTGGTCGGTAATCGTAAGCAATCATGCAACATTATTGATACCGGTCATATTCGTGAGCGTGATCTGCAGCTGGCGCTGCCCGGTTCGCCGCTGGAAGCGATCATGTCGAATGAAATTTGGCAGGATATTTACGCTCAACTGGAAAGCTTGATTCTGACGCATAAATCAACGCTGATATTTGTCAACACCCGTCGCCTGGCAGAACGTGCTGCTCGATTTATTGCAGAGCGGATAGGCGAAGAGAATGTTATGGCGCACCACGGCAGTTTATCGAAAGAAAAACGCCTTGAAGCGGAGCTACGACTTAAGAATGGAAATTTACCCTGCCTGCTGGCAACCGCCTCATTAGAGCTGGGTATAGATATTGGCGATGTCGATTTAGTCTGTCAGTTGGGATCACCGCGCTCCATTGCTGCCTTTTTGCAGCGGGTAGGGCGCTCAGGCCATGCCGTTGCTGCAACACCCAAAGGTCGATTGTTCCCATTGTCTCGCGATGATCTGGTGGAGTCAGTAGCATTGCTGGATGCTGCGAAACGCGGCGAGCTGGATCGCGTGGTGATGCCGGAGCAGCCATTGGATGTATTGTCACAACAAATCGTTGCTGAAGTGGGTGGGCAAGATTGGGAGGAGGATGCGCTGTTTCAATCATTCACCAGCGCCTGGCCTTATCGAAATCTCAGTGCTGCGCAGTTTAATGATGTTGTGCGCATGCTGGCACAAGGCTTCTCTACCAGGCGAGGCCGGCGTGCTGCGCATATTCATTATGATGCCGTGAATAAACGTCTGCGTGCCCGACGCGGAGCACGATTAACCGCCTTGACCAATGGCGGCGCGATTCCAGATTTGTTCGATTGCGATGTCATCCTTGCCCCGGAAGGTCACAAGGTCGGAACCTTGAATGAAGACTTTGCTTTCGAGAGTTTGCCAGGCGATATTTTTCAGCTCGGCAATACTTCATACCGCATTCTGAAAACTGAAATGGGCAAGGTACATGTTGAAGATGCGAAAGGGATGCCGCCGAATATACCTTTCTGGTTTGGTGAAGCCCCTGGTCGCACCAATGAACTCTCATTTGCTGTTTCGCGTTTGCGAGATGAGGTCGATCAGCAGCTAGTGCAGGGCATGGAATCTACCATACAGTGGTTGACCCGTGAGCATGAGCTAAAAACCTCAGCGGCAGAACAGCTCACCACCTACCTTGCTGCTTCCCGCGCCGCGCTGGGCGTGATGCCAACACAAAAGAATATTGTATTGGAACGCTTTCTTGATGAGGTTGGCGATATGCACCTCGTCATTCATAGTCCATTTGGCTCCCGCATTAACAAAGCCTGGGGGCTGGCGTTGCGCAAACGCTTCTGCCGAAAATTCAATTTTGAACTACAAGCAGCCGCATTGGATGACACTATTGTATTGTCCTTGTCTGCCACTCACAGTTTTCCGCTGGAAGAAGTTGCTGGCTATTTAAAGAGTCAGAATGTGCGTCATTTGCTGATCCAGGCATTGCTCGATGCGCCGATGTTCGAGGCTCGCTGGCGTTGGAATGCGACGATTGCGCTGGCGGTGCGACGTAATCACAACGGCAAGCGTACACCACCCTATTTCCAACGCTCAGATGCCGAAGATCTGGTCGCTGTGGTGTTTCCTGATCAAATCGCCTGTTTCGAGAATATCGCCGGAGAGCGTGAAATTCCGGATCATCCTCTGATAAATCAGACCATCAGTGATTGTCTGCATGAAACAATGGACATCAACGGTCTTGAAAATCTGTTGCAACAGATTGAACAAAGAGAAATCAAAATCACCGGTGCAGATCTAACCGCACCTTCACCGATGGCACAGGAAGTCCTAAACGCCAGTCCTTATGCCTTTCTTGACGATGCGCCTGCTGAAGAGCGGCGAACCATGGCGGTGCAATCTCGTAGCTCCTCTAATCCCGTCGAAGCCGCAGAGCTATCAAGACTCGATCCTGCAGCAATAGATAAAGTCCGTACTGAAGCCTGGCCGGCCGTTCGCACTGCAGATGAATTGCACGATGGCATGGTGTTATTCGGTTTTATCACTGAAAAAGAGGCACAAACACAAGATTCAGAAAAAGCACTGGATTTTGGCTGGCAGCATTTACTGCAACAGCTTATAGCGGATAACCGCGCAACCACGATATCTATAGAGAATGGCGAAACGCTGTGGGTCGCCGCAGAAAGATTATCTGAACACCTATTAATACATCATAGTATCGAGTGCCGGCCAAAGATCACTCCTGTTACTGACGCAGATACTCCTGCTGACCGAGAAACAGCCATTGTCGAGATTATGCGTTCACGGTTGGAAGGGCTGGGACCAGTGACTGTCTCGCAATTAGCTCAACCACTAGATTTACCACTCGGCGAGGTCGAAATTGCCATGCTCGCACTGGAGCAGGAAGGCTTTGTGGTTCGCGGTCATTTTACAGCGCCGGATGCTGAAGAATGGTGTGACCGCCGCCTGCTGGCAAGAATTCATCGCTACACCATCAAACGCCTGCGCAGTGAGGTCGAAGCCGTCAGTGCCGCCGATTTCATGCGCTTTTTACTCAATTGGCAAGGACTTACTGACAAAGGAGAAGGTCAGGAAGCTGTTGCCTCGGTTGTCAGCCAACTCGAAGGATTCTCAGTCGCCGCCGGCGCTTGGGAAAAGGAAATACTCGCAGCCAGGTTACATCGCTACACGGGTGATCAACTGGATTCGTTATGCAGCGCAGGACAGCTCATCTGGACACGTTTAAATCTAACCACGCAAAAAGACCAGAAAAAAACGTCACCCGTACGACACACGCCGCTGGTATTACTCAATCGTCAAAACGTCAGTCACTGGCGGCGATTAGCCCCGCTTAAAAGTGATGAAGCAATCACCTTAAGCAGCTCAGCCCAAAGGCTGCTGGAAAGCATGCGACAACTGGGGGCAGCATTTTTTGTCGATCTGGTACAAGTCACCGGTTTGCTCAGAACACAGCTTGAAGATGCGCTAGGTGAGCTGGTCAATCATGGTCTGGTAACGTCAGATAACTTCGCCGGACTCCGCGCGCTGATTACCCCGAGTAACAAGCGTCCCAGAATTTCAGCCAGACGAGGCTGGAAACCCACCATTTCCCCATTTGACAGCGCCGGACGCTGGAGCCTGCTGCAACCCCCGGCTGAAACTCAGGCAAATGCAGAAGATATCGAATTTATCGCCCACACTTTGCTACGCCGCTACGGCATCGTCTTTAGAAAATTGCTGGAACGCGAAACTATTCTGCCACCCTGGCGAGATCTGTTACGCGTCTACTGGCGAATGGAAGCCCGTGGGGAAATTCGCGGTGGCAGATTTGTGCAGGGATTTTCTGGTGAACAGTTTGCACTTGCCGAAGCCATTGGTTCACTGAGAAGTATTCGCCGGCAGAGCGGGCAGGGTGATTTAATCGCTGTCTCTGCTGCTGATCCGCTAAACTTGGTCGGCATAATCCTACCCGGTGACAAAGTCCCCGCTAAATTTAATAATCGAGTTGTCTATCGAGATGGGATACCTGTAGCCACGCAAAAGGGCAAAGAAGATATTGTTTATTTATCCGAAGTAAACGAAGAAACCGCCTGGCAAACCAGGATGCTACTCACCAGAAAACAAAAGCCGGCGAATATACTGAGATCACCACCTCAGAGATTTTAAAGAAGCCGCGAACTTGTGGGGGCATCTCTATTTAGAGACGCCCTTGAGGCACAGTCTGCTTCGCCCAGAATAAATTGGCACTCTTAGCTCCTTAAGGTAAAGAAAGATGGCAAACTGTGACCAAGTTATCAGAAGCTCATCTAATTTCTTGATAATACTCTCAAATTATTGTTTTTACTGTATTATTCACTAATACCACTGTCGATTAAGGAGAGTTAAAATGGGATTTAATGAATCATTCGCCAGATCACTGGGCGGTCACAGAAATCTAATTCGGGAGCAACAAGCTGAAATCGAAAAATTAAAATCTGATTTTCTTCAGCTAGAGGACGCTACCACACAAATATTCCAGGCAGATGTCATTAAAAGTACCGAAGACAATGTGGTGAATATCAGATCCAAGCAGGAAGCGTTTCAAAATGATATTGGTGATGAGCTGGAATCCATTAAGGCGGATATTCTTGATTTAAAGCATAATCCTGAAGTATCAGTGTTACGTTTTGACGAGCTCGATTTAAGGCTCACTGACATTGATAACAAAGTATCCGAGATTAAAAAGCTCAGGCGGAAAATACACAAACTCAGAGAGAGCCACGGAGATGCCAACCTGGATAGAAAAAAATATCAAAAATCCTGGCGCAACTTGTTTCTCTTTAGTCTTTTCACTGCCGCAGTTTCACTACTCGGTGTAGAGCGATCCTATGGTTTTCTGGAAAACACCGTAAGTTGGTTGCCTTCGCTCGATAAATTAATGCTTACAGGTGGTCTGGTTGTATTAATGCTTTTGTTTTTTATTTTAGAAGACAGCGCCTGGAGTGCCGTGAGTCGTTCGGAAAGGGAAGGACTTCGGTTTTTCGAAAATCACACTACCGCCAAAATAGTTATCATTGTTGCTACATTCATCTATGCCGTCGGTTTTTTCTGGGGTTCGATGTTTTGATATACCTGGTTTTCGTCCATAAACAGGG
>CAZNYF010000038.1:3608-18851 GCA_964577195.1 uncultured Thiotrichales bacterium | reverse complement strand
CTCGCTTATTTTGCCAGAAAAGTGTGACTGATTGTCAGCCTGAATTGTTTCCAGCTTGTCACCAGTGCTCTGGTTAGCGAAGATAACAATCAGTTGAACGGACATAATTATAAAAACAGTCAATCAAGAATGGCTTTGATTAAGCCCTCCGCCATTCTGATTACATCCGGGTAACTACTGCTTAGGTGCAAGGACGCACCATTTTTTAAAAGCTCCTCTTTCCAAACATTCATTGGAAGACTCGCCTTTTTCCCTGACTGCTTTCCTCTTTCGAGCATGAAAGTGAGAATTAGTTCTGCTTTTCTGACAGATTAAATCTAGTACGCCGCATTCAAGGGTGATTACCCACTATCCCAAAATTCTCTGCGCTCTACGTAGAGCGTAATGACGATCTGTCGCGGGGATACAGGTCTGATGACTTAACTCTTCCTGCCGGCGCCCGAAATAGCTATTTAAAAATTGCTGGCTCCCCTGCTCAAATTCATCTCCACGTTCCACGGGAACAGGTGCATAGCGATTGGAACGCAGGTCAGCATGCTCACCCTTGAGGCGTTCAAAATGTTGCTTAATGAAAGCTGACAAAGTGGTTTCTGCCTTGATGGCTAAAGACTCATAACGCGATTTCTTGCGTCGGAACATTGAAAACTCAAGCACAATATCCAACCAGTAGGTCAACTCCGATTCATCCACAACAAAATCGTGATCTCTCATTTTGCCAAATAAGGAACGAACTTCATTGTGTAACTTTTGCCCATCCTGCCGGCCAAAATCATGCTCCTTCTGATGAGCGTAACCCGTGAGCGTGTTAACACGATGACTGATTGCCTGCTTTAAACCACTGCGCTTATTTTGGAGCCGCAGATAACCGTCCATCACAATCAGGCAAAGCTCGCATCGTTCAGCATAGTAATGTCCTGCCAGGTCACAGAGATCTTTGCTTTGAGTCGCAAGCTTGTCATCAGCTTGTTGCAATTCATCATGCGAGGAAGGCAACTGAAAAAGCTTGCCACGTAGCTTTTGGCGCGCCTTAATCAAACCCCGATGATCATCCATAAGTTGATGGGTTAAATTGCGATTGGTCTCTAGCTGGTCGAGTAATTCAATTGCCAGATTGATATTGAGTTTACTTGAACTGGCAATACGTCGATTCCGCAGGCGCGTCAGCTTACGGCGTAATTCTCCCGCCACCGTTCCTTCCAAACTACGTTGGGAGAGAGTAATGGCGCGCGCAACTTCACTACCATAGCGAACTGCCAATGACTTTCGCGCCTGTAGAAGCGCCATTTGCTGCGCCATGATGAGTTCATCAATCGCTAGCGAAGTTTCTACGGGAAGGGTTTCTAAGAAATCAACAGGTATGCGTTCAGGCAGCTGCTCAGGCGGTAGCTTGGCAAGCTCTGCGGGTGACAGTGCATTCACCATTTTCCGAAATACCGAAAGCGGTATTTTGGGCTTGTGCGTGTCCATAAAAACTCCTGATGCGAACACAAACCACCGCTTCCTTATGATGGTGTATTGCCGCTAATCTATCCCGGATTAGCGGCTGTGCGCTAATTCACGAGTGTTTTGGAAAATTCGATCATTCGATTGGTGGATCGCAAGGCTTTAAGCCTGATCGATTCCTCCACATGAATCTCGTTTTCACCTGTTTTCAGTACTTTCAAAAGACTGTCGAGACTGTTCATCGCCATCCACGGACAATGCGCACAACTTCTACATGTCGCGCCTGCCCCACCGGTTGGAGCCTCAATTAACTCTTTATCGGGTGCTGCTTGTTGCATCTTGTAAAATATGCCGTTGTCGGTTGCAACGATTATTCGCTTGTTAGGCAGAGTTTGGGCTGCTTTGATTAGCTGAGTTGTGGAACCGATCACATTTGCGACATTTCTTACGCTCTCGGGAGATTCTGGATGCACCAGGATTGCGGCATCGGGATATTGCTCAATCAGGTTGCCCAGCGCACGGGTTTTGAACTCCTCATGTACTACACAAGCGCCGTTCCAGAGGATCATATCGGCATCGGTCACTTGCTGGATATAGCGACCAAGATGCTTATCGGGCGCCCATAAAATCTTATGGCCTTCTGCATCGAGATGCTCGATTAAACTCACGCCGATACTAGAGGTCACCACGTAATCTGCGCGTGCTTTTACCTCGGCACTGGTATTGGCATACACCACTACCGTACGGTCTGGATGCTGATCGCAGAATTCACTGAACTCTTTGATGGGGCAACCAAGATCCAGCGAGCATTCTGCCTCCAGGGTTGGCATCAAAATGCGTTTTTCTGGAGTGAGGATTTTGGCCGTCTCACCCATAAAACGTACCCCGGCGACAATCAAGGTGTCGGCGGAATGCTCCTTACCAAAACGCGCCATATCCAAAGAATCGGACACATAGCCGCCCGTTTCTTCGGCGATTTTCTGTAAATCAGAATCAGTATAATAATGCGCAACCAAGACTGCATTCTGGCGTTTTAGCTCAGCCTTTATCTCGGCGATAACCGCTCGTTTTTCTGCAGGCGAGTAATCCGGCACCGAGGCGAGAATATCTTTCGTATTGGGTTCTACAATAGGGATAGAAAATGGCGAAAGTACGATTTCTGAAGTCATGAAATTGGTGTTTACCTAGTTGAGTAGATAATGGGGGCAATTCCCGTTGATATCAATACAGGGCATCTAGACTACTGCTATTGCAACAACCAAAATTGGACTTGCTGCTGCTCAAGAAACCTGGTTGCAGCTTTTCCTTGCAAAGAGGCGAAAGTTGCGAGCATTCCAGCTTCTATGGTCGTCGCTGCGGCGACAGTGATGGAACGCGGTGCGTTTTCTACCGGCCAACCCGTTTTAGGATTGAGAATGTGACTATAACGCTTACCGTTTCGCCGTAAAAATCGGCGCGAGTCCCCGCTGGTTGCCAGCGCGCCCCGGCCTATCTCGATTCTACTGCTGGCAAGATCCTGCATATCGGGGTTTTCGATGCCAATTTGCCAGGGGCTTCCAGAAGTTTGCATGCCACTAGCGCGTAAATCCCCGCCAAAATTGAGTAAAAATGGTAAATCCGTTTGCTGTTTGAGTATTCCAAAACACTGGTCTACAGCATATTCTTTGCCAATTCCGCCAAGGTCGATTTCCATATCTGGAAGCAATTGAAGCTGTGGCGATTCCCAACGCACGTGCTGCCAGCCGATACTTTTCATTAAACGCTGAATCTTTGCCGCAGAAGGAATTTGATCACTACCATCAAAGCGCCACGCTTGGCGCAAAATGCCTGAAGTCACATCGAACATGCCATCACTGAGTTCAAAGCATTGATCTGCAAAATCTAGCAACAGCGTCGTTTCTTCATCGACCTTGATCGGCTTGCCATCGGCGTGATTGATCGCATGAATAATATTATCGTCACGATAGCGGCTAAATTTTTGCTCTATGCGAGCAGCTTCCGATTGCACTAGCCCAGTCAATCGCTGCGCGGTGATTCGGTCGCCGCCATCCAACAGCAATTGGCACGGACTCGCCATCGCAGAAAACTCACCGAGCCAGTGACGAGCCGTTTGCTTAACAGAATACTCAGGTATGTTTTTCGCCATTTGGTGTGCTGTTATTCTTATGCAGCTTGTTGAACGCTCCGGTGGGAGCAACCGATTAATGCGCAGTGTTTTTAGCATTAAATTCATGGATTCACCTTCGCACTCTGGTTAACACCCGCTACCAGCTTGATAATTTCAGCTTCGTACTTTGCCTGCTTTTTTTTGCTAAAACCGATATGCCGACTGACCAGCTTCCCGCCAGTATCAAACAAAAATGCAGTGGGCATGCCTTTGAGTGCGAATTGCTCAACCAGCGTGGCATCTGGATCACGGATTATTTCGAAATCCACAGGATACTGCTTTAAAAAGCGGTCAGCATCGGCAGCGTCTTCATCGAGATTGACGGCGATAATATGCAAGCCTTGTTCGGCATATTTAGAATGCATCTCTTGCATCCACGGAAAGGATTTTTTGCATGGCTGGCACCAGGATGCCCAAAAATCGAGATACACCGCTTTGCCTTGATACTTGCTCAAATCTAGCAAAGAGGAATCCGCCATGACGGAGGACATCTGCATAAAAAGCAGAGCCGAGAAAACAATTGAACGGATAGTTTGAGTCATATAGCGCCTCAATAGAGATTGATCACATTAAAGTCATAAATCAAAGACCCGCCGACTAGCGCCAGTAAAATCGTAGACCTACCCTGGTTTGAAACCCGGCGTTGAAACGTCTTCAGCAAAAGAGTAACTCGTGTTAAATATGTTCTTCTGGATGATACCAACATCTCAAATCAACATCTAAGATAGAATGCGCGCTCAGCACCTTCATCTAGTAATTATGAACCAGCCCCACTTCCACCAAAGACTCAATCAGATCAATGAAGTGATCGGCAAAAGTATCGCCTGGCTGGTATTGGCAACAGTGATGCTGACGTTTTTAATTGTGGTATTGAGATACGGTTTCGACTGGGGATCAATCGCGATGCAGGAATCGGTACTTTATCTGCACGCGCTGGTTTTCATGGCGGGCGCAGCGTACACGCTTGGGCATGATGAGCATGTTCGGGTAGACATATTCTACGGAAAACTCAGCCCGCAGCGCAAAGCCTGGGTGGATTTGATCGGTACGTTGTTATTTTTGCTGCCATTTTGTATTTTCACAATCTGGGTCAGTCTGCCGTATGTGAGCGCCTCCTGGCGGTTACTCGAAGGGTCTCGCGAAGCCGGGGGGCTGCCGCTGGTGTTTCTGCTGAAAACCTTTATCCCGTTGATGGCAGCGCTATTGCTGTTACAAGGTCTGAGCACTATTGGCCGCAGCCTTGAGGGTATCTCTAAAAAATACAAGCACCACTGAGGAAAAACCATGAACAGCACCCTTCTTATACAAAAAATCGTTAAATACACCCAGTATTCGCCTCATTTGTGCATAAAAAATGCACTATTCACGATTTCCCTCAGCAGCACTTCTATTTTTAGAGATACCCTCAAGGAAATTCGCTCATGGGACTGATTGCACTACTTCTTTTTCTCACCGTTATTTTGTTTTTAATGGCTGGGTTTCCGGTCGCATTTACGCTGGCTGGCACTGCATTGTTATTTGCATTTGGTGGCGTACTAACGGGCAACTTTGATCTGGTTTTTCTACAAGCATTCCCCAGCCGCCTGTTCGGCATTATGGGCAATCAAACTTTACTGGCAGTGCCCCTGTTCGTTTTTATGGGGGTCATGCTGGAACGCTCGCGACTGGCAGAAGAATTGCTCGAAACGATGGCGCAGCTGTTTGGCGAAAATCGAGGCGGGTTGGCTTATGCCGTCATCATTGTGGGTATGTTGCTCGCCGCCAGCACCGGCATCGTCGGTGCCACAGTGGTAACGATGGGACTACTTTCGCTACCCACCATGCTCAAACGCGGCTATGACCCCAAACTGGCTACAGGCACCATCTGCGCCTCCGGCACGCTAGGTCAGATCATACCGCCCTCCATCGTTTTAGTGCTACTGGGCGATGTACTTTCCTCAGCCTATCAGCAGGCGCAGCTGAGTATGGGCAACTACTCTCCAGACACAGTTTCAGTGGGAGATCTGTTCCTCGGCGCAGTCATTCCGGGAATGATTTTGGTTGCTCTATACCTCGCATACCTGGTGCTAATGACCGTGATCAAGCCCGAAATGATGCCGCCACCGCCACCTCGCGAGCCACACGAGAAAGTCACACTGCTACAAATTCTACGTGTGCTACTGCCACCCTTACTACTCATCTTTGCCGTGCTAGGTTCAATCATCGGTGGTATTGCTACGCCCACAGAAGCCGCATCGGTTGGCGCAATGGGTGCGATGTTACTCGCAGCACTCAACAGACAATTAAATTTCAAGCTGCTTCAGGATGTCGTTCGCACCACCGCACGCGTCACCAGCATGGTGTTTATGATCCTCATCGGCGCGACATTGTTTTCGCTGGTTTTTAGAGGGTTTGGTGGCGATGAGGCGGTACATGAGTTGCTCAACAGCCTCCCTGTCGGCATATTCGGCGCAGTACTCATTGTCATGCTGCTCATGTTTGTGCTTGGGTTTGTACTGGATTTTATCGAGATCACATTTGTTGTCGTCCCCATCGTTGGGCCAATACTGCTAACAATGGGGCTAGACCCAGTGTGGCTCGGAATTATGATTGCGATTAACTTACAAACCTCATTCCTCACCCCACCGTTTGGATTTGCATTATTTTATCTGCGAGGAGTTGCTCCAGAATCGGTTAAGACTACAGATATTTATAAAGGGGTTATGCCGTTTATTGCTATTCAGCTAGTGACATTAGCGATGCTAGCGGCCTGGCCTAAATTAGTGACCTGGTTGCCGGAATTAGTTTACGGATCATAATTTCAAAATCTACTCCAGCCTTTTTACGCTCACGATAGACTAAGAATAAACCAACATTTCTCCTAGAGTAGAAACACCCAGTCCATCACTAGGTTCCCAATTTCTGTTAACTGAAATATAGGACCTTGGATCAACCTGTATAAGCCCGATCAATGTTTCTGCGACAATCCTGGCACCTACAGGTCCGAGGCCTTCACCTAAATCAAATTGATCAGGCTTGGTTTCTCTACCAACCGTTTCTGCTTCTGTGAGAAGATAAAACCACAGAGGCGTACCCGTTGAGATGTCAATATCAGCGCCAGCTACAGCTTGAGCCGCCTGACTTACCGTATCAATTTCAGCTTCAGATCTTCCCATTGCTTTGGCAATATTTTCCCCAGATGGCAATAAAAACCCCTGACCACGCAATAAATTTCGAGTAGCCAGCGAAGCCTCTCCTTCTTTTATAAAAGGCAGTTTAAGCAGATCAGTCGCCATTTTAGTATCCAATTTTTCTGCCATTTGTACATTCCGACCAGCATTACTCTCAACTAACTCCAACCAATCAACAATCCCTTCTTCATCACTAAGCGGCGAAAAACCTCCTCCCAGAAATCTTCCAAATAATTCCAAAGCCGATTTGTTTTTTTGAATTTGTATTTTTTGCGGGATCATTGAGTGGCCGAAACGATAGGCCGCTACAGAAAACTCAATAGGTATAAAGGCATCCCCAGTCTCAGCATGATAATACTGACAACCATTACCTAAAATATCATTGACAACAGCACTACCACACATCTTGACCAGATAATCATGAACAACCACCCATTGATAATGCCAAGTCGTGAGTTCACGGGACAAATCATATAGTTCCGAGCCGCTATGATCGGAAGATAAATGATCGACAACGTGGTTATGAAATCTAATCATCGCTAACTGTAACTGTGAAATAATCCTGTTTTCATCATTTCTCGGATCACCAATAACAGCCCTGCCATGTACAGATCTAACTAAATCATTCTGTTGTAATACAGTTGCTCCAGGCAGATCAGCTCCGAATAATAATTTAATCCCATTAAATTTACCTTCTGCTTCAGAATGATAAAGATAGGGCTGAGCCTCTGGCCCAAGTCCATATATATTATCCAAATCAAGGGATGGGCTCCGAGCATTCTGAAGCTGACTAATATCAGTCGTAGCCGACAGACTAGACATCACATCCAGAGTAATATCATGATCAATAAACTGGCCAAAAAACACCTGCCCAACAGCAACTGAACTTGTCCTATCAGCATTTTTACCACCATCCATTGGTCCATTTTGTACGCCCAGACTCTTCAGCGAACTTGGTAATGTGTTAAGCGGCGCTAAATTAAAAATACGCCCAAAACTTTCACCGGGAATTCTTTGATGGGCTGGGGAACAGAAAGCGTTAATTCCATCGAGGCTATGCATACCATGATTATTTGACATTTAAATCTCTCCTTATTTCTTTATAATTCAATTACGATGTAACACCCACACTCAATCGGTTAATTAAATAAGTACAGATTAATGCAACCAATCAAGGCTATATAAGCATAGGAAAGAAAATTCTATTTTTCAAGAATGGCTGAAATATTTTTTTAGTAATTGAATTAATACTGGAATCTGGAAGCACTGATCTCCAGAATAGGATTTCAGCCACTTAGGATATTGAAATTAAATGGGACTGCTCAGCCGTCATATTGGAAAACCAACATCAAAAAAAGAAGCCGATCCAGGACACTAAGAAGAACTCTTCGTGATTCACGAAGATTACAGTGATTGAATCTTCTCCAACTGATGCTCTAAATCTTGTAATTTCGTTCGCTGGCTTTCTGCCTGATCCCTGGCTTGTTTGACAACTTGCTCTGGTGCTTTGTCGGCAAAGCTGGGGTTATTTAATCTAGCTTCGGTTTTATCGAGATTGTCTTTTAGTTTGGTGATTTCTTTGCTGAGGCGTTCTATTTCGGCATCACGATCAATGAGTCCTGCAAGTGGAATGAGCACTTTCATTTCGCCTACTAGCGCCATTGCGGCTTGCGGAGCATCGGCTTCGTCAATCCATTCTATGGATTCGAGCTTTGCCATTTGCTTCAGGTAGGCGCTGGTTTTTTGGTAGCGTTGCTGATCTTGCTCTGAGTAGTTTGCGAGTAGCACGGGGATTTTTTTACCTGGATTAACGTTCATTTCCGAGCGAATTTTTCTGATGCCTATGACGAATGATTTTACCCAGTCAATATCGGCAACGGCTTCAGCTTGTTGTTGCGCACCATCGGCTTGAGGGTAAGGTTCCAATTGAATAGAATCCCCCTCTTTTCCTGTGAGGGGTTTTATTTGCTGCCAGATTTCTTCAGTGATAAATGGCATCACTGGATGCATTAATCGCAGCAGTGATTCCAGTGTATTAATTAAAGTCAGGCGTGTGCCTAGTTTTTGTGCGTCACTGGCGGTGTCGGAAAACATGACGGGTTTGGATAGCTCTAAGTACCAGTCACAGAATTCATGCCAGGTAAATTCATACATGGCTTTTGCGGCGATATCAAAACGGTATTTATTTAAATGCTCGTTGATGGTTGCAGCTGCATTATTTAATTCACTATTGATCCATTGATCGGCTACCGAATATTCTGCTGTGATTGATTGATCTTTTGGATCATGATCTTCGCATTGCATCATGACGTAACGCGCTGCATTCCAGATTTTATTACAGAAGTTCCGATAACCCTCTACACGACTTAAATCGAAGCGAATATCTCGACCGGTTGAGGCTAATGCAGCGAAGGTAAAACGAATGGCATCGGTGCCGAAAGCTGGAATACCATCGGGAAAATGCTTGCGCGTTTGTTTGGTTATTTTTGCCGCTTGTTCTGGCTGCATCATGTTGCTGGCGGATTTTTCTACCAGGCTTTCAAGATCAATGCCGTCGATTAAATCCAGCGGGTCGAGCACGTTGCCTTTGGATTTTGACATTTTCTGGCCTTCGGCATCGCGGATTAATCCGGTGACGTAGACTTCTTTAAATGGTACATCGCCCATAAATTTCAGGCCAAACATGATCATTCTCGCGACCCAGAAAAAGATAATATCGAAACCCGTGACTAAAACATTGGTCGGATAAAACGCTTCCAGTTCTGGTGTTTTTTGCGGCCAGCCGAGGGTTGAGAATGGCCACAGTGCTGAGGAAAACCAGGTATCTAAAACATCATTATCCTGAGTCAGTTTTATATCATCGGAGAGATCGTTTTTTGCTCTCGCATCGGCTTCGTCTTTACCGACATAAAAATTGCCTGCTTCATCATACCAAGCCGGGATTCGATGCCCCCACCAGAGCTGCCGCGAGATGCACCAATCCTGTATATTTCGCATCCATTCAAAATAGGTCTTTTCCCAATTTTCAGGAACAAATTTAATATCCCCATTTTCAACAGCCTCGATTGCAGGCTTGGCTAGTGGCTCAATTTTTACGTACCATTGATCGGTTAAAAATGGCTCGATGACGGTGCCGGAACGGTCTCCACGCGGCACCATTAATTTATGATCAACAATTTTTTCCATCAAGCCAAGATCTTCTAAATCTTTAACAATGGCTTTTCTAGCCTCATAGCGATCCATACCACGGTATTTTTCTGGCATCTCATCATTGATGCGGGCGTCGATAGTGAGAACGTTGATTTTTTCGAGATTGTTTCTTTGACCGACTTCGTAATCGTTAAAGTCATGCGCCGGAGTGATTTTGACGCAGCCAGTGCCAAATTCCGGATCGACATAATCGTCGGCAATAATCGGGATGGTTCGATCAGTCAGTGGTAAGGAAATTTCCTTTCCAACCAGTGCAGCGTATCGCTCATCTTCCGGGTGAACTGCAACAGCAGAATCTCCAAGCATGGTTTCCGGGCGGGTAGTCGCCACCACCAATTCTCCTGAGCCATCGGCAAGCGGATAACGCATGTGCCACATGTGGCCGTTTTCTTCTTCCGACACCACTTCAAGGTCAGAAATTGCGGTATGTAAAACCGGATCCCAATTGACCAAACGCTTGCCGCGATAGATCAAACCTTCTTCATAGAGCTGCACGAACACATCGACTACAGCTTCGGACAAACCTTCGTCCATCGTGAAACGCTCACGCGACCAATCCAGTGATGCACCCATGCGACGCAACTGACTTGTAATTACGCCACCGGAGTGTTCTTTCCAGTCCCAGACGCGCTCAATAAATTTGTCCCGACCAAGATCGTGACGAGTCTTGCCTTCGGCATTAAGCTGCCGCTCGACCACCATTTGCGTCGCAATCCCCGCATGATCTGTCCCAGGTTGCCACAAGGTATTATCCCCACACATGCGGTGATAGCGGGTCAATGAGTCCATCAGCGTATCTTGAAACGCGTGCCCCATGTGTAGCGTGCCCGTGACATTGGGCGGCGGGATCATAATGCAGTACGGCTTGCCCTCACCTGATGGCTTGAAATAGCCTTTCTTCTCCCATTCTTCGTACCAATGGCGTTCAATTTCGTGAGGGTTGTAAGTTTTATCCATGTTGTTTCGAGATTAGTGCCGCAAAGCATCGCAGTATAACCGACTCGGAGGCTATCGTTGAGCGCGATTTTGTGGTGCAATATCCGGTCCTGTGCTCGGTTAAATGGACAGTGAGCACACTTACTTTTCAGTTTGGAGAACGATCCATGTCGATGGATGATCAAGATGGCGAAATCTGGCTAGATGGCGAATTCATTCCCTGGCGGGATGCGAAGGTTCACGTGTTAACGCATACCCTGCATTACGGGATGGGCGTTTTCGAGGGCGTCCGAGCCTATAAAGCCGAGCAAGGTACTGCAATTTTCCGCCTCGAAGAACACACCAAGCGGCTGCTGAATTCCGCCAAAATCATGAACATGCCCGCGCCGTTCGACTACGACACGCTGATGCAGGCGCAGCTCGATGCGGTGAGCCGCAATAATTTAGAAACCGCTTACCTGCGTCCGATGTTTTTTTATGGCTCTGAGGGCATGGGCCTGCGTGCTGACAATCTCAAGGTTCATGCGATGATCGCAGCCTGGGAATGGGGTTCTTATCTTGGTGCCGAGAATATGGAAAAAGGTATTCGCATCAAGACTTCCTCCTACACCCGTCATCACGTCAATATCAGTATGTGCAAAGCCAAAGCGAACGGCAATTACATCAATTCAATGCTGGCGCTACAAGAGGCCATTACCGATGGTTATGATGAAGCCATGCTGCTTGATGTCGATGGATTTGTTGCTGAAGGCAGCGGGGAGAATATCTTCATCATTCGTGAGGGTATTATTTTTACGCCGGATTTAACCTCGGCACTCGACGGCATTACGCGCAATACAATCTTTCAACTCGCAACCGAGCTAGGATTAGAGATTCGTGAAAAGCGTATTACCCGCGATGAAGTCTATATTGCGGATGAAGCATTCTTTACTGGCACTGCTGCGGAAGTGACGCCGATTCGCGAAGTAGACAACCGCACCATCGGCAATGGCGGGCGCGGCCCAATTACCACGCAACTGCAATCGTTATATTTTGATGCGGTGCATGGCAGACTGGATAATCATCAGGATTGGTTAAAGACAGTTTCTAGTTAACCAATTTGCGCTGACTACAGCCAGAGTGGATCAGCTGTCACCAGGCTTCCATACCCCAAAAGCTTCTTGAGTTGGCGGTGGCGGTGGAGGTGGCATGACTTGCTCTTCAACTTGGTTGAGAACGTGTTCAGCAAAACCATTTAAGTCTCCCAAAATCTCACGTTTTTTGGGTGGATCCATTTGTTGGTGCGCCAGGATGAAACCGGTTAATGCGGAAAGGTACTGCGCGGCAATCATGTCATCTTTGGTGCGACTATCATGGCTTTGCAAAGCCTCTTTTACATCCTTTAAAAGTTGCTCTGAAAGCTGAAATTCATCACTCATAGTGTTCCCGAATAGTCTGGTGGCTTGAACCCAACATAAAGCCACAGATTCGCGACAGGTACAAGGATACAAATGAAAAATAAATCTATCTTGATCTCGGGGTGTTCTTCGGGGATTGGATTAGCAACCGCAGAAGCACTCAAAAAACGCGGCTATCGGGTTTTTGCTACTGCTCGAAAAACCTCAGATGTTGAACGCCTGAAAGAAAAAGGATTTGAGAGTTTTCAGTTGGACATGGCCGATTCTAATTCGATCATTGATTGCGTTGAGCAAGTGCTGGCGGCCACCAACGGCAGCTTGTATGCATTGTTTAACAATGCTGGATTTGGCATTCCTGCGGCAGTGGAAGACCTCAGTCGAGAAGCATTGCGCGTTCAGTTTGAAACCAATGTGTTTGGCTTGATCGAGCTGACTAATCTGATTATTCCAGTAATGCGCAAACAAGGCGAAGGTCGAATTATTCAAAACAGCTCTGTGTTGGGGCTTGCGCCTTTTCCTTTTCGTGGAGCTTACAATGCGAGTAAATTTGCCATTGAAGGCATCAGCGATACTTTGCGAATGGAGCTGCACGGGAGCGGCATCGTCGTTTCACTCATCGAGCCGGGACCCATCATTAGCCAGTTTCGACAAAATGGCTATCAAGCCTATTTAAAATATATTGATGGTAAAAATAGTCATTTCAAAAATACTTACACGGCGATGGAAAAGCGGCTTTTAAAAGAAGGGCCTGTGGCTCCTTTTACGCTGCCCCCAGAAGCTGTCGCAGAAAAAGTCATTCATGCGCTGGAATCTCCTCGCCCCAAGATTCGGTACTACGTGACTAAAGTGACTTATATTTTTGCTTTTTTAAGAAGAGTTTTACCTTTTTGGTTACTTGATAAAGTGTTACTGAAAGCATCAGGAAGCGGCTCCCGCTAGCTTGAAACCCTGAAAATATTGGGTAATATTACCTATAGACGTGACAAAAAGTTAACTTTCCCTAGCGTACAAAAAACTGTGATTAACCTCCTGATAAATTCGAGTTACTGGCGCTTATAGTCAAACCTCACACACATTGAAAGGAATCAATACCATGAAACTCATCCAAACTCTTGTAACAGTTGGCGCACTAATTTTCACCTTCAACGTCTGCGCAGACCCCGTTAACATTAACACTGCCAATGCCGAGAATATTGCAGAAAACTTAAAAGGGATTGGCGCTAAAAAAGCGGATGCAATTGTTAAATTCCGCAAGGACAATGGTAAATTCAAAGCAATCGAGGAACTCGATCAGGTGAAAGGGATTGGCGCAAAAACGATTGAGAAAAATCGTGCTGACATCTTGCTTTCAGCGGCGAAGAAAAAGTAGCTATTGACTGAGTCGATACATCGTCACAATGGCTGACGGTGTATTGTCACTTTGCGGGTATCAAGCCTCTTTCTCTGAGTGCATTCAGAACATCCTCTACAGATTTTTCGAGCGAATCCGACCCGGTTTCGGCGATCACTTCCGCATTTTCGGGCTCTTCGTAGGGTGATGTAATGCCAGTAAAATCTTTGATTTCTCCTGCTCTGGCGCGGCGATAGAGTCCTTTAACATCGCGTTTTTCACAAACATGTAGCGGCGAGTGGCAATAGACTTCGATAAAATCCCCATCATTCACCAGCTCTCTGACTTGCTGCCGGTCTTTTCTGAAAGGTGAAATAAATGCTGTTAGCGCAATCACTCCGGATTCGATAAACAGCTTGGACATTTCACCAATGCGGCGAATATTTTCCTGACGATCTTCATCACTAAAGCCGAGATCTCCGCAAAGACCGTGACGGACGTTGTCGCCATCAAACACGAAAGTTCGACAACCGAGCTCATGCAGCTTTTCTTCCACCGAATGCGCAAGTGTTGATTTACCGGAACCAGAGAGGCCCGTAAACCACAAAATGGCACTTTTGTGGTTGTTTTGAGACTGGCGACGATCCCGTGTAACCGTGGCACGGTGCCAGACCGTGTTGGTAGAGTTTTTAGTTTGTGTCGTCATAAATCTGAATACCATGAGCAGTTATCGATATGTTCTCCGTTTTTGACAGCTTTCTCTGTGACGGTTCACTCGAATATCACTTTTTTTCGCTTCATGACTAAAAATCAACGCTGATCGCAGTACTTTGATCAACCAAATATCACGATACGGCGGGTATTAAACTGTCTCTTGAAACCGATATGGTGTTTTCTCGACCCATTAAATTTAACAGCAAAATAACGCGCTCATCGCCTGAATCTGCTTTTACGATGGCCTTAATGCCTTCCAGTGAACCCTCGATAATATTGACCTCTGAGCCAGCATCAAAAAGATGATCACTCTGTACATGTAAGCCGTGATCCGAAGATTCCAGCACTTTTAAAGACTCAATCAATCCAGCTGGAGCCTGAGCAGGTGTATCGCCAAAACGCACCAGCTTACTCACACCAAAGGTCGAACGTATGGGTGCAAAGCTGTCCTGGTTTTCAACCAGCTGGATAAACAAATACCGCGGAAACAGTGGCTCCACAACATCAACCCACTTACCATTACGGCGTTTGGAGGTTTTAAGCTGGGGTAAATAAACCTGGTAGCCCTGCGCCGCGAGGTTCTCTTCCGCACGTGCTTCCTGGCGTGGCTTACTGTGAATGACGTACCATCTCTCCTGCATGTTACTCTCCTAAATTGTGCTGCTTATTCTTTCATATCAAGTCAATTGAATCGAATTTTAGTGTATCTCGACCGTTTATACTGAACTCTCAATCAAAAAACCCCTATGTCTTTGTCACTTGGTGCATACAATATTTTTACAGATGCCTGGTTAAACGGATTTTTTCCAGAGGATCTACCTGCCGACTGGAGAATCGAATTCTACGCCAATGAATTTAACCTGTTGCATTTGCCTG
>CAZNYF010000038.1:0-3508 GCA_964577195.1 uncultured Thiotrichales bacterium | reverse complement strand
GACAATCTGCAGTTACTAAGGTTACAGCCAAAGCCATTTGCCTTAAAACAGATGAAAGCGGAACTCGAGAAGTTACTGCATACTGATCACGATGAGGCTTTGGTTATTCTGGATGGTACGCCCGCGCAGCTAGATCAGGCTCGAACACTCATCGAATTAATGGGACTCTAGACTGCCTTTGGAGACATTGTAATGCTTGAGTACGACCAGTGGGATTTAACTGATGAAAAATTCGATACCTTAAACCTAGAAAAAATAGATAACACATGAAAAAACCACGCGTTTATGTTGACACCGCTTTGGACGCTGGAGCAGAACTAGAGCTACCTGCTAGAGCAAGTCACCATGTTTTTCGTGTGTTAAGAATGCGGGCTGGCGAGGAGATTACGCTCTTTAATGGCCAATCAAATGACGAATTTACCGCAAAAATTACACTCGCAGAACGTAATCAGAACAGGGTTCATATTCATCACTCAGAACTTGCCGACACGGAATCACCGCTCCGTCTCTGTCTTGTTCAGGCAATCAGTACTGGAGATAAAATGGACTTTACTATCCAGAAAGCAGTGGAGCTTGGGGTCAGCGAAATCATGCCTATTTACAGCAACCGATCTGCGCCAACCTTCAAGGCAGAACGATTAACAAAACGTCTGGCGCACTGGCAGCAAGTGATTATTAGCGCAACAGAGCAGTCTGGTCGAACGCGGATCGCGAAGCTTGCTATCCCTCAAACTTTTAGGGAGTTACTGGAAAACCAAACAACACCTAAGTCATCCTTTATGCTTGACCCACGTTCAAAAAATGCTCTTTCGAACTGCGCCGTCACTGAAAATCACGTTCAATTTTGGGTCGGTCCGGAAGGAGGTTTTAGCGATGAAGAGGTTACGCTTGCCGCAAATACCGGCGTTAAACCGGTATCCTTTGGACGTCGGATTCTACGTACAGAAACGGCAGGTATTGCGGCTGCCGCGCTATTCCAGGCTAGGTTTGGGGATCTTTAAGCCTAATTATTGGGGCTAGTGGATTGTCCATATTGATAAGCCGGATGAAATCTGACTATTGAACAATTTAATGTAGGAGTGGTGCCTCGCCACGAACAATGCTCGGTGAAAGCAGAAGTCTATCGCGGCGGGGCGCCGCTCCTACAGATGATAAATTTACGCTCCCCTTATTCCGGCAGTTAAATATGGTCAGAGCACTAGTTGTCTTGCAGCTTCGTGTGAATTTTTTCTTCGAGTAAATCAAAGTTCACAATGTAGGCAAATACACCGGATGCTTTGACGGATTGCTGATACATCTCACATTGAAGCCCGTCGTCAGTTGGCTGGATATCCAGCTTGGTAAGCCTGACCGGGTGAGGAATTGAATGCACTTCAATCGCATAAAACTCAGTACCTTCCAGCTGATTGATACCACGCACAATGGCAACGCGCCGGGTGCGGGTAAAACTATCGGGATCATCACTCTGGCAAAGTAGCTCCAGTGAAACCAATGGTACTGATTTACCACGCCATTCAATAGCGCCTCTCAACCAGCTATTTTCCTCTGCACCACCATTGACCTCGGGTAAAGGAATGACTTCGCTGACAATTGATTGAGGAATGACAATATTCAGCCCCCGCAAAGGCACTATCAATACCTGAATAGCTTCCTCAATGTACGACGCGGTTTTGTTCATTTTTGCCTCCATCGAGTAAGAAGTTAATATTCTCCAGCAGCTCTTGATCCTGATAGGGCTTACCCAGGAACTGATTGACACCTAGCTGCTGCGCACGTTCGCGGTGTTTTTTACCGGTTCGGGATGAGATCATGATAATCGGTAGGTCACTACTTTCTTCAGAATTTCGAACATGCTCGGCAAGCTCAAAACCATCCATGCGTGGCATCTCGATATCCAGCAGCATCATGTCAGGCGTGACCTCCTGCAGCTGAGCAACAGCATCTAGCCCATCTTTAGCAGTCACCACTTCAAAATCATGTCGCTCCAGCATCCGCGTGGTCACTTTACGAATCGTGATGGAATCGTCCACTACCATAATCAGTCGGCGTTTCAGCTCTTCTTCTTCGACTGGAGCATCCTGAAAATCCTGTATTTCAAGGCTTTGGCGTATCATGCCTGCGATATCCACAATCAATACTATCTGGCCATCGCCAAGAATTGTCGCACCAGAAATCCCTTCCAGAGAACCCAGTAACGGCCCCACCGGTTTGACTACAATTTCGCGATTACCCAGAATCTCATCAACAATAAAGGCAACCTGATTCTCACCAACACGCCCTAATAACAGCGGATATACATGCTCGTCATCAAGCACTTGTGGTACGACTTTTTCTAGCACCGAAGACAAACTGGAAATTTTAAACTCTTCACCGGCATAGCTGAGCGTACCTGCCCCAGCCATCTTTTCGGCGAGTGATTTTCCTGCAACTTGTAGCACACCTTCTATAGAATTCATTGGAATTGCGTACTGCGCCTTATTCGCGGAGACTAACAATGACTGGTTTATCGCCAGGGTAAATGGAATGCTGATAATGAAGGTCGAACCCTTGCCTGCTTCAGACTGAATTTCGAGTACACCGTTGAGCTGCTTTAGCTGAGCAACAACCACATCCATACCCACACCGCGACCAGCAACCTGGCTAATTTCATCCGCTGTGGTAAATCCTGACTTTAAGATCAGGGCGTGAATTTCTTCAGAAGTAAGCTTATCTGATTCACTAATCAGACCACTTTTTACTGCTTGTGCCAGTACTTTATCTTCGTTAATACCAGCACCATTATCAGTCACGCTGATGATAATCTGCGAGCCTTCGCGGGAGATCGAAATATTGACCATTCCGCTATCTTCCTTGCCGGCCTGTGCTCGCTCCTGGGGTAATTCGATTCCATGTGCAACCGCGTTTCTCAACAGATGTTCTAAAGGCACAATGATACTTTCGAGCATTTTTCTGTCGAGCTCATTGTTATCACCGGAAATGGTCAATTCTATTTCCTTACCCAGGTCCATCGCGCTGCGACGTACTACCCTTCGCAAACGAGGCGCCATAACTTTAAATTTGGACATCCGAGTTTGCATCAGGCCATCTTGAAGCTCGTTGCTCACCCGTGATTGTTGTTGCAAAATTTTATCGATACTGGCGACTTCATCCACCAGCAACTGATGGATATTTTTCAGGTCACCAGTACTTTCTGCAAGTGAGCGAGATAACTGCTGCAATTTAGAATATCGGTCTAGTTCCAGCGGGTCAAAATGTTGGTTTGCGCTGGTATCATCGGGATTCACCGGTAGATCTTTATGACGATGAAGAATTTGCGCTTCAGCCTCCATCTCCAGACTTCGCAACTGCTCGGTTACACGACGCACTGTTTGATCTAATTCTTTCAGGTTAAAGTCGAACGAGCCAACCTGCTGCTCTACCCGTGAATGGAAAACATTCACTTCGCCAATGTTATCAACCAGCTTATCGAGCAGCTCAGCTCGAATTCGTATTGCCTCCTGAATCCGGC
>CAZNYF010000037.1:0-19126 GCA_964577195.1 uncultured Thiotrichales bacterium | reverse complement strand
TAGTGCAAGTCTTTTAGACACCCATCATTTATCCCCATCAAGTGTGAAAAATGGGTGTCTTTTTCTAGTTCGGTTGTTATTGTGAAGTAAGCGACTTGCCCCTTCTTTTTTAGGCGCGTCACCCATTATCAAAAATGAGTGGCAGCCCTTAGTCACATAACATCTCGATCAAAACTTATTCTCTCGTACCCCTGCAATCTGGACTTAGTACAGATAAGTGCATCAACAAAATCGATATTTTTATCTACGAACATTGAAAGCGCATCTGACAAAATAAGCTTATTGCCATTAATCACACCCTTCATTGCGAGGATTGATTTCAAGTCAGTGACAACGCTTTGTTTTGGTAACTTATAAAATTTAGTCATTACAAATAATGCTTCCATCAAGACAGTGGAAAGGATTTCGACTTCTAGCTCTCCCGCTTCTATTTTTTCTAAAATCTGGATGCTTTCCGCCAAGTGCGCTTCATGATCCCCGACTAGAAATCGAATAATGACATTCGTATCAATCAGCGCGGCCAAACTTCTCCTCCATTGCTAACATCATTACTGTTTCTTTAGCTGACTCCAGATCATCGACACCCGATACCTGATTTCGATATTTGCCCGCTAATTTAGCCACTATGCTGTTTTCTCTAACCGGATAGACAACCGCAACAGCTTTCTTCTGCCGTTTATCAACAATCTCGATTGGACCAGTCAAGTTATTGAAAATAGATGTATTTTTCTGAATATCACTAATACTCACAGTTTTCATCGCCAACTCATTTAAGTAGATATAAATTCATTATATATATTTAGAAAAGATACCACAAGCCATAAACATCGCCAGGATGATCATCAGCTACTTATTCTGTACGATTCGCTCCATTCGATCTGATCAAGTTTTCAAGTATTTCACAGGATTTTGGGCTCCCTATGGAATACACTAAGAAATTACACTGTAGGCGCTTTTCTAGGGGTATGAGTGGGAGCGCAGTAACCTGATATCTTCCACAGATTCCATATTTATCGGCGAAAAAGTCGTAAGGTGATTACTGTAATAAGTCCAAATAATTCATAGTTTGAGTCCGACCGTGATTAGTCGCTAGCTTTCAACCCTGACAAGACTACGCTTCGGAAAGACCAAGACCAAGACCAAGACCTCGAATTCGTAAATACTGTAAAAATTATAGTTTACTTGGAAAAAACAACAAAATAGCAACTCGAATCAAATTATTTTGATGGACACAATCATAGAAAGTCAGCCTGATCACCAATAAATCAGCAAAAGCTATTTTCTATTAAAGAGCCAATAAGCTGGGCTTGCCCAACAAAACGGTGCAGATCGTGGTTCGCTCCGCTCTCACGATCTAACCTTTATTCGTTAGTTGTTTTTAGGTCTTCTTCGCATCCTGAACTTTGCGGACAGCTTCAATCCCCTTGTGTGGCAAAAATATACCAAACCCCAGTTTATGACCTTCGCCCAGGCCTTTTTGCTGGAGTAATATTGATTGTTGGATTTCCAGCTCGGCGAGTAGCAGGCTTCTACTCAAGACGATGCCTTGATGCGTTTTTGTTTTATGGAGCAGCCCAGTGAGCATCTTTTTAGGCCGAATTCCTACGGATATCAACTGATCGTGACAGGATTGCATAAACTTTTTCTCATCTTCGACATCTTCGGCGGTGACGTAGCGGGAGAATATGGTGGTTAGCTTACTGAGTTCGCGAATCTGCGGGTCACCCACTTCCAATTCACAGCCATCAATATCCAGAATTTGGCCGCTGAGTTTTTGAGCATCTTCAACTCTGTGCTGCGGTACACGTAGTGACATTCTGGTTCTACGCGAAAGATAGAGGAGAGCGTCAGCGTTTTCAGGGCGAATCCAGCCGTTGGCTGATTCTGCAACGTGGATAGCTGGAATGGATACTTCCTCTTCATCCTTCACCCAGGGAAGTGCTAGATGGATGGCGTCGGACAGCGACTGAATGTGATCTACCGGTAGTGAGCAGCATTTAAGTTTGTAATAAATGTCAACGATGGTGTCCGGGACTGTGTAAGCAGCCGGGTTGTCGGATTCATCTTGCCAGTAAAGACTCATGCTACCTCGCTGAGGAAAAGGTGTTTTCCAGCACTTCTTCCCAGTTGTCTGGTGTATCCGAGTAGGGTGGTTTTACATCCATCCCAAAGTGCATTTCCCCATCGAGTGCGCGAGCAACCAGTGATTTGAGTAATTCCTCAAAGGTGGTTACTTCATGTTCCTGCATCATTAATTCACTAACCCAAAGCATATTGTCCTCGTTCTTGTTAGCTGTCTTTAAAATCTATCGAATCGAAATAGCGTGCTCGATAGTACAGCCGTTGTTGTTGATCACTATCTGTAAACCCACTACGAGCATGTAGAGAATTGGCACAAATTATACCTTCTCCGCTGGCTAGTCGGTGGTGTACTACGCCATTTTCACCCGATATCAACAGTTTTTGGAGAAACGCTACTGCGGCTAGGGTTGTAGCATCATCCCGCCAACGGATATTGCGCTTTCTCGCGGTATAGCGCGTGTGCAGCCTGTTGTTGCTCTCGTTGATCGAAAACACGGGGCTGCATTGCCAATCCCTGATTTGTTCCCCATTTTCGTGATTAGGCGGGATGCACATGGCTTCTGGGTGAGACAGCGCTGATATAAATATGGGGTCTTTATCGCGTAATGCAATGTAGGCAAGCTCGCAATCGAACAGGGTATTTTCACCACCTTTGGCGGCGGGGGACTCGCAATGCAGGATGAAGGCATTGATATTTTGTTCAGCAGGGTTGTAGTACCCGTCTGTGTGCCAGTTGATTGGCTGATTGGTATAAGGGATGTAGCGTTTATCCGCTGTTGCAGATTTAACCGCAATGGTGGATACACTATCGACATCAGCACGGAGATTGCTGTTTAACCGGTCGAGGCCAAAAGCCTGTCCAAATTGAATAATCCACGCTTTAGTGGCTATAAAATCCGTTGGTAGTCGGTAGATACAATAACCGAGTTTTTGGAGGCGTGAGGAAACCGTCTTTATTTCTTCACTGGTTGGCGTTTTACCACTGAGATTAACGGGTTGATATAACGATTCGTCACTCGCCCATAGGAGCTTTTTATGCCGCCATTGCTGGTAGTTTAAAGGGTCATCAAGATCGAAGTGTGCCATGCAATGATTCTAACCCAGAAAAACAAAAGGGATAACAAAAGCCGCAGGCATAAAAAAGGCTCACCGAAGTGAGCCTTTGATGATCAAAGATCAATCTAGTCTTTTTGAAAGATGTACTTGGGTTTGAGCCAGTAAATCAATAATGGCAGCAGCGTAAGTGCTGTAACCACGTCGATCAACAGTGCTTGACCAATGTACATACTCAAGCCCCAGGTGTTGGCAAGGTCGGTTGATACCAGAGGTATAAATGATCCCAGCAAGACGATGACCGAAGCGAAGACCGCGCCACCTGTGGTGGCGAGGGTTTCATAGAGTGCCTTTTTCCAGTTTCCAGCGTGGTGCTTCATTTCTTCTCGTAGCCTCGAGATGATGTAGATCGAATAATCAACACCCAATCCCATCGAAATACTCAATGCAACTTGTAAGTGAAAGGCGAGGTTACCAGACCAGTTTTCATGGCGAGTAAAGTAGCCGCCCAAACCGTATTGTGCGAATAGCGTGATTAACAGAATAAGCGTGAGTAGCCCCGCAATAATAAACGAGCGGAACATAACCGCAGCCATAATGAAAATTGCCAGAGCGGTTTGTAATGGTCCTTTTAACCAGTTATCCCAAGCAACTTCACGCGTCGCTTCAGTCGCACCTAGGAAACCGCCAAGACCGGGGAGCACTTCATTGGGGTCACCAGAGACGGTGATTGTCTGCCCTGTTTCCGGAAGTGTTATCGTCTGACCGTTTCTTACTCCAAAATTAATTTGATCCATGCCAGGATCGTTTTTGTGCTCGGTCATGTACTGGTGAATATCGACAACGACCTGATGGGTTTTAACCGGGTCTAAGGTATTCACAAACCCCATAATGACACCTTCATTCCAGTCATCAGAAACGAATGCGGATAAATCACCAGGTGATGTATTGGCTTCCAGTAATCCATTGTAGTTTTGTACCAGAGTATTGGCATCAGGTAAAAAGTCGGGATCATCCGGATCCGAATAAATGGCTCTATTGGCTTTAAGGAAGTCATCATTTGGTATGTGGAATAGAGCAGGATCAGAAGGTGCGTTTTCAGGGCTAACCAGCAGCATATTCACAAGTTTCACATATTGAATATACGATCCGGTGAAGCCAATGTAGGGGTGTGCCCGCATCCAGTCTTCCATTTTTTCAATTGCCGAGAGTACCTCAGCGTTGTTCATAATGCCGCGAGCACCACAGGCTTCTGAATCCCAACAGCTCATTGTCTGTTCATAGTTTTTACACTGCTGAGCTTTTTCGCTGCGATCTGTAATGTCGTAAATAGAATCCGGGAAATAGTCATCAACACATTCTTTTGACATAGGCTCCCTGCTGGTGAAAGTGAGATTCACAGAGATGACTCCAGGCATAACTTCACCGAGACGATTAAGATCCTGAATTGTAATGGAGCGTTCCTTAAAAGCAGCACGCGGATAGTTAATGCCTTTTTCTACACCAGGCATAAGATCAGCAGTGGTACCTTCCAGTATTCTCGTCTCTTTAATTGACCAGCCAACAATGACTAAGACAATGACGATGGGAATCCATTTGAGTGGCCCGGTTAACATGCCAGTAGATTTACGAGCAAAGAACTTTTCAAATTTGGATGGCTCACAAATCGCTTTATCTCGAACCGGATCAAGATTTGGGGGCCAGACCGAGAGCATTAATGGGATAAGGGTCGTGGTGGTGAGCAGCAATGTTGCCATGCCGAACATTCCAAAATAGGCATAGGCTTTGTAAAAAGAAATATCGACGGTTGCAAGCGTGGCAAAGCCCACCATGTCGGTGATGATCGCTAGCGTTGCTGGAATAATCGTATGTGCTATCGCATTTTCGGCTGAGACATGAGGGTCACATTTTGAATCCAACATTTCGTTGAGAAATCGCCGGGTTACCTGCACGGCGTGTCCCGTGCCGATGGCCAATAGCAGCATCGGCGTGAGTACCATCATGGTGGTCAATTTGAAGGAGGTCAATCCCATTAGCCCAAGTGTGAGAATGATGGTTGCTCCAACACCCAAGAGAGGAAATACTGCGCCGCGCCAGCCTTTATTCACCCACCAGAGAATGCCAAAAACAATGAGCAGAGAAATGACGAATAACCACCATTTCTTGACCAGATCCCAAATCATGTAAGCGAGGAAGTAGGGTTCTCCAGCGACTAAAACTTCAACTTTGTCACCATACTTATCGAGGATTTCTTTCTGGATGTCTGCGACAGAGGCAACCCAGGGAAGGTACATCTCTTTTACTTCGTCACTATAGTCACCAATGATAAATGTACCTTTGGCGACACAGTTTTCCTGACCAAATTCGCAACGGTTCCCATTGGCATCTTCTTTATAAACCAGCATTGGGGCGAGTACTGGATTATCTTCCAGGCCCTCTTTGAGAAAAGCCATTTGTTCTTTGGCAAGAGCAGGGTCATCCGTGCTAATGCCTTCAACTGGCATCAGCCTTTTAAACAACAGGCTGCCATCTTTAGCGCCCATGTATTTAATTTTTTGTGCGCCGATGTCCATGAAGTTGTATCCACGAGACGTCGGTAAATCGACCATCTTATGATGCACATCCTGCACCATATTTAAAAACCAGGGCTGATAAATATCGCCTTCTTTAACTACAAACCCCAGTACCATCAGGTTACCCATGCCGAATTTTTGTTCACCGTAGGCATTGGCGGCGACATATCGATTGGTAAATGGGAGGAGGGTGTCAGGGTCGTTACGAATATCGAGATTTTTTATAAACAATCCTGCGAGAATTGTAACAATCAATATACCAACCATCACTGGCCAGCGGAACCGCATGACAAATCGAGCGTATCGGCGTGACCAGCCGTATTCGGAATCAGTGTGCGTGGTGGATTTTGAGTCAGCCATTTTATTTTTCCTTTAAAAGCGTTGGTGGTATGCCATCAAGACGATTGGTAGTCGGCTTCAAGTGTTGGTGGTACTTATTATGTGGTGGTGCTTAATTAAAATGTGCGTTAGATAAACTGTATTTTAAAGAGTAGGCGTATGGTTGTCTTAGAAGGAAGTTACGCTTACTACGAACTAAAAAGGGGTGCAAATGCACCCCTTTGTTAGCTGTTATTGGAACAGATATTTCAGTCCAACCTGGAGGTTTGAAGAGCTTTCAAACTGACCAAACTGGGTGTCGTCATCGCCGAAGTAGAAGTTTGCTTCTGCGGTTCCAATGATGAAGTCACTGAAGCTGTACTCTACGTCTGCTCGGTTCCAGTAACCGCCACCATTTTCTGCGATAAAGATGTTATTCCAACGATGCTGGAACGAATCGCCAAATGGTTTGGATAGAAAGAAAGAAACAAAGGTTTCAACTTCATCGCCAGCTTGCAGATTGTTGGTCAAACTCAGAGTAGGGAAGTCAGCTGTGTATCTGCCGCAATTTGCGATATGTACCGGAGAAGGTGTACCTGTAGGGTCGAATGGATGCGCTTGAGTGCTACAAGCTGAACCATTTGAAGCTGTCTCATCATCAACATAATCCAGATTGATAAACTGGATTAGCTGGGTGCTGATTAGCAGGTTGGTCGCAACTGTAATATCAAGTCCCAGAACGTAGCGGAAAAAATCTGACTCTTGCATGACCAGTCCGGCTGCGATGTTACCTATTCCCAGCTCGTTACGATCAACAATTGGCATCATCACGTCCTGCTGGAAGAGAAATTCTCCTCGGAGAACCATCGCGCCTAATGCTTTTGTTTTAAAGGCGGTATCAAACGAGGTTCCGATATTGATCACTGGATCCAGAGTTTCTTCGAAGACCAGCGTGGCAGCGCCACCTTGAGCCTGTGCATTAAACGGTGTGTTGTCTGCATTGAGGAGAGCAATTGTGGTCAATGGGCTTGGAGGGAATTCACCTAAATTAGGATCAAATGTTCCGTCGCCGTTGCCATCAAATCCCGGTGTATTCACTTTAGCAACATTCAGGGCGTTACCTGCACTATCTTCCCAGCTAAGGTTAATAGAGGGGTTAGGCCCTTGACTACGCAGAAAGTTAACTGACCAGTTGGTACCACCGGCAGTGGTGTCTCTGTAACGAAAACCGACATTGCCTTCGGTTACTGCATCGTCTGTTCTTTTCTTGTACTTGGTAGAAATGCCAGCAAAAGTATCAAAAGTTGCAAAAGTAGCATTAGGCATCACTTCAAAAGCAGAATCGGGATTAACCACAGCATCAAATGTTGGGTTAACCAGATTGGTTTTGTTCTGATTCTGAGCAAAGTTTTGCGCGATTGAGTTCAGCATCTGCGCACAAGTTGTTCCGAGTATCCCTGAAGGAGGAGGTGTTACTCCCGCTTGAAGCGCGCCAACAATAGCTAGTGTTTCTGCATTGGTAGGGTCGCCGCCCTGACAAAACGGGGTCTGTCCATTGATAAAGTCCTGTACGGTGAAAAGACCGCCGCCGACCTGACCTAGCTGCGTGCCTTGAGGAAGTGGCGAAGGAGTTCCTACATCACCTAACGTTCCGCCGGCGTTTAAAAACCCAAGTAATGGAGCACCTGCCGCAAAACCCTGAAACTGTGCTGCTGTAGCACCAAGATTCGGCGCGATATTCATAAAGCCATTGACCTGACCAGTAATGGTATCAACACCTTTCATAATGAAAGGCTGACCTTGATCACCATTGCCATTTAAGCCAGGAATAAAGTTGCCGCGAGCTTCTGACAGAATGAACTGTAAGTTACCATTATCGCCAATACTGCCTTCTGCATTGATCATGATGACAGGGATACGTGAATCTTCAGAGGTGTTTTGTACCAGTTCTCGAAAATCGGTTGGGTTGATGATATCGAGCAATTTGATACCGTCTGCAGTACCCCAAACAACTTGTTGTTTACCGATACGGAAATCCCAGTCACCTACCGTGGTATCGATATACAGTTCACGTAAGTAATCGTGTTGGGTGTAAGCGTTGTGACCTTTATAATCACTATTGATACCTTCTGAATCAAAAATAAGATTGACTTCGGCGTGTACCGTAGCGTTTTCACCGAGGTCAGCATTCAAGAATCCGCGTGCAGAGAATTCTGATTTCAGTATGTCTCCAACGGCATGATTGGTGTTGTCGAAAGTGGTTTTTCCGGCTCCGATGGTTTGTCCTTCTGTAATGAAGACCGAAGTTTCATTTTTTAAATAACCGGTTAGCTCAAATTCAGCTTGAGCGAGTGGCGAGAATAATATGGCGGTTGATGCTGCTAATAGCGTTTTTGTTGGGAATCGCATAGCGTCTCCTTAGTAGTAGTTGGTGGTAAGTAGGTGGTGGAAAATCTGTGTTTAAGATTAAGCCCGACAGATTCTCTAATTTTATAAAGAATCGCCGAGCTAATCATTGCGCGGTTATTGCTTAATTTTACGCAGGGTTTTTTCTGTCCAAAGTGACGGCTTAAACGACTCGTCATTGGTTTTAGTCACAGAATCTGGAATCACAGCCCAAGTCTCGTGTCCAGTAGCCAGCGTCTTGCCGTACCAGTAACCCCAGGTCATAGCTCGGGGATCATTGACGCCTGCTGCATGGTTCCACTTTCTGTCGATAACTTTGATTTTTTCGCCGCCCTTGAAGTACTCAGTGCGGTGATCAGCAAATGACTCTTTATCAACATAGCTGACGCGGTGGTCATACCACCAGTTTGGAAAGGTTGTGGTGCTTTTCAACTTGTAGACTGCACGTCCCTTGGCATCACAATCAGCTTCTGGAAGATTTTTGGTATAGCGGTTGCCTTCGCCGGGACCTAAAGTAATAGCACCCAGACAATCGTTAAAAGTATCTTCGCCGACTAGCTCATGCGTCTCATGATGAGGCTTTCTTAAAGTGACATCTCCAAACGTGAAGGCTGATCCACCCCAGGCATCATCATGGGCAGGTTCGGCAAAGCGACGGATTTTTCTTAGAGACGGCAGCCAGATCGCGTATGTTTGGCTTTTGGCTTTATCATCAAAGTCGGTGATCAACATGCCAGTACCGCGCAATTTCCCAGAGTGAAAAATCGCCAGATCTTTGGCATTGACGCTAGTGTCATCGTCATATTCATTATTCAAAAAACGAGTCAGAGTGATCGTAGAAGGCTTTTTGCCAGCGGGTTTATTGATCAAAACAGTCATCTCTTTACCTTGTTTGGTAATTGCGTAGTTATCCATCGCATAGAAATGATTGACGAAATATACTTGATCAGCAATTTCATTAGCCGAAGGAGTCCCTGAAGGATAGGCCAAGCTGCGATCAACACTGCCTATTGCAGTAGCTGAAGTGAGTGTTAGACAAACGCCCAGCATTGAACGCCAGGTAGATGGTAAGTTGATCATAAAGATCTCCAATTAATTAAACGAGTGGTCAGGGAAGACTAGTGGTGCACCTTCCCTTATGTAATAGTTCTTATACGGCGATTATAGCGGAAGTTGATACAATTGTTCTATAAAAAATATTTATTAACGGGGCTTTAATATCAGTAACTTACTGATATTAACTGGTATATTATAAGATGCTAATTAAGATATGATTGTTAAAAGCACCCTGTTTCATAACTTATGAATATTCGCGTGTTTACTGTCACGGTAGGTTAAATTACTGATTTTGCTTGATTGTTTGTCTTTTTATCAGTTAATATCCTGCCTCCAAAGTCATCCGTTTATATAAATAACTTATATATAAAATATATAATGCTGATCACTGGCCTGTAGTTTCAGCCTTGTGATTTAGACATTTTATTGGTGAATATTTGGAACAATCCAATGACTACCACGAGAAAAGGTATTAAGTACATGTTAAAAAAGACACTATTAGTAACACTAGCAATGACACTTCCAGTAATCGGTCAAGCAGCCTTCATGGACGCCGATTGGGGTAAAAGCGCATGCGACGCATGGAACGGCAGTGACACAATCACCACCGGTTTAGGCGGAGATGCTTTTGTCGCCAATGACGGCGATCGCGGTTTTAAAATGATTCAGATCTATCGCACTGCTTGCGGTGAAGGCAGTAAAATCCAGCTGAATATCGTCAACAAGGATGGCAAAGCACATTGTGCTTATGGTGGCGCACCTGATGGAAAGGCTTTCGATAAAAAGCACGACTACGTCATGCACGCCAGTGACAAGAACTGGGATTGCATGGGTTCAGGTAAGTTCGGTTGTGGCGCGATGGGTGCCATGTCGACGGGCAAGCTGAAATTCACTGGCCCTAAAGCGGAAGCGATGGGCATTATGGGACCATTCAATGCGTTCCTTAAGCTGACCGGTACGCTCGGCGGTGACAAGCCTGCTTGTAACTAAGCAACAAGTTATTAGTAATCTCTGACAGACCAGCCGTCAAGGATTACTAAAAAAGAAAAAGGACGTCCGATTTATTCGGGCGTTTTTTATGGGTGATAGATTATGGTAAAGGTTTTAGACTCTTTAGTTAGAAATCACTGCCGATTTAATTTGATCCAGTCGGATCTCGATTTTCTTTTTATCTATTATTACCAATAAAAATTCTTCCTCCTGTCTGGTGAAAATATCAACAGGTTTCACTATGCTGTTTTGAACACTGCCTTCAGAAGTTTCCCACGTTAGTTGGAGCAATTGACCGCGCATTATGGCAAGTTCATATTCGCTATGCTGACCACATTCAATGGGTTGGTAATTACTCATTCGCTATTACTGTTTTACTCGGAGCGCTTCCACCAGACTGATTTCATCCGCGAGCTTTTTCACGGCTTCAGCCAGTGCTGAAACATAATCACTGTAGCTTTTGCTTTTAGTCGCTACAAAAATCTGACTATGTCTGGTGGCAATCAATTGTTTGCCATTGTCCGAAAGGATCTGCCAGCGAATTGATAAGGTAACATCGCCACCCAGTTGACCATCAAACCGTGAGACATTGAGTCGAATCTGATACTCAGGTCGGCGTCGATTGTTCCAGGGGTAAATGAATAATTGCGAGGTGCCGAGATTGGCTCCGATATGGTCTGCCAAAACTTCTAGAAATTCTCTTTCCAGAGAACCACCCCATTGTTGAAATTCAGCACGACGAATTTTGTGTTCGGTATCTCTGGTGACGAGATGTGGGCGATCAAGCAATTGCGGAAACTCAAACGGCCCGAGACCAACAGAAAGTTGAGAATTTGCAGAATCCATCGTTACGACATTCTGATTCTTTAATGAGAAATATTTTGTTTCTTTGGTGCTCAAAGAAGTGCAACCTGAAACAGCAATAATAATCGCTGCTAGCCAATATTTTGTTGTGCTTGGGTTTGTCATTTAGTTGTCCGGTCTTCCGAGCAGCAGGGCATTGGGGTGGCGCTCCAGAAAGTCAGTTAATATTTCAAAAGATTTGGCTGCTGACGACATTTCTTCAATTAATTGCACTAAATCATAGTACAGAGCGGAATCTTCGCCTATTGCGTTATCAACGGTAGAAAGTGTTTTCTCAAGCTGTACCAATGAAGAACCTATCTTAATGGTCATTGGACTCATTGATTTATCTAATTGTTGAGTAATAGATTTCACATCGCCGAGTATTTTTGCCAGATCCTGCATCGATTGTTTCGACTGATTTGAGGCTACAATGTGCTTTAGGCCTTTAATGGTCTGGCGTAGATCATCGGTCATTTCAAGTAGCGGAATTTGTCCGGCTTTATCTAACAGGTCGGTAATGTTACGCGTAATTTTGTCGAATGCTGCCGGTACGGTGGGAAACTCTGCATAGTTACCATCATGGTAGATAATTTTTCGTTTGGGCCCATCTTTAACAAACTCCAATTCCACATACAGCTGCCCCGTCAGTAAATTACCGGATTTCAGTTGTGCACGAAGTCCGTGGTTGACCAGTTCCTCAGTAACGTTAGTACCCTTGGCAACTTTACCTTGAGTGTCAATTCTGTCGGTATGCAGGCCGATGAGGACTGGCGTTTTTACCTGCAAAGATTCTGCATCCATAATTAAACTAATATCCAAAACTTCGCCGACTTTAATGCCACTAAATTCTACCGACGCACCTTTGCTTAGACCCCGCAATGAGGTATCAAAATTTAATACGTAATATTTTTTAATTTCGTAGGGTTGCTCATCGACAACAGCTAAACTGGCATGTAAGGAAAACGTATCGTTCTCCTTGGCAAGCTCGCCAATTTCCAGCCCAAGAGGGGTGTCAAAGGCAATACCGCCAGAGATTAAAGAGGTGAGTGATTCTAAATGTGCAGTAATACCATCTGCACTCAGGTTGACGTTAAAACCGCTGGCGTTCCAAAAGCGGCTGTTGGTTCTAACCAGTTTGTCATAAGGTTCATTAATAAATATTTGAACATCGACACTTTGACCATTTTCACTGAGCTCGTATTGAATGACTTCACCGACTTCCAGTTTTCTATAATAAACCGGCGCGCCAGCATCCAGAGAACCCAAGGTTTTGGCATGTAAAGTGAGTTGCATACCTTTTGTTGAAGAGTCTATTTCAGGTGCTTGATGCAAGCCGATGAAATGCTCCGGGCTTTGCTCGCCACTATCCGGATCCATTGCAATATGAATGCCGGAGATTAATGTGCTTAAACCACTGACTCCGGTATTGCTGATGCGTGGACGGACAATCCAGAAGCGGGTATTTTCGTTGAGATGATCTTCCATAAAACGTCCCATTTCCAGGCTTACAATGACTTTGGAAAGGTCATCGTTCAGCTGTACACGTTTTACTTTTCCAACTTCTACTTCTTTATATTTAACCCGGGTTTTACCCGCTTCCAGTCCTTCTGCTGCTTTAAATTCAACGGTAATTAATGGGCCTTTTTCATTCATTGATTTATAAACAAGCCAGCCGCCGACGACCAATGCCACCAGAGGAATAATCCATACTAAAGAGACGCCACTAGTTTTTCCCGTGTGGGAAATTGGTAGGTCAGTAGGTTCAGTCATACGCGTTATCCCAAATTAGCCGTGGATCAAAACTGTGTGCTGCGAACATCGTTAATACGACCACTGCGCCGAAGGAAACGGCGCCGGCGCCGGGCTCAATGCTTGCTAGTGAACCAAATTGCACCAGTGCCGCCAAAATGGCGATGACAAAAATATCCACCATTGACCAGCGACCGATAAATTCACTGATGCGATAAAAACGGGTGCGATCTTTAGGGCGAAAAGAAGACTTAAATTGCACGCTAATGAGTAACCACGTCATTACAATCATTTTTAACATGGGTACAAATATACTCGCCACAAAAATAATTAATGCCAGTGGCCACATACCTTCATGCAATAAATGCATAACACCGCTTAAAATAGTGTCTGGCTGACTTTTTCCCAAATACACCACGCTCATCACAGGCAAAGTATTGGCGGGAATATAAAGCATCATGGCGGCGATCACCAGTGCCCAGGTTTTCTGAATACTGTTGGGAATTCGGCTGTGAATTTTCGCGCCACAACGGTAGCAGTGATGCGTTTCGTTTTTATGCGAATGTTGGCGATTGAGTGAATCACACACGCCGCAAGAGAGTAGCCCTGCATCGGCAGCACTCAGCGGTTTATTGGCTGAGGTTTTATTCATCAGCGTAAAGTTTATTCCAGATGGCGTGTGGGTCGAGTGATGCTGCCAGTGCGGCTAAAATAAATATCAGCAGTGCAAAGGAGTACATGGCGATGCCTGGAACAATGGTTGCCAAATCACCCAGTTTAACGGCTGCAACCAGTACGCCCAGCATGAACACTTCCAGCATGCCCCAGGGATTGACGCTTTGCAAAAAACGAAATAAATGCCGCAGTGTTTGAGAGGTGCGACCGGCACGAATGGCAAATAAAATATACAGTGTTCCTAAAAGGTCGAATAAAGGAAAAGCAAAGGTTGTCATAAATACTAGGAAGGCTAGAAACGGACGCTCCGCATTAAACATTGCCAGCGCGCCGGAGATTAGAGTGCTGTCTTGAATTTGACCTTTTGCATTGAGTGACAGGAACGGAAAGATATTCGCCATAATAAAGAGAATCAGCCCCGCCAATGCTAGCGCCATGCTACGGTCAAAACTGTTGATTTTGCGCTTGTAGAGTAAGGCGTCACAGCGGGGGCAGAATGCGGATTCACCTTCCAGCAGCGGCGGTAGTTGCTGGAGCAGGTCACAGTCATGGCATGCAATGTGATTGGCGGTAGCTGACAAGGTTAAAGACACTCCAGTTGGGTCAGGAGATTGTACCTGATTGAGAAGCCTAAAAACCGCAGTTGGATCGCCCAAGTCCACGCAAAGAGCAGTGAGCTTACGCGTCTTTTGTGCGCCAACTGCAGTTTTTAGGATCAGAGCAGTTTTTTCGCTTCCTGCCAATAATTCCGCGATAATCGCCGATCTATTTTGCCAGCCTTTTATATACGAGTGTGATTATGACCGTACGAACTCGATTCGCACCTTCACCGACGGGTTATTTGCACATTGGAGGTGCCCGTACAGCGCTGTTCTCGTGGCTTTATGCGCGCGCTAATGGTGGTGAGTTTATCCTGCGTATAGAAGACACAGATCGTGAGCGATCAACAGAAGCCTCGGTGCAGGCGATTCTGGACGGTATGCAATGGCTCAATCTCGATTACGATGAAGGTCCGTTTTATCAAAGCGACAGAATGGGCCGCTACGCCGAGGTGATTCAGACGTTACTTGACCAGGGCGATGCGTATTACTGCTATTGCAGCAAGCAAGAGCTGAATGAACTCCGCGAGCAGCAGATGGCGGCAAAACAAAAGCCTCGCTATGACGGTCGTTATCGAGACTTCACCGGTACGCCGCCCGAAGGAGTAAAGCCCGTGATTCGTTTTCGTAACCCGCTTGAAGGTTCGGTAGTGATTGAGGATCAGGTCAAGGGAAGGGTAGAGATCCAGAACAGTGAATTAGACGATCTGATCATTGCGCGTTCTGATGGCTCTCCCACCTACAATCTCACCGTGGTTGTTGATGATCTTGATATGAAGATCACCCATGTTGTTCGCGGCGATGATCATTTAAATAATACGCCTCGGCAAATGAATATTCTCAAGGCGCTAGGGCAGCCAGAACCCATCTATGCACATGTGCCAATGATACTTGGCGAAGATGGTAAACGCCTATCCAAGCGCCACGGCGCAGTCAGTGTAATGCAATACGCCGAGGATGGATTTCTCTCTGATGCGTTGATAAATTATCTGGTGCGGCTTGGTTGGTCACATGGCGATCAGGAAATGTTTACCCGCCAGCAAATGACCGATCTGTTTTCACTGGATGGTATTAATCGTGCGCCATCCACCTTTAGCCCTAAAAAACTTCAGTGGCTCAACGAACAGTATTTAAAATCGACCGAGCCAACCGAGATAGCCCGCCTCATTAAGCAGCAATTGCAAGACGTCGGTATTGATACCAGTGCTGGCCCAGATCTAGAAGCCGTCGTTGTTGCACTACGAGAACGTAGCAAAAGCCTCAATGATATGGCCGTGACTGCCAGGTGGTTTTATCAGCTGCCAGAGAGTTATGATGAAAAGGCAGCTAAGAAGCAATTTACAGCGGAATCAGCAGAGGTATTAGCAAGTTTCAAACATCGTATCAGCAAAATATCAGAGTGGGATAAGGATAACCTTAAGCAGGCCGTTGCCGAGCATGCCGATGCACAAGGATTAAAAATGGGGCAAGTGGGTATGCCGCTGCGGGTAGCACTCACCGGTGGCACTAACTCGCCGGATATTGGGCTGACGCTAGCGTTGATCGGACGTCAATCGGTACTAGAGCGCCTCGATAAAGCGCTAGAGTTTATCCGATGCCAATAGCAGGGATTGGTACAGACATTGTCGAAATTGACCGGATTCGACAAATATACCTGCGCCATCCGGAAAAATTTGTCAGTCGAATATTGTCCGCATCAGAGCAGCTGGATTTTGCAAAAATCGACAATAAGGCCGCATTTCTGGCAAAGCGTTTCGCAGCCAAGGAAGCTGCAGCCAAAGCACTCGGTACCGGTATTGGCGAAGACGCTGCATTCACTGATTTTAGCGTGACTCACAACGAAGAAGGTCAGCCAATTCTGGATATTCAAGGGCGCGCAAAGGCATTGATGCAACAACGTAATCTGGTCGCCAGTCACATCAGTCTTTCTGATGAGTCGGCGTTAGCGTTGGCTTTCGTCGTGTTTGAAACGGCCTAGCGATGAGTCAGCAACCTGACATCTTGCTAATTAATGAATTTGGCATTTATCCTGAATTGATTTCGGCACTCAGGGAAGCCGGTTTTCCATTAACCATTGAACACTTGATGCGCAAAGCAATCAAACATATCAAAAAGCAAACGCCCGATATTGTGATTGCCGAATTTGCGCATGAAGGCGCTTTTCGTGATCGGGTTAGTAATCTCGAATCTATGCTCGCCCAAGTGGAAGGCGGTACTGGTAAAACACGAACTATCGTGTTTTACGCAGCAGAGCGTCGCCAATATCTGGATTGCGTTTTAGAAGTCTTTAAAATCGATATCTGTTTGCAACAACCCGTTACGGGCGAGCAATTGATCGAAGCAGTTAACTCCCAACAGTGACTTTTGCGAGATAAAAACCAACGACCCAAACGTTGACAGCGAGTATTGCCAATACGGCAAAAGAAGTAATTTTTGTATGCATGAGTTAGCCCTCTGGATTCCTTTAGTAGAGTGTCAAAAGATGCAAGGAGCTTTGCTGTGGTAGGAACTTACTTTTTTATTATTCAGTAGCAGACGAAAAAAATGACATCCGTGTCAATTTCGTAAGGCTCGAAATTTGTCATCCGTTGACAAAAGAGAGTTTAGGATAGAAGCCTGAACACCGATAGCAAATGCCGACAAGCGGATGTTGATGGTGGATAACAGAGGCCAGGTGTGACAATTTTTCACAGAGTAAAAATATATATAAATCATGTAGATACGGTAGTTATACTGTAATCTATAGAGCTTAAGAGAATGGTAATATACGTATATAAGGCGCTGATTTATGTGGGGTAAATTGTTTGGAGCCGGTGCGCAGTCTGATGAATGCTTTAAATCTACCTCAGCTTTGACTTAGCTTGAAAAAATTGGCTGCATTTGTCGTAGTCAGCTGGGCTAATTCTGCTTCTTCAGTGTTTCTGTGCTGGGCGATGGCTCGGCAAATATGAGGTAAAAAAGCAGGTTCATTACGGCGCTCTTTGGGTTTCGGAGAAAGATCACGTGGCAGTAAATACGGTGCATCCGTTTCAATCATGATCCGGTCATCAGGAATCAATGTGACAATCTCATGTAAATGGTGACCACGGCGTTCATCACAAATCCAGCCGGTGATGCCGACATACAAATCCAGCCCCAGATAATTTTCCAGCTGGCTTTTCTCACCGGTAAAACAGTGGATTACCGCAGCGGTTAAATCGTTGCGGTAGCGCTCCAAAATTTGCATAAACTCGTCGTGGGCATCTCGCTCATGCATAAAGGCGGGCAATTTCAGTTCTGCTGCTAGTTCCAACTGCGCTTCAAAGGCATATTTCTGCTTTTCACGGGGTGAGAAATCGCGGTTAAAATCCAATCCGCATTCACCAATGGCAACCACTTTCTCATGTTTTGCCATCTCGATGATGTCCGCGTTGCTATCTGTGCTCCACTCGTTGGCGAGATGTGGATGGACACCGGCAGTGGCCCATAAATGCTGTGGATACTTCTCCGCTAGAGCGATGCCGTCGCGGCTCTCGTCAATGCTCGAGCCGGTCACTATCAGTTGAATAACACCGGCTTCAATAGCGCGTTCCAGAACCTCCGCTTCATCCTCACGAAATGAGCTATGGGTGAAATTGAAGCAAATATCGGTATAGACAGGAGGCATAGTATTGGCTGTAATCTTTTGAAGGCGGGTACTCTATCAAAATACACTTCTAAAGGATTGGATGAGTGGTGCGTGCTATGGGATAATCGCGAGCTTGCATTAACACTAATCGAGGTATTCCGTGGACGAAAATAGAAAAAAAGCCCTGGCAGCTGCACTCACACAGATCGAGCGTCAGTTTGGTAAAGGTACCGTCATGCGTATGGGCGATGCGAGCGCATCTACAGATATTACGTCTATTTCCACGGGTTCACTGGGTTTGGACGTGGCGTTGGGTATTGGTGGATTACCCCGAGGCCGTGTGGTCGAGATTTATGGGCCGGAATCTTCAGGTAAGACAACGCTAACACTACAAGTTGTTGCCGAAGCTCAAAAATTAGGCGGTGTTGCAGCATTTGTTGACGCGGAGCATGCGCTCGATCCTCAATATGCCGCCAAAATTGGCGTTGATGTGGATGAACTGCTGGTTTCTCAGCCAGATACCGGCGAGCAGGCATTAGAAATTGTCGATATGCTGGTTCGCTCTGCTGCGGTTGACGTAGTGGTAATCGATTCGGTTGCTGCATTAACGCCAAAAGCAGAAATTGAAGGCGAGATGGGGCAGTCACATGTTGGCTTGCAGGCACGATTGATGTCTCAGGCGCTGCGGAAATTGACCGGTAATATTAAACGCTCCAACACCATGGTGATATTCATCAACCAAATTCGGATGAAAATCGGCGTGATGTTTGGTTCACCGGAGACCACTACCGGCGGTAATGCGCTGAAATTTTATGCATCTGTGCGACTGGATATCCGACGCATCGGCGCGATCAAAAAAGGCGATGAGATTGTCGGTAATGAAACCCGCGTTAAAGTCGTTAAAAACAAAATGGCTCCACCGTTCAAGCAAGCAGAATTCGAGATTCTTTATGGCGAAGGCATTTCATTATTGGGAGAGGTTATCGATCACGGAGCCAAGCTCGGTATCGTCGATAAAGCGGGTGCCTGGTACAGCTACGAAGGAGAGCGCATTGGTCAGGGTAAAGAAAATGTGCGTAATTATTTAAAGGAGCATCCTGAGATGGCGGCTGAGATTGAAGCAAAAATTCGCGCCAAAATGATGCCGGAAGTGGAGGAAGTTGAAGCAAAAG
>CAZNYF010000036.1:0-19167 GCA_964577195.1 uncultured Thiotrichales bacterium | reverse complement strand
ATAATTTTTCCTGCCAGGCAAAAAAGTCATCATATTGCGCCTGGGGTAGAAGCTCGGGACTCACACAGAGTATCCGCCCGGTATCGGCTGAGTTTAGACTTAGTTCTGGCTCGGCTTCGATTCCCGCTTTAGCCAGTATCGATTCTAGAAACGGATCTGAAAAAGCAGCATCGCGTACAACACAGCGCGAGTAACTTGCAGATAAATCAGGAGTCACGAAACTATCGCCCCCACCCCAAAGCCACAATCCACTAATCACTGGCTTGCCGCGTTTTTCACGCAGCTGATTAAATTCACTGTTAAACATCAGCATTTGAAGTTCATTCAACAACCGAGGCCACCAGCCATCATCACCTTTAGCGGGTAAAAACGCATCGATGCCATTACCAGCGACTCTGGATGGCGGAGTCGATTGCAAAACGGGGGCTTGCTCGAATGCCAGTACCCCGGTCGCCCCGGAGCAGTGGAATGAGCCCCCAACCGGATTGACATGGTCGTTTACCAACCGTATCAGCATCTCGCATTCATCTGCATCCAGATTAAGTTGAGAAGCCTCGATCAACATCAGATCTGAAATACCGGCAGTCAGATGAACTGGATCTGCGCGGCAAACAACCATACCTTCCAGATCGCTGCAAATACGCCCCGCAGGTAACTCGATATCGGGTTGATGTCCTGCATTAAACTGGTGCCAAAGCGTTGCTTCATAACCTGGATAATCACAGCGTTGATGACGTGCTTTTTGCAACAATGAAACCAGCTCCGGAGCTTGCGGTTTTTCCACGTAACTGCCCGTCCATTCGACCAAACGATCAAAAAGTCCTGGGATTAAAAGATCAACTTTCGGGGACACACTCATTAGTTTTGGTCTAAAAGTCTTTTAGAATCAGTCTATTCGACGGCTAAGATTATACCTGCATCACAGCAATTCCGGGCAAATGTGAACTACTACTGCTTTGTCGAGACAGACGGTACGGTTTGACGGATGGGAACATCACACGTATTTGTCAATACAGCATAGACTAGCTGAGTACATTCATTGGATGTGACTCCTCCTGAGTTATTCTGCCGCCCACCAGGGCGGCGTTTTTTTGTCTGCTATTTCACCTGGAAAAACCAGTTGGATCACGGATTGAATTTCAAACCTATCTTCTCAACTGCAGTCGAAAACCTTGCCGGATTGGTATAGTGAAAAACATCCTTTCCCGGCTGATTAATCGTTACTAGTAGCCCCTTGCTAGCGTACACCCAGTACTCGGTACTCTCACTTTCTTTTTTGATTTGATCAGGTTCGCCAAATCGCTGGCGGAGAATCTCGCCTTCAACCTTATACCCTGGAATATAGGTCAGCTCAGAAATGATCAGTGATTCAGCTTTCTTCAGGTCTGTTTCGTCCAGCAGATATCGGTAATCACCACTAGGCCCCGGTCGCGGCTTTGGTGCTTGCTGCTGAATCGTTTTTAACCAATCCTCATCTGCTTGTAGCCTTGTCACCATTTTGACCTGAAATGGGCCAAGCGACACCCGTTCAAAGTAGGCTTCCAGCGTTAAATCATCAGCGCGATTGGAAAAAAGGGCAATGGAGGGACGACCATGCCATTGTTCCTGGGTAGTTTTTAGGCTGGTTTCCCCCAATGTCACACCGAATATCGTACTGTGCTGCTGCGCATTCAATTCGATTTGCCAGGGGAGATTGCTGTGATTCTCGTTACGGGTTTCGCAACCGCTAACCAAAAACGCGAGTAAGAGAAGAAATACAAGTGGCTGGAAATTCCGCAAGTGGAAAAGAAGGCTTGCCATAGATACCAGAAATTTACAGAAACTTGTAGAAGATATTCAGCGCAGGGCGATCATCAACGAGTTTACCAAGGCTGATCTCACCTTCTCCCAGCAATGGCGTTTCTTCACGCCGAACGTAATATGCCTTGCCCTGCTGGGGACGAATATAGGTGCCGTTGGTACTCTGATCAAGCAACACAAATTTATCACGACGAAATTCAATGATGGCGTGCTGGCGGGAAACCATAGTGCCATTGATGGTCAGATTACATTCCAGATCTCTGCCGATAATGAAACTGGTCATATCCGGCAGTAAATCGAACTCCAATCCGCAGTTACGCAGCTTGAGAATCTTTGCGCCGATTTTAGTGATTTCAAGCCCGGTCATCACGCCGGTTAAATCACCACTACCCTTCCAAAGAATCTCATGTATCTCTACGGGTTCATTACGCCCTTTGACCGCAATTTTATCCACATAACGCTGCGGAATTTCAAAGTTTTTGGGTAGCCGTTCGATGGTTTCCCGAGTCGTGAGAATTTGTTCGCCTTTAGCCGCAGAAGTGACGCGGGCAGCAACATTTACCATGTCACCAAACACATCCCCTTCGGTAATCAGACCTAAACCAGAATGGACACCGATATGCATGCGGATTTCGTTATCGTCAAAAATTTCTTCGTCTGCCATGGACTCATGCACAGAGGCGGCAGCAATAATCGCCTGCTCGGCACGGTCGAACATACAGAGGATGTCATCACCTGCTGTTTTAATCACCCGCCCCTTGGCGCGTTCCACCATGTCCTGGACAACCCCGAGGCACTGCGAGATACGATATTGCGCTTCGATATCTCCCAACCGCTCGTACAGACCGGTACTGTCCACCACGTCGGCAAACATGATGGTATATTCTTCCTGCTGGGGTCCTCTCATGGGCGGGATATTTTTATGTGGGTGATTTTGTTAACGTCATCACAGAATATCACACTAGGATGCTGATTATACAAAGAATTTACGCTCAATTCCCGAAACGCCCTACAAGCCAGAATTGACTCGTAGGACAGCATTTAACATAGATCTATTTTGACAGAGTCAGCATGATCTCATTCATACGTTTGACGAAGGTTGCAGGCTCATCCAACTGTCCACCTTCAGCAAGAATCGCTTGATCTAGTAACAGCTGCGACCAATCGTTAAACCGATCACCCTCTTTTTCACCATCCATTTGCTTAAGGATTGGATGATCAGGGTTCACTTCCAGTACCGGCTTACCACCCGGTACATCCTGTCCAGCCTGCTTGAGCAATTGCTGCATGTACATCGCCATTTCATGCTCGTTGAGAACGATGCAGGAAGGTGATTCGGTCAAACGCTCGGAAATACGCACATCTTCAACTTTTTCATCAAGGACTTTTTTGATTCGAGCGACCAGTTTTTTGGCTTCTTTGGTGTCCTTTTTCTTCTCATCCTTGTCATCGGTTTTTATATCACCGAGATTTAGCTCGCCTTTTGCAACCGATTGAAATTGCTTGCCATCAAACTCCATCACCTGGCCCATCATCCATTCGTCAACGCGGTCAGCCATCAATAGCACTTCGATGCCCTTTTTCTTGAAGACTTCAAGATGCGGGCTATTCTTGGCCGCGTTGAAATTATCTGCGGTGATGAAGAAAATCTTTTCCTGGCCTTCTTTCATGCGCGAGACATAATCAGCGAGAGAAATATTTTGTGTTTCGGAGCCATCTTTGGAAGACGAGAAACGCAGCAGTTTCAACACCTGATCGCGATTGGCCGTATCTTCCACCGGCCCTTCTTTCATCGCCTTGCCAAATTCATCCCAGAAGCTCTGGTACTGTTCTGGCTCTTTTTTCGCCATTTTTTCCAGCAAGCCGAGGATCTTTTTAACTGAACCAGAACGCATGCTGTCGATCACTTTATTGCTCTGCAAAATCTCTCGCGAAACATTCAAGGGTAGATCGGCAGAATCAAGCACGCCTTTCACAAAGCGCAAATAACGCGGCATGAGTTTATCCGCATCATCCATAATAAAAACACGCTGCACATAAAGCTTCACACCTTGCTTGGTTTCCTGCTCAAACAAATCAAATGGCGCTTTTGAAGGGATATAAAGCAGCGAGGTGTATTCGGTTTTGCCTTCGACCCGATTATGAGTCCAGGCTAAAGGGTCTTCAAAATCATGGCCGACGTGCTTGTAGAATTCTTTGTATTCCTCGTCTTTGATTTCATTTTTCGGCAACGTCCATAACGCCGAAGCCTTGTTGACCGTTTCCCACTCATCCGTGGGTTTATCATCATCGTCACGCTTGCGCATATTGATCGGCAACGGAACGTGGTCAGAATAGGTGCTTATGAGGCTACGCAAACGCCAGCCATTAAGAAACTCTTCTTCATCTTCGCGCAGATGCAAAATCACTTCGGTGCCGCGAGTTTCTTTGATGGTCGCTTCCAGCTCATAGCCGGACTCACCGGTTGACTCCCAATGCACCGCTTCATCGGCGGCAGCACCGGCATGTCGAGTAATTAGCTCGATGCTATCAGCAACGATAAAGCCTGAATAAAAACCAACACCAAACTGGCCAATCAAGTGTGAGTCTTTGGCTTGATCGCCGGTCAGAGATTTCAAGAATTCGCCAGTACCCGATTTAGCGATGGTACCGATATGCTGGACAACGTCATCGCGAGTCATACCGATGCCGTTATCACGAATGGTGACTGTACGTGCATCGTTATCAAATTCGATTTCGATGCGTAGTTCGGTGTCATCGCCCATCAGGCTATCATCAGCCAGCGCCTGAAAGCGCAGCTTGTCGCAGGCATCTGATGCGTTGGAGATTAACTCACGCATAAAAATTTCCTTGTTGGAATACAAGGAGTGGATCATGAGCTTCAGAACCTGACTGGCTTCTGCTTCAAAATTTAAGTTTTCCTTTTCTACCGTTGCGGTCATTGCTGGGCCTCTAAAAATCGTATTAAAGTGGATATTAGTGAAATAAGTGACGAGTGAATAATAAGTTGAGCAACCTGACGTAGAATGATTGTTTCAGATTGGATTCTTACTCGTTCCTAAGTTCATAGGCTTTATATGAGGACGATAAGGAGAAAATCAAGGCGTGGTTGAAGAACATTTGACTTACACTTGTTTCTGATTTTTGCTGGAGCGGCGGTACTGGCAACGGCGGCGTTATTTACACGTCAGGCAATGATCGTTGCTTATATCGTTTTGGGATTATTGCTTGGGCCAGCAGCGCTCAATCTAGTCTCGGATCCTGAGATAATCCAGCAGATGTCGGGATTGGGTCAAATTAGTGAGTTCTCATTACTCATTTCCATACTTGCGCTTCCATACTTGCGCTGCCCCAAGGATTAATAAGTACCAAAGCTGCCTACTAATTCAAGCAGCAACTCTCATCACTTTTGTGATTTCCCCATATCTGATTGTAATTCGCTATCCCACCCCGATTGCGGTGCCATCTAAACTCAGACGCGACTAGGCTTGGCTTGAGTAATGCTTTATTTTAATTCGGCAAAAACAAAAACAGGGCCACTGGCCCTGTAGATTTAGTCATAAAAACTAACAATCAGTGTCGCTGAACGCCGGTTTTTTCTGTTTGCTTGGACTTGCTAACTGGCTTTTTAGGTTTATCGGCAACCAAAGGCTCAGGCAATCGAGTTAACGCTATCTCCAGAACTTTATCAATCCAGCGGACCGGAATGATGTCTATCTTCGAGATAATGTTCTTCGGCATCTCAACCAGATCTTTTTCGTTCTGTTCCGGAATGATGACGGTAGTAATACCGCCTCGATGTGCAGCCAATAGTTTTTCTTTTAAGCCACCAATTGGCAGGACTTCACCACGCAAGGTGATTTCACCTGTCATAGCGACATCCGCTCGAACCGGAATCCCGGTTAGCGCTGAAACCAGTGAGGTACACATGCCAATGCCGGCACTAGGGCCATCTTTGGGTGTTGCGCCTTCTGGAACGTGAATGTGAATATCGTGTTTCTGAAAGTACTCTTGATCTATGCCCAGAGTGTCAGCACGGCTGCGAACCACTGAACGCGCAGCTTCGATGGATTCTTTCATCACGTCACCGAGTTGGCCAGTACGCGTAATCACGCCCTTACCCGGCATGGTTGCTGTTTCAATGGTTAATAACTCACCACCAACTTCTGTCCATGCCAATCCGGTAACCTGACCCACTTGATCTTCTTCTTCCGCCAAACCATAGCGGAATTGCTTCACACCAAGATATTTCTCAAGATTCTTGGGCGTAACACTGGTCTTCTTTTTACTCTTCTTAAGCAGATGGTCTTTCACGACTTTGCGCGCAACCTTGGAAATCTCACGTTCCAGATTTCGCACACCAGCTTCACGGCTATAGTAGCGAATGATATCTCGAATCGCGCCTTCGTTAATGGTTAGCTCACCATCTTCCAAACCATTATTCTTAAGCTGTTTGGGTAGCAGGTAATTCATCGCGATTTTGGTTTTTTCGTCTTCGGTATAACCTGGTAGACGAATGACTTCCATCCGATCCAGTAGTGGCCCCGGAATATTCATGCTGTTGGAGGTTGCAACGAACATGGTGTCCGACAAATCGTAATCGACTTCCAGATAGTGATCAGCGAACGAATCATTTTGCTCAGGGTCGAGTACTTCCAGCAATGCAGAAGCAGGATCACCACGAAAATCCATTGCCATCTTGTCGATTTCATCGAGCAGGAAAAGCGGGTTTTTCACTTCGACTTTGGCCATGTTCTGGATGATCTTACCGGGCAATGCACCAATATAAGTTCGGCGATGACCACGAATCTCGGCCTCGTCACGAACACCACCAAGTGACATCCTCACGTACTTTCGATTGGTCGCTCTAGCGATGGACTGACCCAAAGAGGTTTTGCCCACACCCGGAGGACCAACCAAACAAAGAATCGGACCTTTGAGTTTTTTGACGCGCTGTTGCACCGCTAAATATTCAAGAATCCGCTCTTTCACTTTCTCCAGACCATAGTGATCCTCATCAAGAACCTGCTCGGCCTTGTTGAGGTCATTGGTGACGCGAGTTTTCTTTTTCCACGGCACATTGGTCAGCCATTCGACGTAATTGCGTACCACTGTGGCTTCCGCAGACATCGGTGACATCATTTTCAATTTATTCAATTCGTTGGTTGCCTTCTCTTTGGCTTCCTTAGGCATACCGGATTTTTCAATTTTCTTTGCCAGCTCTTCATTCTCGTTGGGCGCTTCTTCAATCTCACCCAATTCTTTCTGAATCGCTTTCATCTGTTCATTCAGATAATACTCGCGCTGGCTCTTCTCCATTTGCTGCTTAACGCGGCCACGAATTCGTTTCTCCACTTGCAGGATATCAATCTCGCCTTCAATCAGACCAACGATATGCTCCAAGCGATCGCGGATGCTTTCAATTTCCAGTACCTTCTGCTTTTCATCCAACTTCAGCGCCATATGAGCAGCGATGGTATCAGCCAGACGCGCCGGATCATCGATACCTGAAAGTGAGGTAAGAATTTCGGGGGGTACTTTCTTGTTCAGTTTGACGTATTGATCAAACAGACTGATAACGCTTCTGCTGAGTACTTCCAGCTCGCGTTCATCTTCAGAAACATCAGATTCAATCAGCGTAATTTGCGCAGTGAAAAAATCCTCACCGTCAGCGAGATCTATGACCTTGGCGCGCTGCGTACCTTCCACCAACACTTTTATAGTGCCATCGGGCAGTTTCAACAGCTGTAAAATATTGGAAAGTGTTCCAATCCGGTAGATTTCTTCAGCGCCAGGCTCATCCACTTCAGCACTGGTCTGTGCGACCAATAGGATCTGCTTGTCGTTCGCCATTGCTTCATCGAGCGCTTTAATGGACTTCTCTCTACCAACAAATAATGGGATGACCATGTGTGGATAGACGACTACATCACGCAGCGGTAAAACCGGTACGGCTTTGATGGTTTCGGAAGCAATTGTTTTATCTGTCATAAGTCACTCGGTTTGCAACGGGAGTTGAGATACGTTCCCTGATATTGAAACTAATGATTCGATAGTTACAATCATTAGTTTCTCCAGCTCATGAATTCAAGTCATAAATTCATGACTCAGAATAACACTCTCAGAGTTTCTGAAACACGATCTATGTACCCAATTACCCGTATCGCACTCGTTAAAGGTCAATTAGGCAAAGATTACAGTCAAAATGTGGTCAAATTTATAGAATTCAAGTGAACGACTGCAAACTAGCCATTTTTTTTGGAGAATTTTTAAAATATTGAAAATTAGCTGCACACATTCTGCATATAGCTAAACATAAACAATGATAACAGCAGATTGTTCCACACAGAATGTGCGGAACTATGACACCTTATTCGGCGACAGCTTTTTTAGTGTTTTCGTAAATCATATAAGGCTGAGCATCGCCGTTGACAACTGATTCGTCGATCACAACTTTGGTGATATCTTCGCTAGAGGGCAGGTCGTACATGGTATCCAGCAAGATTTTTTCAAGGATTGTTCGTAAGCCTCGAGCACCGGTTTTGCGATGCATTGCCTGGAGTGCAATCGCAGACAGCGCATCGTCTCTGAACTCCAGCTCAACGTCTTCCATTTCAAACAGTCGCTTGTATTGCTTGGTAATGGCATTTTTAGGTTCGGTGAGAATCTGCACGAGCGCACCTTGATCCAGTTCGCTTAAAGTCGCGACAACCGGCAAACGTCCGACAAATTCAGGAATCAACCCATAATTAACCAAATCCTCTGGTTCAAGCTCTTCAAACAAGTCACCAATTGACTTGGCTTCAGCATCGCCTCTGACTTCGGCTGAAAAACCGATACCGCCTTTTTCAGTTCGATCTCGAATGACTTTGTCCATGCCGGCAAATGCACCGCCACAGATAAACAAGATATTGCCGGTATCAACTTGCAAGAATTCTTGCTGGGGATGTTTGCGACCACCTTGGGGGGGAACCGATGCGACAGTGCCTTCGATCAGTTTCAGTAATGCTTGCTGTACACCTTCACCGGAAACATCGCGAGTGATTGAAGGGTTATCTGATTTGCGTGAAATTTTGTCAATTTCATCGATGTAGACGATACCTGTCTGCGCCTTTTCAACATCGTAGTCGCATTTTTGCAGCAGTTTTTGAATGATGTTTTCAACATCTTCTCCAACGTAACCTGCTTCAGTCAACGTTGTCGCATCCGCAATGGTAAAAGGCACGTTCAAGAATCTTGCGAGTGTTTCTGCCAACAGCGTCTTGCCTGAACCGGTAGGGCCGATCAATAAGATGTTACTTTTTGCCAGCTCGACATCATCTTTACGCTTGCGCGACTCTTTGCGCTTATAGTGGTTATAAACCGCAACAGAAAGGACTTTTTTGGCTTTTTCCTGACCGATGACAAAGTCATCCAGATTTGCATTGATATCTCTGGGAGTGGGCAGATGATCATGCTCTTCACCTGCCTGTTCCTGAATTTCTTCCCGAATGATGTCATTACAAAGTTCAACGCATTCATCGCAAATAAATACAGATGGACCCGCAATTAGTTTGCGTACTTCATGCTGACTCTTGCCGCAAAAAGAACAGTAGAGGAGTTTGCCGTTGTCTTTATCGCCTTTTTTATCGCTCATCAAAAAATCCTGAAATTAGACCTCAATCGCCATCTCTCCTGATTGATCAGACCCATTATTGGATGAGTTCTTGAAAAGAGACGCGAGTCGTTGATCACCTTGCCGTTTTTTTGCTCAGGAATCAAGCAACGGATTCAAGGGATTGGCTTCCCACGAATAGAATGGGAGCTAATTCCCGCAATTCTACTTACGAGTCTATTTTTTCTCTGATTCTGATTCAGGACGGGCGTTGAGCACTTCGTCGATCAAACCATAATCGACAGCTTCTTGACTACCGAGAAAATTGTCACGCTCGGTATCCTTTCCAATCGTCTCAATATCCTGACCAGAGTGCTTGGCAAGAATACCGTTCAGTTGATCGCGGATTTTCAAAATCTCTTTGGCGTGAATATCAATATCTGTCGCCTGCCCCTGAAACCCACCCAACGGCTGGTGAATCATCACACGAGAATAAGGGAGCGCAAAACGCTTGCCTTTGGCTCCACCGGTGAGCAATACAGCACCCATACTGGCGGCTTGCCCAATGCACAACGTACTCACATCGGGACGAATGAACTGCATGGTGTCATAAATAGCCATACCCGCAGTCACAGAACCGCCGGGGGAATTAATATACAGATGGATATCTTTATCGGGATTTTCTGACTCGAGAAAAAGTAATTGCGCGACGATCAGGTTTGCCATGTGGTCCTCAATTGCACCGACGATAAAAATGACACGCTCTTTCAGTAAGCGCGAATAAATATCGTAAGCACGTTCGCCACGTGAAGTCTGCTCAACCACCATTGGCACCAGACCAGATGCTCTCACTTCTGCTGCCGGAGTATTCAACCCATTATTCCAACCCATTATCCTTCCTCCTTATTGTCTGTATTCATCAGCTCATCGAAACCAATTTCCTTGGTGCTGACATCCGCTTTTGATTTAATCCAGTCTACAACCTGCTCTTCGATCACCATCGCTTCAATCGTTGCCAGACGTTCTTTGCTGGAGCGATAGTATTGTCTAAATTGCTCGGGATCTTCATAGGTGGATGCCAACTCGTCGAGCGTAACATCGACACGATCACTATCCAGTTTGATATCGTTATCACGAATGATTTTACCGACGATCAGGCCAAGTAGTACGCGTTTTTTACCGTCAGCCTCAAACAAATCATCAGGGAACATGCTGGCATCACTCTGACCTGCATTCGACATCATCTGCTGGCGCAAGTTTTCGATCTCCTGCCCGACCAACGCTTTGGGTGCTTCCACATCCGCATGAGCCGCCAACAAAATATCCATCACTTCGGTTTTAACTCGCTGACGAATGGCCTGATTACCTTCGCGCAACATATTGGATTTCACATCATCACGAAACTTGTCAACAGAACCATCGTCAACACCAAATTTGGCAACAAAGTCCTTGTCGACTTTAGGCAGCTCAGGGGCGCTGACCGAGATAACCTTGGTCTCGAAACGTGCTTCCTTGCCAGCCAGATTTTTAGCACCGTAGCCTTCCGGGAAAGTTACGTTCAAGGTCTTTTCATCACCGCCTTTAACGCCAGTGAGCTGCTCTTCAAAGCCAGGAATCATGCCGCCTTGACCGATAATAATGGGTGCATTTGATGCCTTGCCGCCTTCAAACGCTTCATCATCCATAAAGCCTTCAAAATCAACAATGACCTGATCACCCTTTTTGGCTGCACGTTTGACTTCTTTCCAGCCTTTATGCTGCTCGCGAAGGGTGTCGATCATTTTGTCGATATCAGCATCTTCGATTTTTACTTCGAGCTGAGCAATTTCTTTTTCGGCTAGATCCTGAATTTCGATTTCAGGATAGATTTCAAACGTCGCAGTGTATTTCAGCTCTGCACCCGGCTCGGGGTTTCCCGCATCAATAGACGGCGCACCCGCTGGTTGGAGTTTCTCCTGCGTTACGGCTTCCTGGAAGCTAGACTGCATCAGCTCGCCGAGCACTTCCTGGTAAACACCTTTGCCATACTGCTGGCGAACCACTTTAAGTGGTACTTTACCAGGTCGAAACCCTTTAATTTGAACTCTGGGAGCCATAGAACGAATGCGTGATTCAACCTCGCTATCAATTTTCTCTGCGGGTAATTGAACGGTCATCTTCCGTTCAAGATTACTGATCGACTCAACCGAAACTTGCATAACTATTCCTCTATCAAGAATACCGAGGATTTATCCTGCGGGTTCTCTAGACTCAAAAAAATGGTGCGAAAGGAGAGACTCGAACTCTCACGTCTTGCGACACTGGAACCTAAATCCAGCGCGTCTACCAATTCCGCCACTCTCGCATGAACTATCGAAACAAACCGACAACTCTATCTTCAGGATGAAAACCAAACGGTAAGCATCGCATAAAGTCAGGGTCATCAAAAAATGGGGTGGATGATGGGGCTCGAACCCACGACCACCGGAATCACAATCCGGGGCTCTACCAACTGAGCTACATCCACCATAATATGGCGCGCCCGGCAGGATTCGAACCTGCGACCTACGGCTTAGAAGGCCGTTGCTCTATCCAGCTGAGCTACGGGCGCAAAAATTAACTGCGTCCTACCAACGACCATCCTGGCCACAAACGCTTCTGTTCTTACACCATTTAAGACTACATTAGCCAAAAAAATGGTCGGGGTGGAGAGATTCGAACTCCCGACCCTCTGCTCCCAAAGCAGATGCGCTACCAAGCTGCGCTACACCCCGAAGTGCAAGGGCGGCATGATACCCACCCCCATACAGCGCGTCAATTGGGAAAATCCAGTTTGTTCGAGCTGTTCAGCCGTGCGATTATCCCACGCTCGATGAAACACCTCAAAGCATTATGACCGCAGCACTGATAGATGGTAAATCCATCGCCGCCAAAATTCGTCAGGAAATTAAAGCCAAAGTTGGCAAATTCACCAGCAATGGCGGGCGCGCACCAGGCATTGCCGTAGTTCTCGTGGGCGAAGATCCAGCATCGCAAGTCTATGTTGGATATAAAAAACGTGCTTGCGATGAGGTGGGATTTTATTCCGAATCCAAAACCCTGCCGACCAATACCTCGCAAGACAAACTGCTCTCTATCATCGATCAATATAACCAGGATCCCGCCATCGACGGGATTTTGGTTCAACTGCCACTACCCGAGCACATCGACACTGAAACCGTGATTGAGCGAATTCATCCCGATAAGGATGTCGATGGCTTCCATCCCTACAACATCGGCAGGCTCGCGGTACGTATGCCGGTACTGCGCCCATGCACACCTTATGGGGTGATACATCTATTAGACGCGATTGGTGAACCCTATAAAGGTCGACATGCCGTAATTGTCGGCGCATCCAATCACGTTGGTCGCCCAATGTGCATGGAGTTTCTACTGGCCGGCGCCACCACCACCGTTTGCCATCGCTTTACCGACGACCTTGAAGAGCAAGTTGGTCGTGCGGATATTCTCGTCGCTGCTGTGGGTAAGCCCGGAATTGTAAAAGGTGAATGGATCAAACCAGGCGCAACCGTGATTGATGTCGGCATCAACCGACTGGCCAATGGAAAACTCGTCGGAGATGTCGATTTTGCTGCCGCTAAAGAGCGTGCCGCACACATCACCCCTGTCCCCGGAGGTGTTGGCCCAATGACGGTCGCTATCCTCATGAAAAACACTTTACTGGCATACAAGCTTCGAGAAACTTGATTGTTACTGCCAATGAATTAAGCTTAGACCCGCTATTACGAGAATTAAGATCTGAAAAAGATACTTAATCCACAGCAAGGTCATTCAGGAATCGGGGAGATTGAAACATGAATAACAATGAAAATTTGTCATATCAATCTTGCCAAGGAATTCAACGGAGCTGAAAGGCAAACCGAACTCCTTATCCGCGCGCTAGCTGAAAAGCCAGTAGAGCAAACACTACTACTCAGACCCAACTCGCCATTACTGACGCGCCTTGCTGATCTCGACACGATTGAAATCCGAGTGATCCGCAGCCCTATCATCCTCAATGCTTCACAATGCAAGGATTGCGATATTGTCCATGCCCACGAAATAAATGCAGCAGTGCTGGCTTACGCCGCCCATAAACGCTACGGCAAACCTTTTACGCTGACCTCGCGACATTTTAGCCGCCCCGACAGCCACCCTGTAGCACGTAAAATATTTAACCGAATCCAGCTTGTCATTGCAACATCACGAAAGATTGAACAAACACTTTTAAGCTACGACCCTCGTCTAAATGTAAAAGTCATCCCGCCGATGTCTGCGCATTTTAAAATCACAGAAGAATTTCGCGGTTTAAAAGAAAAATATGCTAATCATTTTGTCATTGGTCATATTTGCGCTAGCAGTGATGAAGATTCAGATGATAAGAATCTGTTAGAAACTGCCCATCAACTCGCAAGAAAAAACCCAAAACTAAAATTTATTTTTATTGGCAGTGATAAAAAGAAGCTTAAACTGGGCGCCGCAACCCAAGGCATAAACTACATCGATGTGTATGGATCAAAACGAAATATCGGTGACTATCTCAATTGCTTTGATATTTTTATTTCTCCTGAAACAAAACCTAGTATCAAACCACCACTGATCGACGCTATGGAACAAGGCGTAGCAATCATTGCCACGGACACTTCGTTTAATGCAGAATTTATTCAAGATGAAGTCAACGGATTACTAGTCGACAAAAGTAACCCGGAGCAACTCATTAAAAGTATCGAGCGGCTTTATAACAACCCGGAACTCAGAGAACAATTAAGACTCGAAGCACAGCGCTGTGCAAAAAAATATTTTCCAGAAACACTGGCAATGCAATATTTTCGAACGTATCAAGAATTACTGGCCGGCCAGTACTTTAAGAAAATTTTAAGATAAATCTTTAGCTTTTTAAAAGCACCAATATAAAAAACTCAGGGAACCCCGTTTGGACAAAATAAATCAACTTCTGAATTTTGACCGTGAACACATTTGGCATCCCTATGCCCCACTTCCCGGAAAAAATAACAGCTTGCCGGTTATTGGGGCAGAAGGTGTAGAAATCATACTGGCTGATGGTCGCCGACTGATCGACGGCATGGCCTCGTGGTGGTCTGTTATTCATGGGTATAACCATCCTGTCTTGAATAAAGCGCTGATCGAACAGACCGAAAAATTTGCGCATGTCATGTTCGGAGGACTTACCCACGAACCGGCAATCGCGCTGGTTAAAAAGCTCATAGACATCACTCCGCCACCACTGGATAAAGTGTTTTTAACGGACTCTGGATCCGTTGCCGTTGAAGTTGCGCTAAAAATGGCAATCCAATATCAGGCTGGCATTGGGAAACCTGAAAAACAGAAATTTCTCACTGTAAAAAATGGCTATCACGGCGATACTTTTGGCGCGATGTCAGTCTGCGATCCGGTTAACGGGATGCATTCACTTTTTTCAAAGATGCTGCCTCAACACTATTTTGCACCTGCGCCGCATCAAGGCGATCACCCGGAAAATGAAGATGATATCGAGCAGTTTTCACAACTGCTTGAAAAAAATCAGGACTCAATCGCCGCTGTCATTCTAGAACCCATCGTACAAAATGCAGGCGGTATGCGAATCTACCGTGCCAGCTATTTAAAAGCCGTCGAAACACTTTGCAAACAATACAATGTGCTGCTTATTCTGGATGAAATTGCCACTGGTTTTGGACGCACTGGCACTCTCTTTGCCGCCGAACAAGCGGATGTTGTAGCGGATATTTTATGTGTAGGAAAAACCCTCACCGGTGGCTACATGACACTCGGCGCAACACTGACCACGGCAAAAGTCGCAGCGGGAATATCAGCAAGTCAATCAGGCGCGCTAATGCACGGCCCAACTTATATGGGTAACCCGCTAGCCTGCGCTGTCGCCAATGCCAGCATTGATTTGCTTCTCAGCCAACCGTGGAAAAGCACCATCGCCAACATTGAGCAGCAACTCGCACAAGAACTGGAACCCTGCCGAGATTTACCCCATGTGAAAGATGTGCGAGTTAAAGGCAGCATTGGCGTTGTAGAATTACACCAGCCAATTGTCGATAACGATCTTCAGAATCAATTTGTAGATGCGGGAATCTGGCTACGGCCGTTCTCAAATCTGGTTTATGCCATGCCGCCCTACATCATTAGCAGTGAGCAGTTAAATCGCATTACCCAGACGATTTATTCTGTTTTAGCAAGGAGCTACTAGAATATCCACAGCAGTTATCTGTCGACCACCCCAGACAGGCTAAAACTGAATCTAGTTTCATCTCGACCTATCGCCGAACTTGCGCAACATAAACCGTACAGGATGACTCACCACCCTGATAAGGATTCGGAAAACTTACAACATGCGCTACCGCAGACTCAAATACCGAATTTAATAGCTGTATAACATCATCATCAGGTGGATCGTTCGACCACAACGCAAACACACCACCGGGGTGAATTTTCCGCGCAACCTGCTTGAGACTATCCTGAGAATAAAAACTGCTATTGCCCGGAATGAGCCAATGACTGGGCGAATGATCAATATCCAAAAGCACCGCATCCACCAGCCGCTCTGGCTCCGCTTTGAAAAAACCACCCGTCTCAGCCGATGCCAACGCAAAGAAATCAGCAAGCAAAAAATTGCACCGCGAATCAGAAGTCAGCTGCTCGCCCAGCGGCACCAAGCCCCGGCGATGCCAGTCAATAACCGGCTCCATGACATCAATCACTAGCAATGATTTTAGCCGCGAATCTTCGAGCGCAGCAACAGCGGTGTAGCCCAGACCCAAGCCGCCAACAATCACATCAAGCTCAGCACCTTCGACAGCAGCCAGCCCCAGTTTTGCCAACTGAATTTCAGACTCAGTAAACAAGCTCGACATGAGAAACTCATCCCCGAGCTTTACCTCATAAATAATTTTCCCCGCAAGCCTTGGTTCCGCTCGGCGACGCAAGCTAATCTCACCCAGCGGCGTCTTTTGATAATCCAACTCTTCAAAATCAAATGTCATGCGTTAGCCCTCAAGATACTCAAGCTCATGCTCTCTACAGATAAGCTGCACATCATTACCCGAAAGCGGTTGCTGAACCAGATTACAAAAGAAACCACCCGCTTCGGTCTTGCTGTTATATCGGCAAGAACGACAAACACCAAAAGACTTGAGGCTATTGGCTTGCAATACCGCCGTTAACAACTGGCTCAACGAAGCCTCGATTTGTGACTGAGCATCAGCACTTAAATCCTCACAAGCTTTAATAAACATCGGCGTGGGAATGGACTGGCTTAGCAGCCACTTTCCTTTTGCAGAAACTTTTAAATGCGCAACGCGCTTGTCATTTTTATCCGGATTTTTAGAGATCAGCGCCTTCTTTTCCAGCACTTTCAGCGTTTGGGAAACCGTCCCCTTTGTTTGCCCCAAATATTCAGTCACCGCCATTGGCGTATCGGAATAACGGTTACAAATAGACAAATAATGCAACGCCTCCAACTGCACCGGCAACAAGCCATGCGCCGCCCCCGCCTGGCGTGCATCGACCCTGAGCAATTCGCTCAGTCGCTCAACATAGTCATAAATAAGGTTGGAGTTCACAGCTTTATAGTATCGACTAAATACCAGTTTGACAAGACGAAGTATGGCTGCTAACTTTATATAAGTATCGAGTCGATACTATTTGTTAACCAACGAGAATTTATTATGAACACAGCCATTTTTTACCATGCCGGTTGCCCCGTCTGCATTAGCGCAGAACAGCAAGTCCTTGAAGCACTGGATAAAAACCGCTTCGATATTCAAGTCATCCATTTGGGAGAAAACAAAAACCAGATCGCAGCCGCAGAACAAGCCGGGATCAAATCCGTCCCCGCCCTGCTACTCGATGGAAATGCTTTCCATATTAATTTTGGTGCATCCATCGAAGACCTCAAAGGAGCAGCATAATGTCAAAATCAATATTCGTATCATCTTTACTCGCAGCCGCCATATCGCTTCCTGCCTACGCTCACGACCACAGCTCAGGTGGCATTCAGGCACCTAAAACCAAAGCGGCATTAGCACCTTTCGATATTATCCATGCAAAAATCACCACCGAGGGTAATGTCGCAACCTTTCACATGGCCGTTTCAGGCAAGGCCGGAAGCAGCAGGCCAACCGCAACCGGGCAGCTCGCAGGCAGTGATGTTTTTTCTTATGTGTGGCCAACGTCGATAGACAGCTACGAAGTCGGATTCGAGAAAAAAGCTGGCATCCTCGCACTCGCCGTCACCTCTCACCCTGATTTTGATGACACCCCGCTGTACGATGAAAACAGAGATGGAAACACCGGTAATGATGGTAATGTCTGGCACAGCCACTGGGTTGTGCTTCAGCCAAACGAACAATGTGGTAAAGGCGTATTGGGTGTAGTTGATATCCCCGAAGGCACCAAACCCAGGCTCCCCAAAACATGGCCAGGACTACCAATACTGCTCGACAGCCCCGGCTGGCATCCGACTTTTGATTCAGAAACCGTGGAAGTACGCGTACCTTTTGATGACATAGACAGCATCAAAGCAACGACCTTTGATGGTGTAACAGCAGGCTTACGCGTAAACCAAAGTGTTCATGCGCCTTTGCTCTGTGTGGTGGATGTCATGGATATCGCATCAGGAGATCTCAGCTTGCCGGGAAAGGTTAACCAGTAAGTTTGAAGTGACAATAATCGCCGGGTTGTAGTCCAACTCGGCGATTTAGTGAGTCAGATCATGAGATAGATAGCAAACCCTGCCATTCTGATACCGTAGAATAACAAACAGATAACAGCATGGTCTAAAGGCCTTATTCATGACGTGGAAGCGTCGCACTGATAAAAGCTTTGAACCGGCTAGATTGATCACGAATGACGGCCTGCGAACTGTCCAAAACCATTTGTAGCGCCATATTTTCTTGAATATGGCCACTTTACTTCGTATTATGAGGCCATATTCATGCAGTAATTTAAAACAATGCAAGCCTCTGTACGCGACCTGAAAGACAACCTTTCAAAATATCTCAAACTTGTCAGCGAGGGAGAAGAAGTCACAATCACTTCTCACAACAAACCTGTAGCGCATTTAAACGCAACTATCTCTCCACCAGAGAACCTGCCAACGATACCCGGCGTCCAATGGCGCACTGGTAAACCCGACTACTCCAACCCCGTCAATACATTACCCAAAATTGAAGGAAAAACACTGGCTGATACCGTGCTTGAAGACCGATAGTGATCCTGTATTTAGATACTTCCGCCTTAGTAAATCTCTATGTAAAAGAAATTCAAAGTGATCAAACTCGCCAGCTGGTTCGTCAGGCTCAGCACCTGATCTGCCACGATATTGGATACATTGAAACAAGAGCCGCCCTTGCCACTGCAAAAAGAGGGCAACGCCTCACCGCAAATGAACACTCACAGATCAAGCAACAATTTTGCTTGGATTGGGAAAAAATCAGCTCAGTCGGAATAGATTCAGAATTACTCGAACGAGCAGCAGATCTAGCCGAAGGCTTCTCTCTACGCGGTTACGATAGCATCCACCTCGCCGCAGCAGATCGAATCTTTAAAAGTGTCAGTGAATTTAGCTTTCTCTCATTCGACAAATCACTTAATCAAGCTGCAAAATTATTAGGCATGAAATTACCGGGGTTTGCTAACTGACCCACAGCAGATAACAGCATTCAATTCTTAGAGACCCCCTATTTCACAGTAGGCCTGATTAAGCGACAGCGGATCATGCATCTCCG
>CAZNYF010000035.1:0-19612 GCA_964577195.1 uncultured Thiotrichales bacterium | reverse complement strand
TCCCCATTCTCTTGCTCTGCCCTCTGAAACCTCTGGCCTCTGATCCACTGTAAAATAAGATTTTTACGTCAGAAGGTCTGTTTATGCAACACAATGAAATGCCAATATTTACTCGTACTTTCGATTTTTTGGCTTGGCTTTTACCTGCCACCAATCATTTTCCACGGGCGCATAGGCATTCTTTTACCAAACGATTACTGGATGTGGCGTTTGATCTAAGAGAACAACTTGAGGAAGCAAATCTGCGTCGAGGTCAGGAACGTGCCACTCAACTCAGGCTAGCGGATGAATCACTTGCTAAAGTGAGGCTTTATATTCGCCTGGCATTAAACCTAAAAACCGCAGTTGGATTACCCAAGTCCACGCAAGTTATTGACGCACCTGGCAAACCAGAAAAACCGCTTATCACCAATCAGGTGACCACGCGTTTTTCTGATTCACCATGCACGCCAATATCTTGCGCGTCTTTTGTGCATCCAACTGCGGTTTTTAGGTTAAACCTAGGCTGGCTTAAAGAGGGACAGTACTATCACGTAGCAAAAAATGCTGGTTGAGATTGGCCGTTTGCTAGGAGGCTGGCAAAAAAGTATTCGCTCCTGAATATCGAGCTAGAAAATTTGGAAATTTTGACTATACTCTTCACGGGTCTACCCAAACACTCGCGTGCTTCGCGGCGGCGCGTTCAACAATACATCAGACAACCTGCGCTGTGCGTACCGTTCCTGGGACGATCCTGACTACCGCTTCAACTACTTTGGTTTTCGTCTTGTTGTGTCCCCATTCTCTTGCTCTGCCCTCTGAAAGAAACTAGGAAAAGAAACTAGGGGTCAAGTTGCTTGCTTCATAATATAGGCCGGTTCAGCTAGTCGCTGCGCTCACCCAGTCAATCAGCGGAAAAGCCAAAACGCCGGTAGGTTCAAAGACGTAGTCCTGAAGTCATTCCCGATGCTCGTGAGCTAACTCCTGCCGAACAACGTCTACCAGCGTTTCTCTTTGAATTGATTGCCTGAGTGCTTCGTTCATCACGTAGCGTCCAGATGACAGATGGTATGTACAAATTACCCGCAAGAAAATGACGTACCTTGCTTCACAAGATTAGACAAAGGGATGTCAGGTAAGTATTCAAGATTCTGTGATCCACTGGTACTCCAGCAATATAAATTTGTTGGAGTTGGTCATAACGCTGCAACACTTATGCTGCATTTGTAAACATATCTGTTGTATCATTAAGCCATGAACTCAAAACAGATGAAGAAATGGTTGGCTAAACAAGGTGCAACCTTTCAGCCCGGTAAAGGTTCACATCTGAAAGTGTTTTTAAACAACCGTCAGTCTGTCTTACCCATGCATGGCAAGGCAGAGCTTGGAAAAGGGCTGGAGTCAGCCATAAAACGCCAACTTGGCTTAAAGTGAGAGCACATCATGTTTGAATACCCTGTAGATTTAAAACCCGATGGTGAGACCATCCTGGTTACATTTCCTGACATACCTGAAGCCATTACCTTTGGAGAAGATGAAGAAGAGGCTCTGTTACAAGCGCAAGATGCATTGGAGACCGCGCTGGCTATGTACGTTGATGGCCGGCGTGACCTGCCAATACCCAGCCTTGCCGAAGGTAGGCCAATGGTTCAACCCGATGCACTGGAATGCGCCAAGCTCGGAATTTACGCAGCTATGCGGGAACAAGGATTGCGCAAATCCGATATGGCACGCCGCCTGCATTGGCATATGCCGCAGATGGATCGGTTGCTTGATTTACGCCACGCTTCCAAGTTCTCACAAATAGAGCAGGCGGCGGCATCACTGGGTAAGCGGGTACAGGTGCAGGTGGTTTAGATAGAATATAGAAAAAACTAGGGGTCAAGTTGCTTGCTTCATAATATAAGGCTAAGGCGTCGAGTGTTAAATGAGCCGAGTATGACGGCAGGATGAAGTTCTGCAGCCCCTTTTTTTCGAGCACAATACTTAATCTCTGGCTTAAGCCACTGTGTGGAGGTTTTTTCAGAACGAATGGTGTCGGTACGGAGTGAAATTTATCAGATCTCGTGGTATTTAATAGCTGCCTATTTGGTGAATCGGATTATGTATTGATCTTTTTTGCCAGAGAGCTGTCTCAGAACGGAACGCCTCAAGTAACTAAAACTTAAAAGGAAGCTTATGAAAATTCTCGTTGCCGGTGGAGCCGGTTATATTGGTTCGCATACTTGTGTGCAATTGCTGGAAGCTGACTATGAAGTGGTCGTGGTTGATGATTTGTCTAACAGCAGCGAAGAATCCATGCGCCGTGTGGAAGAAATTACCGGCAAAACGCTGACCTTCTATCGGGTTGATGTGGGTGATCACAAGAAATTATCAGCGGTATTTTCAGCTGAACCGGGGATTGATGCAGTGATTAATTTCACCGGCTTTAAAGCGGTAGGGGAATCGGTAGAGAAGCCGCTGGCTTATTATCGAAACAATGTTGGCGGCGCAGTGACGCTGGCTGAAGTGATGGCAGAGCATGGCGTTAAAACCATTGTTTTCAGTTCTTCGGCTACGGTCTATGGTGACCCTGCGAGCTTACCGATTAAGGAAGACTTTCCGTTATCGGCAACCAACCCTTATGGCCGTTCCAAGCTCATGGTTGAAGATATTCTGCGCGATGTGTTTATTGCGGATGATGAGTGGAAAATCGGTTTGCTGCGCTATTTTAATCCGGTTGGCGCGCATGCCAGTGGTCGAATAGGCGAAGATCCCAATGACATTCCCAACAATCTGATGCCTTATGTCTCACAAGTCGCGGTGGGTAAACTCGATTGCCTGAGCGTGTTTGGTGATGATTATTCAACGCCAGACGGAACCGGTGTTAGAGATTATATTCATGTGGTTGATCTGGCTGATGGGCATCTCAAAGCCATCGAAGCATTGGCACAAGAGGAAAAAGGGCAGGTGATGACTGTGAATCTTGGCACTGGCACAGGCTATTCTGTGCTGGATATGGTCAAAGCCTTTGAGAAGGCTTCTGGTAAGACGGTGAATTACAAAATTGTTGCAAGACGCGCGGGTGATATTGCGGAATGCTATGCGGATCCCAGCTATGCGGCAGAGAAAATCCAATGGCAGGCGAATTTTGGCGTTGAGGAAATGTGCCGTGATGGTTGGCGTTGGCAGTCAAATAACCCTGAAGGATATCCAGAGTAGATCAAGGTGTAAGTGGCTTGTTGCCTTTTTATGTTGTCGTTCCTGGCATGGATCGCCATTGTCAGGAACGAGGCCTTAAATTAAACCTTTCTTGAAAGCTTGAGCGTCATAAAATAGTGTCGCTGAATCAATAACAGCAGCAGTCCAAATAGACCGGATAATGAAAGACTACCTCCGCCCTTGCCTGGCTCGGCTATGATCTCTGTGAAGTTTGCCCTGACCGTTTTATTTGAGTCAAAAACGAGAGAGGTGGGGTTTTCTGAACCGCGGAGATCACCGCTCCAGCCTAAGAATTTATATCCAGGATCAGGGATCGCGACGAATAGAGTAGAAAATCCCGAATCGTATCCGCCGTTTGCAGGAAAAATCCTTCCATTAGCAGCTTCGGTGGTTAATTTTAGCGGGCAACCATTGAGACTGTTGATCCAGTCTTCCAGAAGCGCCAAACCCTGCGTATCGAGCGTGTTAGTTCCAATTGGCGGCATCTGGCCTTCGTCAAGTCTTCCTGAGCGATTAAAGACTAAGGACTTGTTTGCGTTGCCAGGAGATAACCGCATCGGGTTGGTGATTCCCCACGCTTCGTTCTGCGGTGGCACATTACAGAGTTTCATGTCTTCCAGGGGTGTTGTATATCGGAAATCAATATCAATTTGTGTGACAACGCCAGGCTGATGACAGCTGGAACAATTACTGTGCAACCAGGATTTAGCACGTTTTTGCAGGTTTTGATCCTTGTCATAAGGGTTTACAAGTCTGCCTAGCTCTGCGGGGGATGCAGGTAACATCTCTGAGAACAGGCCAATTTTCTCCAGCGTTTCTACTTGATTAGCAGTGATGCCCGTTTGTGGATAGGTAAATGAACCGTTCAACTGAAGGGTTTCCGGAGCCAGCGCACCGGTTGCCGCAGCGGTGTGGCATGAGGAGCATTCAGCGGCGCTTGGATAGATCCAGGTTTGGTTGCCGATCTGCTTCTCTTTTCCGCCAATAACGAGGTTTGCGTCGGTACCGGAATCATTCCATTCATAGGTGTAGCCACCCCAGTTACCATCGTTATGCAGCATCATAAAGCGGGTCTCGATCAAGCTGTCATCAAGAATGAAATTTTTCATGATCACCGAGCCGGTTGGGAAAACCCAATCCCCGCCACGCTGATGGTTAATGGTTGTTCCGTCCGGTATTGCCAGCCAGTTCTGGTTATGTGCCCGATCAGTCCAGTGCGGCGCATTGACCTGAAAGGGAATCATGGACGCGGTTGGCTGCGATGGATTACCCGCTTGTACACAATTGCTATCAGAAAGCAGATCGGGTGTGTTTGGGTTCTCAATGGTGTCACCGGTTGCAATAATCTTATTAATCGTTCCGGCTAAGTATGAGATAACATAAAGCTCACCCGCATGATCCTCTGCAAATGAAACGAGGAACGATGCGGTATTAAACATCAAGCTGGAATCTGACTCTGGCTGAGTGTAGTAGGGTAGACCCAGTACATCTCCGGTACATAAATCACCGTAAAGATACGTGCCTTGTAGCGCTGGAATCTCGGTACCTCGGTAGACGTACCCCCCAGTCACGGAACAGGCACCGTTGTTATGTTGATAGCTATCCACGGGATCGGTATAGGTCACATCACTACAATGTGAAGCATCAAATGTCTGCTCGCCTTCTTTACAGCTCCAGCCATAGTTTTTGCCGTTTTCGATGATATTTATTTCTTCGATGCTGGCCTGACCCACATCACCGAGCCACAAGTCCCGGGTTTCTCTATCAAAACTCCAGCGCCAAGGGCTACGCAGTCCCCAGGCGTATATTTCTGGACAATTGCCGGTTTTATTCGATTGATCACAGCTTTGGTCAGCAAACGGGTTGTCTGCTGGAATCGAGTAGGGTGAGCCGCCATCCACATCAATCCTTAACATTTTGCCGAGCCATGTAGCCGTATTTTGTGCATTCTCCTGCGGGTCTCCAACTCTTCCACCATCACCCAGAGAAATGTACAAATAACCGTCGGCATCAAAACCAATCTGATAATTGTTGTGCCACTGAAAAGGCTGCGGTCGCTCAAGAATTGTAAATTCAGAACTGGGAATTGCCCTGTTCGGATCGTCGGAAACCTGGAATCTATCAATTTGTGTCCAGGCGTTCGCATCTACATAAGAGATGTAAAAATAGCCATTGGTTTGATAGTCAGGATGAAATGCGATGCTGTACAAGCCATCTTCATGCTTGCTACCAATGTTATTTGAGATGTCCAAAAAGGGCAGGTCTTGCAAGATGCCGTTTTCAATGACTTTGATCGTTCCTGCAATTTCGACGATAAAGTAGCGTGTGTCATCTCCCGGTGCTTGCACCATGGCAACGGGTTGATCAAACGCAATCCCGGGAAAGGCATTTTTCATCGAGAGTGAAAGCGCATTCGTACTGGTATTGGGGCGATCACCAGCGATGCACTGAGTATTATTTGGGCGGGAGTTCAGGCCAAATTTAATACCATCATCATTGCGAATCCGAAACTCGACTCTGGTTGTGTCTGCTTCTGCTCCATCGAGGTTGTTGAGTTGCAGAAAAAATGTTTCATCAGACTCTACCTTGGTATCCCCCAGCACCTTGACGGTAATCGTACCCGTGGTTGAGCCCGCTTCAATGGTGAGTTTTCCAGAAACCTTCTCAAAGTCCTCTCCATCGACAGCGTTACCCGCAATTGTGGCGTAGTTCATGCTCACGTCTGATGCGGATTGTCGACTAAGCGAGACTTTAATTTCAGCCTGAGTCACGCCACTATCTGATTCAAAGATTGCCCCACCCGTGACGGTCAGAAGTACTTTTTCTGAATCCAGAAGAGGAGTGACTTCAGCCTCGCTGAGTGCATGATCAAATATTTTCAGCTCATCCAGCTCACCTCTGAAATGCTGTTCTCCATTCATGCTACCAATATGAAAATCGGTATTTGCTGCATAGACGATGTCTCCACTGCCACTGCCACTGCCGACTAAAACGCCATCAACAAAAGCCTGAATCTGATTGGTCGATGAATTAAAGCTTCCCGCAATATGATGCCACTGACCATCTCTTAGATCAGGCACATCAATCGTAATTTCTGGTCGACTCGATCCATTGTAGTAGTAAACACGGATATCGCCATTTTCGCTGACGACCAGACCATAGTTGTTACCATGCCCGGCAACCCACTGCGCAGGGCCGGGCATTGAAGGCGTTCTAATGTAAGCCGCGACTGTAAAAGACTGGGGTGCAAGTATGTTGGCGAAAGCGACCTTGCTGTCGCAATCACCATCCAGATGCAGAGCATTGTTAAGTTGGCCACTGACATGAGCAGAACTACAATTTCTCAGTGGGGTATTCATCCCCATCCCGCTGAGATCTCTAAGATTGTCGCCGGATGTTTCATCCATTGGCCAATAGGCGACTAAATCTGCGACTGCAACCGTTGCATGTTGAGAGAGCGTCAAAAGAATTAAGGATCCGACGATCCTTCTAAATCCGTTTAGCCTAGTGCAGATTCTATTCATTAACTTCCATGTCGCAAATTAAAAACGAGACAGTATCACAAGTGGTGTCAATTCTTTGGAGGCAGATGGGATACGCGCGCGCGTTAAGAAAAAAATGTTGTAGCGCTTATTCTTAAAGCAAAACTTGTTGAAATTGATCCAAGCTATTACCCTGTCTGAAGGGCATCTCTAAAAATACAAGCACCACTGAGAAAAACCCTGAACAGCACCTTATTTTACGCGGAAAATCGTTAAATACACCCAGTATTCGCCTCATTTCCGCATAAAAAATGCACTATTCAGGACTTCCCTCAGCAGCACTTCTCTTTTTAGAGATACCCTGAAATTAACTATCGATTCTCACAGGAGTTTGAAATGTTCAACCCGGTCGCTGGACTATTTACCCGAATATCGTTTTTAATGATCCTTTTGGTGCCGGCAGCTCATGCTGATCCGGGCTGTCAGGTAGCTCAGGAAAGACAGGTGATTGACCAGTTTATGGCATTGAACCCTAGTGGCGCCATGCAACAGATTTCACAGATTTCGAGTAGTGATCCGGAAAACCCGGCGCTGGATCTGTATCGTGGAATGGCAGCAATGGTGCGTGCATTTCGTGATGATGCGGTCGATGATGCGCGTCGTCCTTATGATGATGAAGCACTACGTTATTTTGCTCAGGCTGTGAAAAAAGCCAATCGACGTATTGATAGCAATCCGGCGGATGCCGCAGCTCGGTTTGCACTCGGTGCATCCCAGTCCTATCAGGCAGGCTTACTTGAGGCACGAGGTAAAAGGTTAAAGGCACTAAAGCTGGTGCATCGTGGCCGGGAAGAGCTGCAATCACTGATCAATGACCATCCAGATATGGAAGAGGCTTACATGGTGTTGGGTTTATTTGAGTATTTTCTCGGGAATAATTCCGAGGAGCATGGCCTGAGCGCGCGCTTGCTGAATTTAACGGGTGATCCCGAGCTTGGGTTGAGCTATCTGGAAAGAGCCGTTGAAAGTGCCCCCAATGTTGCGCCGGAAGCCGCACGAATTTTGTTAATGGATACCAGTTTGTCGGACAACGAAATGTGCCGATACGCAGATCTTTCTACTCAAATGTATACGCGATATCCTAGTAACCGTATTTTTCGTTTGCTGTCTGAACTGCTGCCATTGCAATGTCGGCTGGCTGAGGCGGAGGGCGAGAGCATCTCTCCCAGCGTTGGTGTGATGCTGAATACTGGCTGCACAGGATAAGTCGAATATATAATCGCGTCGCGACTCACATTTTTGAGCCGTTGAAATGCGAAACTTGTTGTTTTGTAGGGTGTTCGTTTCCCGAGCGCCCTAAATCCGCTATGATATTGACCGTTTTTTCTTTCGAATGGATGTGATCTCCCGTGTTTGAATTTGTAAAAGCTGGTGGCATTCTGATGCTGCCGATTGTCTTTGCCTCAATTGTCGCTCTGGCGATTATTATTGAGCGTTTCTGGGCGCTAAAATCTGAGAAGGTCATTCCTGATCAGCTGGTGCATAAGGTTTGGCATTGGGTGCAACAAAAACAAATGACTTCCGAGCGTTTACACGATTTGCGTGAAGGTTCGCCATTAGGACGAATTTTGGCTGCAGGCATCGTCAGCGCCAATCAGGATCGGATGTCGATGAAAGACAGTATTGAGGATACCGGCCGTCACGTCGTGTTGGAGCTGGAACGTTTTTTAAATACACTGGGAACGATTGCCGCGATTGCACCATTACTGGGGTTGCTCGGTACCGTGGTCGGTATGATTCAGGTGTTTAGCGTAATCACCTCGGTGGGCGTTGGCGATCCAGCGCAGCTTGCCGGTGGTATTTCAAAAGCACTGGTGACCACAGCCGGCGGTATTGCTGTGGCGATTCCCGCATTGTTTTTCTATCGTTATTTTCGTGGTCGGGTTAATCAGCTTGTGCTTGATATGGAGCAGGAAGCACTTAAGCTGGTGGATGCTGTGCATGGCGACAACGGTACACCGAAAAAATCATGAAATTCAGCACTCGCACAGAAGAAGAGTTAACGATTGGACTGACGCCCCTAATCGACGTGGTCTTCATCCTATTGATCTTTTTCATGGTGACAACCACGTTTGACCGTTCTTCTGAATTACGCATTGATTTGCCAGAAGCTGGGGCACAAGCCTCAAAGGATAAAACCAAAAAGCTGGAAATCGCGATTGATTCAAAAGGTCAGTATTATATCAATCAGGTCAAAGTGAATGGCACCAGCCGGAAAGTGTTGTACCTTGCTATTCAAAAGGTAATGGGAGGCAACAAGAAGATGCCCGTCATTATCAAGGCAGATGCTTTAGCGGCTCATCAGTCAGTCATTAATGCGATGGATGCTGCGGGTCGTCTTGGGCTAAATCGTCTTTCGATTGCCACCAGCTTTGAAGAATAGAGTTTTTTTCCTGTTTAATAGTTCGTCTTAATCCCGTTGGGTCGGCTGAACTCATTGATATTTATCACCTCATAAATCTGTATAGTAGACCTCTCCAGTGATCAACCCTCCTAAATAAGTGGGGTTTAATCTAACTCGCCATGTCCCAATCTGCTGACCCCTCCTCATCGCCGACAATACATTCTGCGGCGGATATATATAAACGTTTGCTGCGTTACAGTTTTCAATATTGGCCACTATTGTTGCTGGGAGTCGGTGCGATGGTGATTTCTGCTGCTTCTGAAACCGGTTTTGTTGCGTTGATGAAACCACTGCTGGATGGAAGCTTTGTTGAAAAAGACCCACAATCTATTCGCTGGGTGCCGATTTTTCTGATGGCAGTTTTTGTCGCTCGTGGCGTGGCGACATTCGTCATTGGCTACACCATGAGTGTGGTCAGCCGTGGCGTGATTAAATCGTTTCGATCACAGATGTTCTCGCGCTACCTCTCAATGCCAGCCGCATTTTTCGATCATGCCAGCAGCGGTGATTTAATCTCAAAAGTGACTTACGACGTGGAACAACTGGCAGAAGCTGCAGTGAACAGTTTTACGGTCGTTGTACGCGATACCTTGACCGTCCTCGGTTTGCTCGGGTGGATGCTCTATTTGAATTGGAAAATGGCAATTTCGATTCTTATTATTGCACCATTTGTGGTGTTGTTGGTGTCCTATGTGACTAAACGCTTCAGGATAATCAGCAAGCGAATTCAGCAGTCTATGGGGCATGTAACGCATGTGACGCAGGAAATGATAGAAGGTAATCGCGTGGTGAAGATTTTTGGTGGTAGAGAATACGAGGAGGCACAATTCGAGAAGGTTAACGAGCAGAACCGTATTCAGCATATTAAAATGGTTGTGACGCGATCCGCAGGTACGCCCATTGTGCAGGTATTGGTGGGTATGGTGCTGGTCGGCATTATTGTGATGGCAACACGCCCGCAAGATCAAAATCCAGTTTCAGTCGGCGTTTTTATGTCTTTTATGGTGGCGATGATGGCGTTGCTCACACCCATTCGGCGCTTGACCAATGTGAATGCGGTGATTCAGAAAGGTATTGTTGCGGGTGAGTCTATATTTGCCGTGTTGGATGCTCAGGGTGAACTGGATACAGGTAGTAAAAGTATCAAGCGTGCTGTCGGTACACTAGTTTTTGATAAAATTTCTTTGACCTATCAAGGGGCTGAGAAAAGCGTTCTTAAAGATATTTCATTTACGGTGGAGCCAGGAAAAACCGTCGCTTTGGTCGGGCGCAGCGGCAGCGGAAAATCCAGTCTGGTAAATTTGTTGCCGAGAATCTATGAGCCAGATAGTGGTTTGATTTCGATTGACGGGATACCCGTTAGTGAACTTAGTTTGTCGAGTTTGCGGCAACAAATTGCCTATGTCGGTCAGCACATTACGCTATTCAATGATTCTATTCGCAATAACATAGCCTATGGTGAGCTGCGGGGGAGTGATGATGAAGCCATTATTCAAGCAGCTAAATCGGCCCATGCCTGGGAGTTTATCAAGTCTTTGCCCGATGGTATGGAGACTCAGGTTGGTGAGAAGGGTTTGCTGCTTTCTGGCGGACAGCGTCAACGATTGGCAATCGCCAGAGCATTACTCAAAGATGCTCCTATATTGATTCTTGATGAAGCCACGGCGTCGCTGGATTCTGAATCAGAACGACATATTCAGACAGCACTGGAGTTTCTTTCCAAAAACAGAACCACTCTGGTCATTGCTCACCGGCTTTCGACTATCGAAAATGCCGATACGATTTTGGTGCTCGACCAGGGTAGAATCATTGAACAAGGGTCACATCAGGCATTGTTGGCTCAGGATGGAGCGTACGCAAATTTATATCACTTGCAATTTGGGAGTGAAAATTCCGCTACGCAATCCAGGCCTCAACTTTGAGGTTTAAAATTAAAAGCAGTGATCTGAGCAAACACTGGTATCGCAATGATCTGGTTTCATTTACGTTGTGGCCGGTCTCGCTGTTGCTCTGTGGGTTGGCAAAACTACGGCGCAAACGGATTGAAAAACAAGGTAATTTGCTGAGCCAGAACGTGCCGGTGATTGTCGTTGGAAATATCACCGTGGGGGGCACGGGTAAAACACCGATGGTGATCTGGTTGGCAAGATTTCTCCGTCAGCAAGGATTGAAACCAGGTATTGTCAGCCGGGGCTATGGTGGTAGTCACCAGAGAGCGACGCTGGTGACTAATGATTCTAATGCACTGGAGGTCGGTGACGAAGCGCTGGTCATTGCGCGCCGCAGCGGTGCGCCACTTTGCGTTGGCAAAGATCGGCTAGGAGCGGCAAATACCCTGCTTGCCAGCAAGATGGTTGATGTCATTATCTCGGATGATGGAATGCAGCATTATCGACTGCCCAGAGCGATCGAGATTGCGATGCTCGACGGAGAACGACGATTTGGCAATGGACTTTGCCTGCCCGCAGGCCCATTGCGTGAACCCGAGTCGCGACTGTCTGAGGTGGATTTTCAAATTGTTACTGGTACGGCCGCTACTGAGCCAGAAGTGTCGATGGTACTCAAACCAGGAAGGTTGTTTAACCTGAACAGCCCCGCTAAAACCAGAGCCCTGGAATCATTACGTGGCCATCAAGTGCACGCGATAGCCGGGATCGGTAATCCAGACCGGTTTTTCAATTTGCTGGAAGGTTTCGGTTTGATTGTCGAACGACATCCATTTCCGGATCACTTCAGCTACGAAACCAATGACCTTCACTTTAATGATGGAAAACCGGTTCTCATGACCGAGAAAGACGCGGTAAAATGTGGATTATTTGCCGAATCCCATTTCTGGTATCTGCCCATTGAGGCGAGATTGCCAGATTCACTCGGCAATCAAATACTCAATCAACTAGAGGAATGGCGTAATGGACAGTAAACTACTTGATATTCTGGTGTGCCCCGTTACCAAGGGGCCGCTGGTCTATGACAAAAAATCCCGAGAGCTCATCTCTTGTTCTGCTCGTCTGGCGTACCCCATTCGAGAAGATATTCCCGTGATGCTGGAAGAAGAAGCGCGTGCACTCACTTCTGAAGAGGTTGATCAATATCGCTAAGTGTTGCGACATTTGTATCCAACTGATTCAAAGAGGTACTTTTTCCGTGAGTAACTGCATTGATTGATGCGAAGCCGGAATGATTCGGTTTATCACCGGTAAGGACTGTTCAGTAGGTGTATTGTGCCGAATTCTCAACCAGAACAGGCTGGCAACCAGGCCAAAGAGACCAGCTGCGATGATGGGCAGATCAGTCAGTGGGTTTAAAAGTAGTTTTGCTGCAATAGAAAATCCGAGCAGTGATCCCAGCGGCAACAGATAGAGTGCGATAGCGCCTTTGATAAAGGTTGCTTCGGGGATGGCAAGGATGGCGACATCGCCGGTTTTAGCGCCGATCTGATTGAGGACTTTAAAGCTGACCTCGGCGCGATTCTTCCATAGACCTGACAGCAGTGAGACTCCGCAGCTGCCGGATGACGCACAAGAAGAGCAACCTGTCTTACCCTCGGCAGTTTTTACCCAGGCGAATTCGCCCTGGGTTTTGGTTACGGTAACTTGCTCTTCTATCACTGAATGGTGTTGTCTTTAACGAGTGAACGAGATACCAGTTTAACGGTATTGCTGGGTACTTCGCCAATAACCGTAATGATGAACCCATCTTGCAGGCGCGAAACGGCGTTGAGTGCACCGGTACCAGAAACGCCCTCGGAGTATCGTTCTCCTGGTTCATACTGGGCTATGAAGACTGAAATAGTTGCCAGCCCATCTTCGAGCAAAATATGCTGCACCGGTAATTTGCTGGTGGCGAGTTGCCGCATTTCGTTGTGCTTGATCTGAAACCCGGGTGGTAGCTGGGAGAAATTCCAGGTTTTGTCCGGCGTCACTGTGATGGTTTTCCCCAGAATATCTCCGGATTGCAGCAGTTTAAAGCCTTCTTCGTGCATCGTTGTTTGCAAGTCTTCGGTGAGGATTTTTTCTGGTAACTTGAGATTGGTAAAAATCAGTTGTTCCTGGGGTTGTCCGGATTTATCGAGCGTCTGTAACTTTAGCAGCAAGCCAGTTTTGTCTTCGAGGCAAAGTCGGTAGCCAAATCGATATTGATCTTTTGGGTAGATGGCAATGGTTTTGCAGCCATAATCAGCAATACGTTCATCACCCTTAATCTCAAACTCGTAGTAAGGGTTGTCGCCGTCCGCACTCTTCAGGAAGGCGCTTGGATCAGAGCGTTTGTTGCGAGGCTCGATCAGAACCTGGCGCTGCTCGGGGAAGACTGAAAACACATGTTGCTCATCACGAACAATTTCTTTTGACAGGCCAGTAAGAGAAGTGATTCGCTGTCTTTCTCCTTTTTTATCAAATCCATGCACAATTTGCATGGTTTCAACCTTAGCGCCATTGATATAGATAAACGTCCCTTCGTAGTTAAGGAACTGTTCCGCTGTGGTCATTTTTTCTAGCCAGTGCTTGATTGACTCTTCCGCATCGGCAGGTTCTTCCGCACCAGCAGGGGAAAGACAAAGTAACCCAGCAATAACTAGTCCAAGTGAAATTTTCATATATTATTAACGTTAGGTTAAGACACTTTGGAGGTGATGTGATCAACGAGCTTGTGTAGCTTGCTCATCATCAACAATGTTTGGTTAGTTGCTCTGTTCGAAGCCCACCACTCGTACTTGAGGCATCAGTAATGGTTGCGTTGTGTACTCTGCGTGAGTTGCCAGATAGCTGTTCATTCTGGAATCCACTATTTTAGCTTCCAGTGTTTTGAACTCATTGTTGGCAGCAGGTTTAGCCTCTTCGAATGTGGTTGAATTAACCACAGCGACGGGTGTTGCTTTTGGTGCGGGCTGAGTGTTGATCCCGGGAGAGGTTGCAACCTCCATTTGAGGTTTAACGCTACCGGGTGAAGTTAATGATTGCATCACCAGAATTGAGACCGCCGCGACAGATGCGGCAATTGCAAATCCGGTGACCGGCTTGAGCCAGCGTGATTGTTTCCGTACCAGTGATTGGTCGTAACCTGGCATATCCTCGTTGATCAATGCCATCACACTCGCAGAAAAATTGGGTTCTACACGGATGGGCAGTTCATCACGCAGGGCATCGCCAATGAGATGATAATGGCTCCAGCGATCCTTAAGAGACTCATTGGAAAGCACTTCTGCAGTTAGTCTGCGTGTTTCGAATTCACCAGACTCGCCGTCAACGAGTGCAGAGATCCGTTCATCAATAGGTATATTCATGTTTCCTTCACTATATCTAATATATTTACTCAGGCAACCGAATATAAATTTAGTTCACGTTTAGATAGAAATCTGTGAACCATTGACAAATGATGAAGTCAATCCGCAAGGCTCTGTTGCCGAGTGAGTACTATACAAGATTTCTGCATAGAGTGAATTTAGATATATAAATCAATAAGATACTATGTGATCTCCCCGTTAGTCTGGCGCAATGGCCATCCATTAGAGGGTATTTTAGCCAAAAGCCGCGATTTCGCTGATAATGAGAATTTTTCTCGATTTCAGCCATTTGTCCCAAATAACTTTATCCAATCACCCCTTAGTCTTGAAACGAGGTTTTGATCAAAGTCAGTTAGCCAATCACGAGAGTAAGGGGGACAGAACTTTGTCGATCGCTTCCCTGGCACGAAAGATTCTTGATCGAACCGTACCAATTGGACAATCCATTGCATCTGCAATGGCGTCATAACTCATGCCTTCCAGTTCACGCAATGTAATGGCAGTTTTCAGATCATCAGGTAAAGCGCCAATGGTTTGAATCACAGTGGTCTTGATTTCTTCGCTGAGTAGTACCCGTTCTGGTGTGGCGGTTTCTCTTAAGGTTTCGAATTCAGCGTATTGCTCTGCATCGGCGGCATCAATTTCCATGTTAGGTTGTCGACGATTGGTGGCTACCAGATGATTTTTAGCGGTATTGATTGCGATTCGGTACATCCAGGTGTAAAACGCACTGTCACCGCGAAAACTCGCCAGACCCCGATAAGCTTTAACGAATGCCTCCTGAGTGACATCACGAGCGATATTAGGGTCTTTTACATAGCGGCTCACAAGATTGATAATCTTGTTTTGATACTTTTTAACCAGTAAGTCGAAGGCTGATTTATCACCTGCCTGTACGAGTTTCACTAGTTCCTGGTCTGTCTTGTCTACGCCTGAGTTTTTGTTCACTGGACTATTCCGGATAATTTTATGGTTTTAATTCCGTATTTGTTTTTACTGTGGCTCAACTTGGCGCTAGTTGGCAGTCGTCGTAAGTTGCCGGTTACCGATAAGTTGAAACACAGTTTTCCATGGGTTATTTACCGCTCGTGGAATGAATGTTTACCGTTAAGTAAGAAACCTTCCTCGATGTGCTTGACACGATTATGACAATATACCCGACGAAATGACTAGTCCGCGACAAATCAAACATGAAATCGATCACGATGTTCTCATCATCGGTAGCGGCGCTGCTGGGTTGACGCTGGCACTCAAGCTGGCAAGTTGTTGCCGGGTGGCGGTACTCAGCAAGGTTGAAATAGAGCAGGGTAGCACCTACTACGCACAAGGTGGCATCTCTGCAGTGCTGGCAGAATGTGACAGTATTGAATCGCATATTGAAGATACGCTAGATGCCGGTGCGGGGCTTTGTGATCCTGATGCGGTGCGCTTTACGGTCGAAAATGGTCGCAGTGCGGTGGAATGGTTGCGAGATATCGGGGTTGAGTTTAGCCAGCAAACGGAAGTTCAGGGTATTGATGAAGATTCCACCAATGATCTGGGATTGCATTTGACGAGAGAAGGCGGGCATAGCCATCGAAGGGTGGCCCACGCGCATGATTCGACCGGTAAAGCCATCGAGACGACGCTGGTTGACCAGGCGCGCAAAAATCCTGGAATATCCCTGTATGAAGGTCATGTTGCTATTGATTTAATCACTGCCGGTAAGGAGGACTCTACCGGCGAGATGAGCAAGCAATGTATCGGTGCCTACGTGCTGGATAGGGAGACCCGTCAGGTCGAGGCTTTTCGTGCGCGTTTTGTCATTTTGGCAAGCGGTGGCGCTAGCAAGGTCTATCTCTACACCTCCAATCCGGATATTTCTACAGGGGATGGTATTGCGATGGCCTGGCGTGCTGGTTGCCGTATTTCAAATATGGAATTCATGCAGTTTCATCCAACCTGCTTGTATCATCCGCAGGCGAAGTCTTTTCTCATCACCGAAGCTGTGCGAGGCGAGGGCGGCAAGCTACTGCTGCCCGATGGTGAACAATTTATGCCGCATTTTGACAAAAGAGCTGAGTTAGCGCCGAGAGATATTGTTGCTAGAGCCATTGATCATGAAATGAAACGTCTCGGTATTGATAATATCTATCTCGATATCAGCGATAAATCTGCAGAGTTTATTCAACAACATTTCCCCACTGTGCATGCCCGCTGTCTGGAGTTTGGGTTTGATATGACCAAAGAGCCGCTGCCAGTGGTGCCTGCAGCTCATTATACCAGTGGCGGGGTAGTGACCGATTTGCGAGCGAGAACGGATCTTGAGGGCTTGTATGCGGTAGGTGAGGTTGCCTGTACTGGTTTACATGGCGCCAATCGAATGGCGAGTAACTCCCTGCTGGAGTGCATTGTTTTTGCTAAAGCTGCTGCCGAGGACATTATCCCGCGGCTCAAAGAAAAAACAGTGCTAGTGCCTATCGACCCCTGGGATGCCAGCCAGGTCACAGACTCCGACGAACAAGTTGTTGTGAATCACAACTGGGATGAATTAAGGCGTTTCATGTGGGACTACGTCGGGATCGTGAGAACCACCAAACGTCTGGAACGCGCCAAGCACCGAGTCGAACTACTGAAAAAAGAAATTCACGAATACTATGCCAACTTCACAGTGACCTCAGATTTGGTCGAACTCCGAAATCTGGTACTTGTAGCAGAACTCATTATCCAGTCCGCCATCAGCCGCAAAGAAAGCCGAGGACTTCATTTCACTCGAGATTTTCCTCAATCAGACCCCGCTCTCGAAGGAAAAAGCACAGTATTGAGACAGGACTGATTTCTGCATCAATTTCATTTGTGTACTTTTCACTAAGTTGGGTTTATCAGCTCAAAATTCGCATTTATTAACGACGTATAATCAGGGATTACCTGATTTTAGATTTGCTCTTTTTGGCTAAACTGGATTGGCTCAATCGGACGTCGACACTAGCAGAGGGAGTTTGCGAATGAAAACCAAGGAGACTGGCCTGATCACCAACTTTCAGGTCGAAATATCGGACATATTTTGGGGTCTGTGCCTAATCGGACTTGTTATTTATCTAAACTGACATCGAGAACCAATCCTGAAGAATGATCCACGCGCAGCATAAAATGGAACGCCTGACCGAAATTATGGGCCCCGCCAGGATGGTTTCTTTGCTCAAAAGGTCGGATGAAGAACTGGCCGATTACAAATTTCGTATTGTTCGTACATTGCAGCAGCAAGATTGGGTGAATGCTAGAAAGCTAACCAACCGAATGATGAGTTCGTTGCTAATGATTGGTGACTCATCGTTGCAAAATGTGCTGGATGAAATTATCACCCGTAGATTTTCAGATGAGCTTCAAACAGATTTAATCGTTGAATTTTCCTCACAGCTTGATCAAGCAATTGGCCGGGTTAAGTCCCACATTGATGCGCTTTATTACATTGAGATATGACAGTTTGGGTTCGCGTTATTTTTACGCGTATTAATTAAAGGGCGTCTCGAAATGCACTATTTCGGACTGCCCTCTGTAGCAATCTATTATCAGAGATGCCCTAAACTCAAATCAACAATTTGACTGAATCATATCGGTGAGTTTCTCGGTTTCTTGCTGCATCAAGGCAATATCCCCGCGTGATTCAAGATTGAGCCGAAGCAATGGCTCGGTATTGGAACCTCTGAGATTAAAGCGAAAATTCTCAAACACCAGACTGGCACCATCGGTTTCATCAAAAGCGCTGGCAGTATCGAGATAGTGGCTTTTAATCGTCTCAATAGCTTGCTGTGTGTCTTTGACTTTAAAGTTGATTTCACCGCTACAGGGGTAAGCTGCGATGCGCTCACGCACCATTTCGCCAAGCCCCTTGTCGCTGAGGCTAACCATCTCTGCGATCAGTAACCACGGAATCATTCCGCTATCGCAATAAGCAAAATCGCGGAAGTAGTGATGACCACTCATCTCGCCGCCGTAAACGGCATCTTCCTTACGCATGCGATCTTTTATGAAAGCGTGGCCTGTTTTGGATTCAATTGGATCGCCACCGGCTTGATTGACAATATCAATGGTGTTCCAGGTAAGACGGACATCGTGGACGATCTTTGCACCGGGTTCTTTTTGCAAAAAGGCTTCGGCGAGTAGACCCACCAGATAATATCCTTCGATAAAGTTGCCGGCTCTATCGACTAAAAAGCAGCGATCAAAATCACCATCCCAGGCGATGCCAAAATCAGCATTATGTGCTTTGACCGCTTCTATGGTTTGCTGGCGATTGTCTTCCAGCAGAGGGTTAGGTACGCCATGAGGGAATGTGCCATCTGCTTCGTGGCGAATTTTGATAAATTCAAAGGGTAGAAAAGATTCAATGGCATCAATAACCAATCCTGCGCCACCATTGCCGGCATCGACGACGAGTTTGAGTGGTTTGAGGTTTTTGGTATCCACGTAGCCAAGCAGGTGCTGGACATACTCGGCACGAAAATCCAGTGTTTTTAATTCGCCTTGGCGTTCAGATTTCTTTAAGTTACCCGCCGCGATCAGATCACGAATATCATTAAGACCGTTATCTGCACTTAGAGGCCGAGCCCCTTCAATGACGAATTTCATGCCATTAAATTCTACTGGATTGTGGCTCGCCGTGACCATAATGCCGCCGTCCATTTTGTAGTGAAAAGTGGTGAAGTAGATTTCTTCGGTGCCGCACATACCGATATCAAACACATCGACGCCGGCATCCAGTAAGCCGTGAGTTAACGCTTCTGCCAGCGATGGACTGGTTAGGCGAATGTCATAACCCACAACCACTTTTTTAACTGGTAACACTTGTGCGTAAGCCAGACCGATTTGGTAGGCGAGATCTTCATTCAGCTCTTCTGGTACGCGTCCTCTAAGATCGTAGGCTTTAAATCCGGTCAGTACTTGGGTCATATTGATCCTTAATGGGTTAGGGATATTTTCGTCTAAAAAGTTTGTTGCGTGATGTAACCAGCATAGAATAGATAAACGCTCACAATTGAGCTATACCTAGCTCACAAAATAACCAATTTTACCTCTTAAAGGTGTCATATGAAAATAGAAGCACTTCGCACCGCCATGACCTACAGGGAAGTAGGGAATGCTGGCAATGCAGGATGCAATTGGCAGTGCCTTGGCTCCTTGCGAAATACCGTCCATCCATGGACATAAATATTTCTGCTCAGCACG
>CAZNYF010000034.1:0-19676 GCA_964577195.1 uncultured Thiotrichales bacterium | reverse complement strand
TTTAAACACGCTTGAAACCGAAGCCGTCAACCCCCATAATTGAAACACATCAGTTAGTTTGATCCAAATCGGGGGTGACATGGCTTCGACGTGGGTATCAAAACTTGCGGTGCATGCCGAGGCGACAGCGCAGCCTCGTAAACTATCCAGCTGTACTGTTATAGTTGCAAACGACAATAACTACGCTCTAGCGGCTTAAGCCCGTTAGCATCTGACTGATCCGTGCTTGTGCGGTCAACCCAGATGTCATTTTCACAAGATCGCGGCTAGATACGCCTTAGGTCGAACCGCTAAAACTTACTCAGGCTCGTGAACTGAAATCCTGCCCGTCGGAGTTCAGCAAATTAAATTGTAGACGGAACTAAGCATGTAGTACCAATAGCAGAGAGCTTGCGGACGGGGGTTCAATTCCCCCCACCTCCACCAATCTTAAAGGCCAGCCGTTCGCGGTTGGCCTTTTTTTGTAGAACCAATCCCTCTCGATTTCGTAGATTCCTCTGTCGGTTATCTGGAAGGTTTCTTGAAGGGCATCATCAGCATCCCGGGTAGCCAGCTAATCTGGCGCAACTGGCGATAATGGGTAATGCCTATTTCCATTCCAATATGCCCTGCCCTTGGCTGGTCTCGATAGGTTCGGAACATCCGATCCCAGCAGGACAGGTTAAACCCGAAATTGCTGTTGGTCTCGTCGATTTCGACTGAATGGTGGACCCGATGCATATCCGGAGTGACCACAAACAAACGGATTATTCTGTCGAGTTGCATCGGCATTTTAATATTACTGTGATTGAACATCGCAGTCGCATTGAGCAACACCTCAAAAATAATGACCGCAACAACCGGCGCTCCCAGCAACAGAATGATGGCGAATTTAATCAATACCGAGAGGATGATTTCAAGCGGATGAAAGCGCGAGCCGGTGGTGACATCAATATCGGGATCTGCATGATGTACTCGATGCAGCTTCCAGAGTAGCGGTACGTGGTGGACAGCGACATGCTGGAGATAAATTGCCAAATCCAGTAATACAACGGCAACAAGCACTGATAACGTTGCACCCAAAGGCAAAATATTCAACAACCCCCAATGCTGTTCATTGGTATAGATTGCGACTCCGATTGCCGCGGTTGGAAACAGTAAACGTACAATCAAGGTATTGAGAAACACCAGACTGATGTTGTTCACCCACCGCAGCGTTTTAGGCGTGGTTAACTGGCGCCTCGGAGAGATCAATTCCCAGGTAGCCATCACAGCCAGCAAGCCAAAGAAAGTGACGAGTCGAATTTCGCGTTCGTAATTAATCACCAAGTCTTCCAAAGACATACGTTTCCTCTAGAAAATTTACATACCACAACGAAACCTTGAGCCGATGCAGATCTATTTATCCGCAGCTACAATATTATAGCTAGTCTAAAAACAGATTCACGGATGAACAGAATTATGAGTCACACCGAAGCAAACCTGGACCCAAAAAGTACTGTAGATTTAACCGTGAACACCTCGGTGACTCAGCAGCAGCCAAAACCTGTGGAGGTTTCTGCATCAGTACCATCCGCATCTGACATAGAAACGGGCATCACGCCCTATAATGCCTATCTTGAAATTCAAACACAGGTTTCCCAGTTCGAAAAATTTGCTGAAGATGATCAGACAGTCGCTATTACCTTACCTGATTACCCGTTTTTCACAGAAACCAAACTACAATCGATTTTTATTCATCAGTCCGGAACCATCTCCATCTCCGGTGAGGCAAAAGGTGGGAAAATGGTCAGCGTACGTGATCAAGTTGACTCATTGTCTTACGCATTATCAGTGATGTCGCGTCCAGCCAACCCGCGTTATCCTGGAAAAATCGAAGTGGGATTTGTTTCTTAAAGGTACCTCTAATAATTGAAGTGTTTTAGGGAATGCCGTAAATAGCGCTTTCTTTACCCGAAGATCAGGACAAAAATAGATTATTTAGAGAATCCTAATATAAGGTAACTGAATCACCCCATTACAATCAAATGCTGTGGATTCCAGCTTAATTGTGGCAGTATGCAAAAAGATACTGACTAGGAATCTATTTCGTGTTCTCTGCACCATCATCCTGTATTTCTACGCTGAAAAGCGCTCATACTCAGTATGAGCACGGGCTGCATCAACTGCAAATCATCCAAAATAGACGGTTAGTACTCTCTTCAGATTCAATAGCCCCAACTTTTCAGGCGGGGCTTTTTTATGTCCGATCCACCACCGTTTACACCCACTCGTAGGAGCCCACTATGACTTTAGGTATTATTTTTGCCCTCCTTTGTGCCCTCGGCGCAATCGTTTATGGCGTTATGTCACGATCCTCCATACTGGCATTGCCAGATGGTACCGATAAAATGAAAGAAATTTCGCTGGCAATTCAAGAAGGTGCGGAAGCGTTCTTAAAAAGACAATACACAACCATCGCCATTGTTGGTGTCATTATATTTGTATTGGTATGGCTTTTTCTGGGGTTTGCCACCGCATTTGGTTTTGCTTTAGGCGCAATACTATCGGGTGCGGCAGGGTTCATTGGTATGAACATCTCAGTACGCTCGAACTCTCGTACAGCCGAAGCGGCAAAAGAAGGATTGAACGCCGCACTACAAGTGGCCTTCAAGGGTGGTGCAATCACAGGGATGCTGGTTGTTGGACTCGGTTTACTGGGTGTTGCAGGCTATTACGCGATCCTCAGCATGTTCACAGCTGACGGCGAAGCCGTCAATTTAACGCCTCTGATCGGTTTTGCATTTGGCGGTTCATTAATTTCAATATTTGCACGGCTCGGTGGCGGAATCTTCACCAAAGGTGCTGATGTTGGCGCGGATCTGGTGGGTAAAGTAGAGGCGGGAATTCCTGAGGACGACCCCCGCAACCCCGCCGTTATCGCTGATAATGTAGGAGACAATGTAGGTGATTGTGCAGGAATGGCTGCAGATCTGTTTGAAACTTACGCGATTACAATTATTGCTACCATGATTCTTGGCGCAACCGTTGCCTCGGGCATGGGCATCATTTATCCATTAGTACTCGGCGGAATCTCAATTATTGGTTCCATCATTGGCACCTACTTCGTTAAGGTCAATAGTGATTCAGACAACATCATGCACGCGCTTTACAAGGGTCTGATTGTCGCTGGCGGCGTATCCGCAGTACTGTTTCTACCCGCCACTGCACTGGTGATGGGTGATAGCAGTGAATATACCGTCTGGCAGCTGTATTTTGCAGCGCTGGTGGGGCTTGTGGTTACCGGGATGCTCGTTGTCTTTACTGATTACTATACTTCTACCGAATATTCTCCGGTCAAAAATCTCGCCGAATCATCGACTACCGGACATGGTACTAACGTCATCGCTGGCCTCGCGCTATCAATGAAGTCGACTGCCCTGCCGGTTTTGATGATTTGTTTAGGAATCTACCAAGCCTATTATTTTGCTGGTTTGTACGGCATCGCGATTGCAGCGACATCAATGCTGTCAATGACCGGTATCGTAGTCGCCCTGGATGCTTATGGCCCGATCACTGACAACGCCGGTGGTATCGCAGAGATGGCAGGTTTGGATCCGGAAATTCGCAAGATTACAGATGCACTCGATGCGGTTGGTAACACCACCAAAGCCGTAACCAAAGGTTATGCCATCGGTTCTGCAGGTCTGGCAGCACTGGTACTGTTCGCAGACTACACCCGCGAGCTCACTCACCATAGTGGTACCGTTTTAACTTTCGACCTTTCCAACCATATGGTGATTATCGGCCTGTTCATTGGCGGTATGGTGCCCTATCTGTTTGGCGCGTTTGCAATGGAAGCTGTTGGCCGGGCAGCGGGTGCTGTGGTTATTGAAGTTCGGGAGCAATTCAAAAACGATCCGGGCATCCTGGCTGGTACCTCCAAACCCGACTATTCCCGCGCAGTCGATATGCTGACAAAATCAGCCATCAAAGAAATGATCATACCGTCACTATTGCCGGTTGTGATTCCAGTAATTGTAGGTTTCACACTGGGTCCTCAAGCACTGGGTGGTCTACTGGTTGGAACTATAGTCACGGGGTTATTTCTCGCTATTTCAATGACAACTGGCGGCGGCGCATGGGATAACGCCAAGAAATATATAGAAGACGATCACTTTGGTGGCAAAGGTTCAGATGCGCATCACGCGGCTGTTACTGGCGATACTGTAGGCGATCCGTACAAAGATACTGCCGGCCCGGCGATCAACCCGTTGATTAAAATCATGAATATAGTTGCACTACTCATCGTGCCATTGCTTTAAAAACTGGCCATACAATGGCGGAGCAAGTTCTCCGCCATTGCTTTTTATCTGATTGATTCTAGAAATGTAAGGCTATATTTTTTTCTCACCTACATCCAAAAGCGCGGTAATTCCTCAAGTAACCCGCTCTCCCACCGATATTGATAACAACCGTTAACCCTTGCAATGGGATTAACGCTGACTTCTGACTAGTAACATCAGTCTTAGTTGTAAAAACATAATAATAAATCACGACCATCAGGCGGCGTGAAACAACAAGGAAGACCAGGATGTCACAAAGTATAATAACTCAATGGCTGGAAACACAGTGCCGTCTGCTGCACGATGTGATGGCGAGTGCTGTTTGCAGTACGGCTGTAACTAAAGCGTCCTCAATCGCTGTTGTCTACCCCCAAAATTCAGCCGAACTATCCGCTCTTCAGGCAGCCGCAGACTTAGCCAGCAAGCACAATAAACCTATCATTTATGTCGCAGATAAAAATGCTACATCCGTGGTTACAATTGCGCACCCCGTAAAGCTAAAAAATGACTTGATGGGCGCTGCGGTTTTTATTTTAAAAGACTGTGACACCCGCTCCGCAAAATCTGCAATGACTCAACTTCAACAAGGTCTTCCCTGGTTAACCGGCATGTTGAACTTTCAATGTGAGGATTCTCCACTACAGGTAAAACTGGGTAAGCTAACGCGGCTCGTCGCAACTGTGCTCACGCCCGAATCTTTTACAGAAGCAGCCACAGCACTGACCAGTGAATTATCGTCAGAACTCAGTTGTGAACGCGTTTTTCTCGGCATGGTCCATTCCAGAAGAACACGACTTGAATGTATTTCAAAAACATCGGATATCGCGCCAAAAGGCGCATTAACACAGGCCGTAACAGCCGCAATGGATGAAGCGAATGACCAGCAACGTACCCTTTCATCCCCACGTATCGACGCTTCGGCAGCACCGTTTGCATCGATCAGACAGGATGACCTACGCAATCAACATCAATTTGGTGTCATTTGTACCGTACCACTGATCACCGATGGACGAGTCATTGGCTCACTACTGCTAGAACGCTCTAAAGAACATTCTTTTAACGCTGATGAATTGGTTTTATTTGAACAAATTGGCAGCTTTATCGCACCCATTTTAAAATTAAAATATCGAACCGGAGTGCCGTTATTAAGTCGTTTTAGAGAAAAAGCATCCCGCTGGAAACGATGGTCACTCAGCGATAAGAACATTTCATGGAAACTGGCTTCGCTGGTATTTGTCGTAACCATGGTCGGTGTGAGCTTCTTGCCAGTTGCCTATGAGGTAACCACTACCTCGCGTCTTGAAGGTAGCATCCAAAGATCAATCCCGGCACCCGACAATGGTTATATCAAATCCGTTTTTGCGCGTCCTGGCGACAAGGTGAAAACCAATCAACTATTAATCCAACTGGATGATCGGGATTTACAGCTACAACGGGAAAAATCTAAAAATAAAATTGCTAAATTAAAAAGCGGCTTTGGTAAAGCTCTAGCAACCAGAGATCGCTCCAAACTGGCGGTGATTCAAGCTGAAATAGCAGAAGCTAAAGCTGATCTCGATTATATTAAACAGCAGTTACAACGCACAAAATTAATATCTCCATTTGACGGCATCGTGCTGGAAGGTGATTTAACCCAATCGCTGGGCGCGCCGATACAACAGGGCGATAATTTAATGGTGCTTTCACCAAGCAATGATTTCCGTATTATTCTTGAAGCAGAGCAACAAGATATTGAAAAGGTAACCATCGGTCAGTCAGGGCGTATCGCATTTTCTTCCAACCCATCCCAATATTTCAACATCACCGTTAAGCGGATTAGTCCAGTTGCAAAAACGCTAAAAGGAAAAAATATTTTCGAGATAGAAGCCGCTTTTAGCGGGGACTTTTCCGCTCACCTACGCCCTGGTTTTGAAGGACTCGCAAAACTGTATGTTGATGATCGTCCTCTGTTTAAAATAGGTTATCAAAAAGCCCATAACTGGATTAAATTCCATGTTTGGCGCTGGACGGGCATAGTATGAGCGAAACTTTTCTCAGTCCGGATTGGCCCAAGGTCTCACAGCTAACGCCTGGTTTACGCCCGCATTTGCGACTGCACAGACAAGTCTATCGTAATCGCATTTGGCATATTATCGAAGATGAAACCAACGGCCGGCAACATCGCCTGGATGAATTCGCATGGCAAATGGTGAGCCAGTTTGATGGCCAATTAAGCGTCAATAAATGCTGGGAAAACCTGCTTAACAGCCTCAAGTCGGATGCGCCGAGTCAGCCAGATATTATTCAGCTGATGGGTTTTTTGCACCAATCTGATTTGATTCATGTTGAAACGACCGTTGATACTGATGAATTATTTTATCGTAGTAAAAACCGCAAAAAAATTCGTCGTCAATCCATAGTGAATCCTTTTGCATTTAAAGCACCATTGATTAATCCGACAAAACTTTTAGATAAATTAGAGCCTAAAACACGCTGGATGTTTCACTGGTTTACCGGGATTGGAATATTATTACTGACTATATTTTCTGCGTTGGCAGCCATCCAGAACTGGGGCGAGATTTCAATACACGCTGCGAATACTTTACCCTCAAGTAAATTCTGGATTATTACCTGGTTTGTTTATCCGCTGGTCAAATTTTTCCATGAAATGGCGCATGCTATAACCATCCGTCACTGGGGCGGTAAAGTTCACGAAATTGGCATCAGTCTGCTGGTGTTAATGCCGGTACCTTATGTTAACGCCTCGGCAGCTAATTTATTTCCCAACAAACATGCCCGAATGCTAGTGAGTGCTGCGGGCATTCTGACAGAAATATTTCTTGCTTCAATCGCGTTATTTCTCTGGTTAAATGTCAGTGATGGCTGGGTTCGTGATATCGCTTTTGTTGTCATGACTATTTCTGGTGTTTCTACCGTACTGTTTAATGCCAACCCTTTGATTAAATTTGACGGTTATTATGTTCTGACAGACTGGCTTGAAATTCCTGACTTGGCAAAACGCAGTAGCCAGTATTGGAGCTCGTTAGGTAAACGCTATTTTCTGAAAGTATCAGAATTATTAAAAACAGATCATACCCCTGGGGAAGCTAAGTGGCTCTTTCTATATACGCCTTTATCCTGGAGTTACCGGTGGATAATCTTGATTGTGATTGCACAATGGATGGCGAGTATCTCCTTGTTGCTTGCAGCACTGGTTACCGCGTATTTTCTAAATGCCCTACTTGTCAAACCAGTCTGGAAGTTTAGCCGTTATCTCTGGCAATCGAGTGAGCTAAGTAGTCAAAGAACACGCTCTGTCGCAAGTGTTAGTACAATCATTTTAATACTGGTTTTATTTATAAGCGTTATTCCGTCACCGTTTTCTACTGTTACACAAGCCGTTGTCTGGGCACCTGATGAATCAAAAATCAGATCATCCGCAGAAGGGTTTATTAAAAATATATTGGTTGCTCAGGGTGATACCGTAAAACCCGGACAGCCATTAATAGAACTAAAAAATGAATTACTCGTCACCCGAAAATTACAACTGGAAGCCAAGCTAGTAGCAATCGATGCCCGTCTCAAAGCAGCTCAGCAAAAAGATCGGACGCTAGCCAGTCAACTCACTCACGAATATCAAACGGTGAGCAAAGAACTCACGCTTATAAACAGGCAGTCAGAGGACTTATTCATCCGCAGTTCAGTTGCCGGAACCGTGGTAATTCCTCAACTATCAGATTTACAAGGGCGTTTTTTACGTCAAGGAGATACGCTGGGGTATATTTTGGGAGAATCCAATTTACGTCTGCGAGCAGTCATTGCACAAAAGAGTTTTAATACGTTGAATCAATACCCTGGCGAAGTTCTGGCTCAACTAAATACCTCAGGAAAAAATATAAAACCGGTCAATATTGTTCAAATTCGCCCTTCAGCCACCTATCAGCTACCGAGCCCAGCCTTAAGCTATCAAAACGGTGGTACATTTTTAACTGATCCTGCCGATGAAAAAAGCCAAACAACACTCTCGCCTGTTTTTGTTGTTGACCTTGAGGCACCCGGACTTAAAGCAGAACACCTAGGGAGTCGGATATGGCTAAGGTTTGATCATGGTAGCAAACCACTTTTACAACAATGGACCTTTCATTGGAAGCAATTATTCATTCAGCATTTTTCCAGCCAGGCTTAGATCAGGTCACTAAATGTACACACTTCCATTGCATCAAAACTCGGTATACCCCGAACGACTAATTGAAGATTTTGATCAAAGTCACTATCTGCTAAACAAAGCAAAAAGTCTTATCCAGGGTTCCAAACGACAATCAATGCAGCAACGATTTGAATTTGCGAAGCGGGTTCAAACTTATTCAACTCAACTGGAAAATACCAGCGAGATTGTATTTCAATCTATCAAAAACCAGACAGCCCAGGAGATACAACAGAACCCTTCCAACCCTGAAGCTTTTATCAGAGCAATGTCGCTTGTCAGGCATGCCATTTTTAAACAGACCGGCCAAAAAGCTTATGAGACACAAATCGTTGCAGCAAGCACCATGCTGGACAACTGTCTGGCAGAAATGCAAACAGGTGAGGGAAAGTCATTAGCAATATTATTGGCTGCCGGGACCGCTGCCTTGATAGGTTTACCTGTACACGTGATTACCGCCAATGACTATCTGGCACAACGAGATTCAGACCATGCAACCGATATATTTAAACATTTAGATCTATCTGTAGGCGTTATCACTGCAGACTTGGAGTTCGAGAATCGTCAGTTCGAATATCAAAAGAACACAGTTTTTTCAACTGCACGAGAGTTAATTTTTGATTATCTTCGAGATGCTGTCAGCAAGCCAAAAAAATCAAATACCTTACATGGAATGGCGCAAAACCTGACCAACCGAAAAAATACCACCACACAGGTACTGCGAGGACTGAGCTTTGCCATTATAGATGAAGCAGATAGTATCTTACTGGATGAAGCAATCACCCCTTTTGTTATTTCAGCTCAGGGGAAACAAAAATTTACGCCTGACCATTATCAATTTGCAATGGATCTGGCTGTATCTCTAACAGAAACCGAGCATTTTCAAATCGAGAAAGGCCATAAAAACATATCCCTGACGAAAAAAGGACATTTAGAAATTGAATTACGAAATAAACACCAGGTTGGTCTTTGGCAAGTTTATCGATTTAGAGCCTACTTAGTTGAACAGGCATTGTCTGCCCTGCACCTATTTAATTTAGATCAAGAGTATCTGATTAAAGAGGGTGAAATTGTAATAGTTGATATGGTTACCGGTCGTATAGCAGACGGGAGAAAATGGTCACAGGGCATCCATCAATTAATTGAACTTAAAGAAGGATTGGAAATTACCGACGACCAAGAGCAAGTAATCAAAATGACCTATCAAGAGTTTTTTCCCCGTTACCTTAAACTTGGTGGCACCAGTGGAACGTTATCAGAAGATCACAGCGAGCTAAATCACTCCTATGGCTTGCCGGTAGTGAAAATACCATTGAGACTCGCTTCTCAACGTATAAACCTGGTTGAAAAACTATTTCTAACCCGTGACGCTAAATGGGTGAAAATTGTCGCAAGAATAAAAAATAATCTGGAAGGCACAAGGCCGGTATTAGTCACCGTAGGGTCAGTTGAAGATGCTGATTTTTTATCTACTCAACTAACTGATATCAATATTAAGCATGTCACACTCAATGCTAGACAAAATGCCGAAGAAGCGAAAATTATTTCAGCTGCAGGTTTGGCTAAAAGTGTCACAATAGCGACCAATATTGCGGGACGTGGCACAGACATCAAATTGTCAGACGCATCGTTGACAACAGGGGGGTTGTATATTATTCGCTGTCACTTGAACCATTCTCGGCGCATAGACCGTCAGGTCAATGGACGATGCGCACGTAACGGGCAACCTGGAACAGTTGAAACAATTTTAGCGATCGACGATAAACTCACAGGACTCTATACCCCGCATTGGATTATCGCTGTATTACGCAGAATTTATGCGGTTGAAAAACCACTACCACAACAGATATCTCAGCTGATTATTACTACCAGCCAATTGCGCGCCAAGTGGTCAGCCAGACGCCAACGCTGGAGATTAAAACAAAATACAAGGGAAGCACGAAAACTGCTCGCAGTGCGCGGCACAGGTTTTTAAGGGCGTCTCTATTTATTCTGGAGGAGAAAGGCTAAGAACCAAAATATTCAAGATCACCTTTGGCACTGGTAACTCCGCCATTAATCTGCGAAATACGCTATTTCTCTGCAACTTGCCGATAAATATGTGTGGAACAACATTAGGAACGGAAATTAAATAACTTGATCATTTGGCGAAGTCATTTTCCTTCTGCTTACACTATCTCAAGAGGAGCATAGTGGTTCTACTTGACGATTGAGATCGTATAAGCAGGAGGAATAGAACGAGTCAGATGTTTAAGTTATTTATTTTCCGTTCCTAAGTACACAACAATAATAACCAGAACAATCAGCGCGACCAACAACCGGCTGCCTAAATAATAACAATAACAATTGGATTAAGTTTTGAAAAGGTTCCACCTCACGCCAGCCGTTAGTATCTCATTGGGCTTAGTCTCGATAACAATACTAATGTTTTTTATACTTGATCGCGTTATTGGAATTATTCCAAATGCGGATGATCAGCTGCGAGAAATAAGAGAAACAACCAGCATCAATCTCTCCTTGCAACTGAGCGCATTACTCAAACCTGATAATGTAAATCTGTTAAACCAAACACTTGTAACAGTTCAAGCAAGAAGCTCAGATATTCAGTCAGTTGCCGTACGCTTGAATGATGGAACATTAATGGCTCAGAGTGGCTCTCATGATGAGTTTTGGATCACTCCGCGGGGTAATAAATCAACCGTTAACTTCATACAAATCCCTATTTACAAGCAACAAAATAATTGGGGAAAGATCGAAATAAGCTACCGCAAAGAAACAGAAAATAGTTTCACAAACATCATAAAAACTCCTCGCGTCGCCTTGCCTGTTACAATATTTCTATTCGGTTCACTCCTCTACTACATTTACCTGCGTAGAGTATTGAATCATCTTGATCCAACCAAAGTCATTCCCGATCGCGTCAATAATGCACTCGACACGCTCACTGAAGGCGTAATGATTATCGATAAAAATGAAAATATACTACTGACAAACAAGAATTTTAAAATACTCCACCCTGATGCAACATTGAGTGTAATAGGAAAAAAAGTTTCTTCACTCAAGTGGCTTTTGCCTGCGATTGAGCAATCGGATTCAGAACCACCCTGGAAGCAAGTTCTGAAAACCGAAAAATCGATTAATCACGTACTACTAAATATTAGCCAGCCAGATTCTACAGAGCGAATTGTCTCTATGAATGTAGCACCGGTAAAAGGTGGTGAGTCAAAAATTCAAGGCTGCCTGGTGACTTTTAATGATATTACACAAAAAGAGAGAATTAATGCCCAGTTAAGGAAAACACTGACAAAACTTCAATTATCTCAGTCTAAGATTAAGGCTCAAAACAAGGAATTACAAAATTTAGCAAACTTTGATCAATTGACAGGAATTTTTAATCGTCGCGCATTCTTTGATCATGGTGAGAAACAATTAAAACTTTGTACACAGACCAATATGCCGCTCAGTTGCATTATGTGCGACATTGATCATTTTAAATTGATCAATGATAACCACGGCCACCCTGTTGGTGATTCCGCCATACAGGTAGTCACCAGCCTGTTGTCTCGCAACATCCGTCAAAACGACGTACTTGGAAGGTATGGCGGAGAAGAATTCTGTATTGTTTTGCCTGGAATCAGCCAGAAAAAAGGCTTTGAGATAGCCGAACGTATGCGAGAAAGTATTGAACAACTCGCAGGAAAAGGTGTTCGCAGTGTTGAGGGCCTGAGAATTACAGCCAGCTTTGGTATCTCGATATTATCCTCCAAAAACCAATCTTTACCTGACCTGATTGAATTGGCTGACAAGGCACTTTATGCCTCCAAGGATAGTGGTAGAAACAAAGTCTCGGTTTATCAAGAAACTGAAGATGCGCTACTGGGTTAAGAAATAAAACAGGTTCCAAAAACCGTGTCACTTATATATCTTCATCCCAAATATATTCGTCAACAATAAGATTAAAACCACCGAGCGCGTGGAATTTCTTTGGTGCGCTCAACAGGCGCATATGGCGAACACCAAGGTCTGAAAGAATCTGAGCACCAATTCCGTAGGTTCTTAGATCTTCCGGCTGGTCTGGTTCTGAATGTGGCTTATCAGTCTTACCAATATTTTGAATTCGACGGATTAATTTATCTTCTGATTCGGGTTGGCGCAAAATGACTGCGACACCTGTACCCTCTTCCGATATTCGTCTTAATGCATCGCGTAGCGGCCAACCAAATTCAGTCGACGAAATCGGCAGTAAATCGGCTAATCCATCCTGTAGATGAACGCGAACCATAACAGCCTTTTTGCCAGACACTTTACCTTTGACTAGCGCGTAATGAACATGTCCAGAGGTATTATTTTTATAAGCGACTAAATTAAACTCGCCAAACTCAGTAGGGATGACTGTTTCTGCAACCCGCTCTATCGTTTTCTCATTGTGAATTCGATAGTGAATTAAATCTTCTATTGAGCCTATTTTTAAATCATGTTCTTTGGCAAACTTTTCCAGATCGGGACGGCGAGCCATACTGCCATCTTCTTTTAAAATTTCTACAATTACGCCAGCCGGTTCCAGCCCTGCCATACGTGCGAGATCACAACCTGCTTCCGTATGCCCTGCTCTGGTGAGCGTTCCACCGGCGCGAGCCATGAGAGGAAAAATATGGCCTGGTTGCACAATATCGGTAGAACGGGCGTTCGGTGCAATCGCTGCTCTAACAGTTTGCGCGCGGTCATAAGCAGAGATTCCCGTAGTGACTCCCTCTGCCGCTTCAATTGATAACGTAAAATTGGTTTCCTGAGCATCACCTGCACGCCCAACCATGAGCGGCAAATCCAATTGACGACAGCGTTCTTGAGTCAGCGTCAGGCAGATGAGTCCCCGACCGTATTGCGCCATGAAATTAATATCTTGTGGACGCACCATCGAGGCAGCCATGATTAAATCGCCTTCATTTTCGCGATCTTCATCATCAACAATAATAACCATCTTGCCATCGGCAAGGTCTTTTACGATATCTTCGATTGAATCAAATGGCATAATTTTTTAAATAAGAATCTTTAGAAATGGGATTTTTAGAAATAGAATTTTTAGAAATAAAATGAGAAAAAAATACCCTGGGCTATTCAGTATTTGAATTAAATCCGGCTTGCATTAATTTCTCTACAGTCAATTCTGATTGGGGTGCTTGATCCTTACCGCCAGACAAGAGTCTCTCCAGATAACGTGCAATAATATCGACTTCCAGATTAACCTGCCCACCAACCTTAGCACTACCAAGGTTGGTTTCTACCAAGGTATGCGGAACAATATTTAATACAAAGGTACTATTTTCAATATTATTCACTGTCAGGCTAATTCCATCAATACAAATAGAACCTTTGGCAGCGATATAGCGACTTAAATTTTCTGGCACGCGAACCTGAAACTGTATCGAACGGCCATCTTCGCTACGTGAAATAATTTCGCCAACACCATCCACATGTCCACTAACAAGATGACCACCCAAATGCGTAGTCGGCAGTAACGCTTTCTCCAGATTAACCGGATCGCCAGCATTCAAATTCCCCAGCGTTGTACATTCCAGTGTTTCGTTGGATACATCGGCAGCAAAAGATTGCTGATCAAATTCAATTGCGGTCAGACAAACACCATTCACAGCAATGCTGTCACCCAGCTGTACATCGTCCATGTCGAGCGTTCCAACCTCGACAACAATACGTTGATCACCACCGCTTGGTGTAAGGGATTTAAGGCTGCCGATTGCTTGTATAATACCTGTAAACATGGTCGTTTAAATTAAAATTGTCTCGGGTTTTTCAGGAGCCAGATCAACACTGTAAAGCGTCATCGGTAATGCTGTATCGGTGTTAAACTTAGCGCCGGCTTCAATGCCGACTTTGGCTATTTCTTCAGCGCTATCCAATTGATCATACACTGCATACATAGCACCTAAAGCGAATTCAGACCCCGCCCCAATGGCCCAGTAGGTCGTGTATTCAAATACCTCTCGCAGCGCATAAATACCATAAATACCCGTTTCGTTTACCAATAGGGAATCAATATGCGTAGACTCATAGGCATCATCTTCTTCATCTTTTGGGTTTAGAAAATAATTTTCTTTGAGTAGAGGATGTAATTCGCAAAGTGTTTCAAACACTGCTGGACGGCTGGAAAAATCAGCATGTTTTAATTTTCGTAACGCACTTTGTACCACCAGATGATGCGCGGCACTACCGACGATGCCTAGATAGCTACCTTCAAATGAAAGTATTTTTTCAGAATCAGCGTCCATGTCAGCGGCCTGACGACAATCACCAAATGTGGTTAAGGTATCTGCTGCGATGCAGGCTTTACCATTTTTTCTTACTGCAACAATTGTCGACATAGTTATTTCTACTTTTTGATCACAAATTAAAAGGCCTGATAAAACGTTAAATGCTAATTTTCTTCGGCGTGGCGGTAATTTTCCAATCATCCCCTAGCGGACGAATATCTTCTATGTTTAAGCTTATCCTGTCTTGCATTTTAGTTAGCGCTGGGAGATGAAACAAGCCTCTGCCGGTATCGCCCATGAGGTGTGATGCCATATATATAATCAATTTATCAACCAGTCCAGACGCAAGTAACGAGCCACACAGGGTTGCACCCGCTTCCACATGCACTTCGTTGATTTCCCGATTGCCAAGCTCAGATAACACAGCCTGTAAATCTAACCCGTTATGGCGTTGCCCAATGGCGCAAAGCTCAACATTATCAGGCCAGGGTTTACCCTGATTTCTGACATCAGAACGGTGAAAAATCAGCACTTTATCACAACCATTTAAAATCTTTCCATCAACCGGTGTACGCAAATTTGAATCGACAATAACGCGTAGTGGCTGCTGCGGATCAACTTCACTGCCAAGAAAAGCTGCATCAACCCTGACATTCATTGATGGATCGTCGTCCAGCACTGTACCAATGCCTGTGAGAACTGCAGAACTTTGGGCGCGTAGTCTTTGTACATCCAGCCTCGCAGCCTCACCTGTGATCCACTGGCTCTCGCCAGAAGCCATCGCAGTACGTCCATCGAGACTCATCGCAAGCTTGACACTCACCCATGGTAATCCCGTTTGCATACGTTGAATAAATCCACGATTAAGCTGCCGAGTTTCCTGCGCCTGCAAACCTGACTCCACAACGATACCTGCTGCCTGCAAACGCGCCAGCCCCTGCCCCGACACCAGTGGGTTAGGATCTTCGATGGCAGCAACCACTCTAGCAACGCCAGCTTTAATCAGAGCATCTGCACAGGGAGGTGTTTTGCCAGTGTGGCTACACGGTTCTAATGTGACATAGGCGGTTGCCCCTTCGGCAGCCGCACCTGCAGCGTTTAAAGCATGAATTTCAGCATGTGGCGTGCCGCTTTGAAGATGAAAACCTTCGCCTACGATTTCATCATTCTTGACGATTACGCAGCCAACGCGCGGGTTTGGGTGAGTAGAATACAGCCCCTTGGCAGCAAGCTGATGTGCTCGCGCCATCCACTTATGATCAGCGGTGGAGAATGGCATTAGTCGGGATCAATGAGCGGAATTTGATGCCTTCGCGCTTCAGGCGAAAGCCCCTGTTCCAACTGTTCGATGGTTTCGCGAAACGCATCCATGTCTTCGAAACTGAGATACACCGAAGCAAACCGAATATAAGCTACCTGATCAAGCTTGAGTAGTTCATCCATCACCCAATCGCCAAGACGCCGCGTATTCACCTCTTTGTCTCCCGAGCCCATTAATCGCTTCTTAACCTGGTTAATCGCTTGCTCAACATGCTCGGTTTTTACGGGACGCTTTTCCAGCGCGAACAACACACCGCGACGCAGTTTCTCCTCATCAAAGCCTTCACGTCGACCATCGCGTTTAACCAGCCTGGGCATGTTCAGCTCGGCGCTCTCATAGGTCGTAAATCGCTCGCCACAATCCAGACATTGGCGGCGACGACGAATCTGCTCGCCCTCCCCGGCTAAGCGGGAATCGATTACTTTGGTATCCGTATGGCGACAGAACGGGCAATGCATTGTTTATCCCCGATACACCGGATGATCATGGCAGAGCTTCAGTGCTTTCTCTTTAACCATGGCAATCACAGCCTGGTTTTCAAAATCATCCAGCACATCACAAATCCAGCCCGCCAAATCCCGACAATCCTGCTCGTTAAATCCGCGCGTAGTCACCGCTGGTGTGCCGATTCGCAAACCACTGGTGACAAAAGGAGATTCGGGGTCATTAGGCACCGAATTCTTGTTCACCGTAATATTTGCCGCATCCAGCGCCGCATCTGCTTGCTTGCCATTCATGGGCTTATCAATGAGATCGAGCAGAAATAGATGATTCTCGGTACCGTTGGAAACCACGTTGTAACCGCGTTCCATCATCACTGCAGCCATCGCCTTGGCATTGACCACAACTTGAGCTTGATAGGATTTGAAGTCATCGTCCATCGCCTCTTTAAACGAGATGGCTTTGGCAGCAATCACATGCATTAACGGGCCGCCCTGAATTCCGGGAAAAACCACCGAATTGAGCTTTTTCTCTACATCAGGATTGCTTTTGGCAAGGATGATCCCGCCTCGTGGGCCGCGCAAAGTCTTATGCGTCGTTGAGGTGGTGATGTCGGCGATTCCAACAGGACTGGGATATACGCCTGCTGCGATCAAACCGGCAACGTGCGCCATATCCACCATCAGCCACGCTCCGACTTCATCAGCGATATCTCTAAACCGCTGCCAATCTACCACCTGAGAATAAGCCGAGAATCCGGCAATGATCATTTTTGGCTGATGCTCGCGTGCCAGTTGTTCAACCTGCTCATAGTCAATCTCGCCGGTTTCAGGATCCAGCCCATACTGTTGCGCATCGTACAACTTGCCGGAAAAGCTCACTTTGGAGCCGTGAGTCAAATGACCACCGTGCGCCAGACTCATGCCTAAAACCGGATCGCCAGGCTGTAGTAAAGCCATATACACCGCGGCATTCGCCTGTGAACCCGAATGAGGCTGCACATTCGCATAATCTGCGCCAAACAATTCTTTAACTCGATCTATCGCCAGTTGCTCCACCACATCAACATGCTCGCAGCCACCGTAATACCGGCGACCCGGATAGCCTTCAGCATATTTATTTGTCAACACTGAGCCCTGCGCTTCCATGACTCTTGGGCTGGCATAGTTTTCAGAAGCTATCAGCTCGATATGATCTTCCTGGCGCACGCCTTCCTGGTTAATCGCATTGCCAATTTCATCGTCGTAACCAGCAATTGTCATATCTTTGCTAAACATGGCTTCTCTCGTTGTCGGTGGGAAAGCGGGGAGTATATCAACACTCGTCTCGCTTTTGACACGATCTTACAAACACCGAAAAAATACCTACCTAGAAATAAAAAATTAATTGCAAATTCAGCGTCTTGTGCTAGAAACACTATTAAGGAATTACTAATTGAGCGAGATTTTCAAATCTCTCTATTGAGTAACCCAACCTTCAGACCGGATTATCCATGACTGCTCGAACCCTGTTTTTACTCTTTCTAGTGCTACTGGCCATCATTTTTCTGGCATTCTTTTGTCTCCCAAAGACAGCTCAGCAAATAGAAGCCGATATCAGTACTCGATCCACTCAAGCACTTAATGCAGCGGGTATCGACACAGTTCAAATAAATGCCGATGGACAAACTCTCATTCTCAATGGTGTGGTTGCCGATGAAGCCAGCAAACAGCAAGCAGAAGAACTCGTCGCTGCACAAACCGGTGTTGTCAGTGTTGATAATCAGCTACGGGTGGCTACCGCGGCAGCTTCACAGGCAAATATTGGCATTGCTGATTATGAGTACATACTTGAGTTTGATGGTGAACAATTACGACTCACCGGTGCAGTGGCTGATATCAAAACAAAAACAGGCATTGTCTCACAGGCACAAGCTACGTTTGGCACAAACCAGGTTGCTGATAACCTCAGCATTGCAAAAGATGCCTCTCCACAGGTTGCCTCAATTATCCATGACCACTTAATAACCAATTTAAAGAATTTTTCTCGCGGAAAAATTATTATTTCCAGCTCCAAACTATCCGTCACTGGCTCCGTTGAATCTAAACAACAACGAGACTTTCTTCATCAACGCATTAGCAGTGTATTACCGCAATCTTACTTACCCGTTTATTCGATTAGCGTTACCGATGAGGTTAGTAATCATGCGAGCTTTCGCTGCCAAAACAAATTTGTGCAATTGCTCGGCAAAGAGAAAATTCGTTTTTCTGTGAACAAAGCGACGATCAGTCAACCCAGTCATCGCTTATTGAATGCGCTGGCTGCGACAGCCACCGATTGTCCAAACGCAAAAATTGAAGTGGCAGGACATACCGATTCCAGCGGCAGCGCTCAATTAAACCAGGCACTCAGCCAGCGTCGCGCCCAAGCCGTTGTGGATTTTTTAGTCCAGAAAAAAGTAAAGAATAGTCTCACAGCCAAGGGCTATGGTGAGTCAAAACCCATTGCAGATAATTCAACTGTGAAAGGCAAGGCACTGAACCGGCGCATTGAATTTAAGGTTCATTAACCCGAGTTACCCTTTTTAAGGCAACGGCTGGCGGAGGCGCTTACCAAGCTCATTATTTTCATCCTCAATAACGCCTTGACGAATTAATAAGTCAATAATAACCAGATTACAATTAGGTTTAAATCGCTCGGTTGTATTAATGATTCTGGCGACCTCCTCAAGAGAAATTAGCTCAAATGATTCAACTTCTCCATCGTTACTCCGAGGAATAAACTCCTCGGGTAATTGAAGATCAAAACAAAATAAAGTATCCGGCTTTAAACCTTGAGTACTTTCGCTGCAATAAGTAATGGTACTTTTTAATTTTGCTTGAGAGGAAAGCGCTTTGGGGATAGAGGCTTCTTCATCGGCTTCTTTAATTACGTTTTCGAGCAACCCTGTGCCAGCGGGTTGTCCGCCAGCAACAATATGATCCAGCATGCCAGGAAATGTATTTTTACTTTTTGCCCTGGTGGCTACCCAAAGCTTCTGTCCCTGACCCGTATTCACCAACCCATTAACATGTACGCCATACGCTCGCAAACCAAAATTAGCGACGGCTGCGCGTTGAATTGACATCACTTCGGGATCATTAAAACTGTTTTTTATACCGAATAACTCGTCATTCCAGGCA